>JABHWT010000042.1 GCA_018657645.1 Halieaceae bacterium | reverse complement strand
TCATCAAGCTTATGGGAGATCCGGTCTGGTCCCAGGAGAAACAAAACCGGGATGTTTTATACCTGGGTACAAACGGTGATGACGAGCCGGTTGATATTGAATTTAGAGCCTGGCTCAAGGGCTTTACCCGGGCAGAGCTGCTCGAAATAGGCAAGGAACATGGCATTATTATCGGCGTCATCAATACCGTAAAGGAGGCGCTTGACAGCAAACAGTTCGACTACCGCGATCAATGGGGGTCGATTGATATTGGCGCTACGCAGGTGCGTATTCCAAAACCCGGTTATCAGTTCAGCGAAACCCCAACCAGAATTTGCTCGCCGGGTCCGGCACTGGATGCCGATGGAGCAGCGCTAAGAGCAACGCCTCCCGCGCCTATTGTACTGGAGCAGTCCGCCCGCACTGGTCGGGCGCTGGAGGGGATTCGTATACTGGACTTTGGCTGGAATTGGGCCGGTCCGATGATGGGACAAATTCTGGCGGATATGGGAGCGGAAGTTATCCGGATCGAGTCGGCAGGGCGGGTGGATCCGATGCGGGCTGTGCCCACGGCGTCGTACTTCTTTTGCAATAACAACCGCTCAAAACTGTCTGCTGCTTTTAATATTTCAAATCCCGAGGGTGCGGCGCAAGTTAGGGAGCTGATACCGAAGTGCGATCTCGTATTGGATAATTTTGCCGCCGGCGTCATGGAGAAAAATGGCCTGGGATACGAGGCTCTTAAAAAAGCCAACCCGGCTATTATCGTGGTCTCCATGAGCATGGCGGGTCAAGCCGGGCCGGAGGCCGACATGCGTGGGTTTGCATCCATTGCCTCGGGCTATGTGGGTCTGGAAAGTACGGTGGGTTATGCCGACACTCAAAAGACGACGGGGTTGATGTCCTTCGGACTGGGAGATACGACTCAGGCGATACAGGCGGTTATCGGTGGCCTGGCGGCTCTGGAGTACCGCAGCAAAACGGGGCGGGGGCAATTTGTCGATATGAGCCAGACAGCTTCTATGGGCGCTACAATGGGTGATCCACTGCTTGATTTACAGTTAAATGAACGGATAGCCGGCCCTCGTGGATCCAGGCATACGCATCATGCCCCACACGGTATCTTTCCCGCCACGGGGGACAATCGCTGGGTAGCGCTTGCCGCACGCAACGAAGAGGAATGGCTTGCATTGTGTGCAGCGATGGGAAGAGATGATTGGGCCCAGGACAGCAGTTTGAGTCAGTCTCATGCCAGACGTGCGCGCTCGGATGAACTCAACGCGGCTATTGGTGAGTGGACAGCTAGCCAGGACAGAGACCAGTTAGTTGCGGCCCTGAATGATGCCGGAGTACCGTCGGCACCGGTGCTTGAGCTTGAAGAGCGCAACGACCACGCGCTGTTTTCCTCGCAGAAACTGACCCTGCGCCACGATCAGGGATCCATGGAGGCCTGTGATATTTATGCCACGCCCTGGCGTCTGACCGGAACACCACCGGAGATGACATGCCATGCGCCGCTTCTGGGAGAAAACAATAATTATGTTTATCGAGAATTATTGGGGTTGAGTGAGGAGCAGGTCGAGCAAATGCAAGAGCAGAAAATTCTGGTTTAATAGATTCCGGATACCAACAGTCCGTCTCGACAAATTCCTCGCAGGCACGGGTCGCGAAATCTCTGCAACTGGCTGTGTCGGCAATGAGTCGGCTCGAACGTAAACGAAGCGCAAGGTTTTCATTATGAGATTACAAAACAAGATTGCAATCATCACTGGCGCGGCCTCGGGAATAGGGGCAGAGATAGCAAGGCGGTTTGTGCAGGAGGGTGCGAAGGTTGTCATCGCCGACCTCAACATTGAAGGTGCCACACAGCTAGCCGGGGAACTCGGTGAGGGCTGTATGGCGCGCAAGCACGATGTGAGCGACGAGGCATCCTGGAAGGCATTGATAACAGAAACGCTGGCCGCCCATTCTCGTCTGGATGTGTTGGTGAACTGTGCGGGTATTATGATACCCGGGGATATAGAGACCACTTCATTTGAACTGTTCAATTCAATTATGTCAGTCAATCTGGGCGGTGTATTCCTGGGCTGTCAAAATGCGGTTGAGGCAATGAAAACTAATGAAGAGGGGGGGGCGATTGTGAACATTTCCTCTACCTCGGCATTGAGATGTCCCACTTGGGTGACTGCCTATGGAACAAGTAAGGCTGCGGTTTTAACCCTGACCCGCGCCGTCGCAGTACACTGTGCAACCAATGAATATAAGATTCGCTGCAATGCGGTGGCTCCCGGGGCGGCATTGACACCCATGGTGCAGAATTTGCTCGATCACGACCCCGACCCGGAAACTGCACTGGCCGCCATCGTATCCCAGCACCCCCTGGGACGATTGGCTACGCCGGCCGATGTGGCAAATGCAGCGTTGTATCTTGCCTCTGATGAGTCCAGCTATGTGACCGGTACGGTAATCCCCGTAGACGGTGGTGCAGCGGCGGCGTGACCCGGGCTGCTAATTGATGACTGCGCGAGACGGGCCACAACACAACCAACTGCTGGTGGTGGGCCTGGTAACGGCTGCGGGTGTAGATTTTTTCCATCGACAGATTATTGCCATTGCCCTGGGCCCTCTCGGTCAGGATTTGCAGTTGAGCGACACCCAGCGGGGCCTGCTGGTGATGGTGTACGCCATTGCGTTTGCCGTTGGATCGCTGGTGCTTCCGCACTTTTGCGGGCGTTACAACCGGCGCTCGGTGATTTGTGGTGCGGTGGCACTGTCGGGTGTTCTGGCGCTGCTGTCTGGCACAACTGAGTCCTACGCCGCCATCCTGATGTGTCGCGCCGGCATCGGTATGGCGATAGCCGTTGTTGCCCCCCTGTCCCAGTTGGTCATCGCCGAGAATATTGCGCTGGAGAATAATTCAAAGATCCAGGGTGTGGTGGCCGCGGGAGCACCCATGGGTGTCATTGTTGGAATGGGCCTATGGGGGTGGGTTACCCAACAATTTGGCTGGCAGGCGGGTTTATTGTTTTCGGGCGTGGCAACTCTACTGGTGGCCGGACTAATGTTCATTCTAATAGGCGGACGTCCTCGCCCACTGGCGTTAGAGCACGGCCATCCCCCGACTTTTATTTCCTCGCTCGGGCAGTTGTGGAAAATAAGAACCTATTGCCATATGGTGCTGGGCTTCTCGTTGCTTGGTGCCGCCGCCATGGGGGCCGTTCAATGGCTGCCTGTATTCTTTATTCGCTTTCACGGCCTCGATTTAAAAACTGTGGGGATGGTACTGGCCGGCATTGTGGGAGTTGTGGGAACACTGAGCGCACTGCTGTCGGGAATCCTGGGCTCGCGCATTACATCCCGCGATAGCAGGGGCCCCATGTGGATTTGTGCCGGCGGCGCACTCACTGCGGCACCGCTGTTTATCGCTGCCTATTTGGTACAATCTACCGCTGCTGCGGTGGTCTTGATGAGCCTTGCGACGCTACTTGGATTCATGGGGCCGCCACAACTATTTGTGGTTGTTCAAACCGTGGTTGCGCTGCCCCTGCGGGCCTTCGCCTCTGGTCTCGCTATGGCATCGTTTACTGCACTGGGGCTCGGTGGTGGTGTAACCCTGGTTGGTTTTATCAGCGAGCAGGCGGTTTGGGGCGATGAATCCCTGCGCTATGCGCTGGCCATTGTGTCCCTGCTGTACCTGTGGGGCGCTGTACATTTTCTGCTGGCGGCGCATTACAGCAAAGCCGAACTGCCTGTAATCGACGGTTCGCAACAGCCCTCAAATTCGTCACGGTGACAATGCTCTACTTTTTTGACCCAACACTCTGGATATAGCTTTATGAAATTATCAATCCAACTACTGTCTGTTATAAGCATCGCCGCATTATTCGGTGGCACCTCTGGTGCTATCGGGGGGGAGCCAGCCTCGCCCCCCCAAAATCCCCACATCGCCGAGTCCCCCTGGCCTATGGCGCACGCTAACCCGGGGCAGTCTGATTATAATCCGGTTGCGGGGCTCACCGGTCCCAGCCGAATGCTAAAACCCTCGGAACTCAAATGGGTGCCCCTGGGCCCGGTGAATGCCTGGGAAATACTTTACAGTGCGCCCTATCCGGATGGCCGTCGGGTTATCTGGTCTGGCGGTGGTGATCGGATTATCAAACTGGATGCGGAAACACTGGAGGTATTATCGACCCACACCACCGGAGAGGAGAAATTTCTCACCGAACGGGAAATCGAACAATATGTGTCAAAGGCTGATTCACTGAGTGGCCAGCCCCTCTATGACCATGTTTTTGAAACCTGGATGCCGGCTATATATCGGGTAGCGAGTTTCTACAAGTTTATCGACAACAATAACGACCTGTACCTTCTTTACTCCAGAATCGGCAGCCCTCAACAATACATCCGGGTGTATGGTGACGCGGTGGAGGGTGATCCGGAATCGGATATTGTGCTCAAGCGACAATGGAAAATCCCCCAATCCCTATTGGCCGGCGGCAATACCTTTTCCCTCAACGTTACGCACGATGGTTGGCTGTCGCTGGTAACAACATCCGGAATGCTCGTTGTGATAGATAAGATGTTCAAGGAGCACCACCATATACTGTTACCTGGCTCAGATGCCGACAATATCGGGCCGTGGTTTGTACGAAATGGTATGGCCAACGATGACAAAGGCGGTATTTACGTGGTCTCTGGTAGCCATATGCAACGCGTCCAGTGGACGGGGAAAAAGCTGTCGTTGTCGCCGGAGGATGGTGCCTGGGTCGTTACCTACCCCAATGAGAACCACCGGGGCAGTGGCACCACGCCAACCCTGATGGGGTGGGGTGAAGGCTCGGACCGCCTGGTGTTGATTGGCGATGCCAGCCGGCGTTTGAATTTCGTCGCCTACTGGCGCGATGAAATACCAGCCGACTGGAAGGGAATTGAGGGACAACCGCGCCGGGTTGCAGGCATTGTGCCGGTGTCTTTTGATGACGACGAGGAAAAACCAGTACAGACAGAATCCTCTCCTATTGTTAAAGGCTATGGTGCATTCATCGGCAATATGGAGCCGGCAAAGGCAGTCATCAAGCAGGACGGTCAGGGACGTCAACTGACCGCCGACCTGTACTCCTATTTGCTGCCCGGCTATGCGCCGCGCGGTGGAATTAAAACCCAGTGGGATCCGAAAACACGAACCTTTGAGCGTGCCTGGGTTTCCTCGGACTACAGCGTGACCGGATCCGTCTGCTCGATCAGCGGCGCCAGCAATTTAATATACTGCCTGGGTGTGCGCGACGGAATCTATACTCTGGAAGGTATCGACTGGGACAGTGGTGAGTCGGCATTTCACTATGGTCTCGGTAGCAGTCACCGCTACACGATCATGGGCGGCGCGGTACGCGCAGCACCCAATGGGGCGGTGGATTGCGCCTGTGCCGGGGGGCTTGGCATGGTGCGTATTCAACCGAATAAATAGGGGTTTACTTCTGTAGCGGTTAGTCCGTGGTGCGTTCGGGGAAAATCTCTGACATCATGTACTCTGCCGCTGCATCAACATCGTACTCCTGCAATTGCGGATCACCGCCCTCGGCTGGCATCAGACCATAACCCTCGTTGGCGTGTTTAAACAGCACCGCCTCCCACAAGTCAGATCGCTGGGACCATTGACCGGGTTCTGACAGCAGTGGGGCACCGCTGTCCCCGGTATCATGGCATCCTGAGCAGGTCTGCAGGTACACCTGCCTACCGTGCTCCAATCGCTCCGGGTGGGGCTTTTCGGCCAGTGCAGGTAGCGCACAGGGAATTAGCATCAACGCCAGTAGTGATTGCTTCATGATCGGTCTCCCTGAAAAATGGACAAGGCTTTCGCTCATTGTACAGGCAATTCAATTGAAAAGCGGGATATTCCCTGCCCCGGAGGTTTGCATTATCTCTGGCCAGTAGCATTAATAGTGGGGTCACCCCGTAGCTGTTGTGCCAGTAAATCTATAAAGCTGCGCACTTTAGCGCTTCCGTGACGCCCCTCCCGATGCAAGATATGTACGGGAAGCGCGGCGCTTTGGTAGTCTTCTAGCAGTGAGACCAACTCTCCCCGTGCCAGCGGCCCCGCTACCTGGTATGACAACAGGCGGGTGATTCCAAGGCCCTGTACAGCCGCTTCCAGTGCCGCGTCATTGGTGCTCACCCCCAGTCGGGCACTGACCGGAATAAGGGTGTCGCTACCCGAATCGTTGAACCGCCATCCCGGTGAAAAACCTCCTGCACTGGATATCACCAGGGAGTGAGATTTCAGGTCAGTCGGTTTCTTCGGTTTACCGTGTTGCTCCACATAGGCCGGTGCCGCGCACACCCTGTGACACACCGTCCCCACTTTGAGTGCACGCATGCTGGAATCCGGTAGTTCTCCGATGCGGATCGCCACGTCTATACCTTCTTCAACCAGGTTGGTGGGGCGGTCCAGGAACAGGGCTTCGAGCTTCACCCCCGGATTGCTGCGCAGATAGGCATTTATGCCCGGCATCACGTAGAGGCGTCCAAACATGACTGGTGCGGTGATGGTCAGGGTGCCGCGAGGCTCAGCGTTTATCCCCGCTGCAGCCTCGTCGGCCTGGTCGGCCAGTTCCAGTACGCGCCTGCTATCTTCCAGGTAGCGTAATCCAGCTTCCGTCGCCCGCACGTAACGGGTGGTTCGATTCAATAGCTTCACCCCCAGGCGCTCCTCCAGAGCCGAGACCGTGCGCGTCACTGCGGGGGGCGAAATACCCAGCCGTCGGGCCCCTGCGGCGAATCCACCCTCCTCTGCCACAGCGATGAATACCTGCATTTGATGGAAGTTGTTCACTCTATTATTCCTATATGGTTAATAATCAAATGCCTTTATAAACTATTCTTCTAGAAAATGGAATTTGAGATAGTAGCTTCCATCAGGGACGGCGAGGACCGACCCTCCAGTAAAAGGAGTGCAGCATGGGCCACAAGTTTGCAGAGATAGGGTTTACACCGGCGGTAAAAGCACTACAGGTGCTCCATGGCAGCCGGGAGGGCTACGCCAGCTTCGAGGAGGGTGACGATTACAATGGTCAACTGAGCACTCGCGAGGCCCAATTTATTAGCGAGCGCGACAGCTTTTATGTGGCCAGCGTTTCCGAGACCGGCTGGCCCTATGTACAACACCGTGGGGGGCCAGCAGGTTTTGTGAAAATACT
>JABHWT010000043.1 GCA_018657645.1 Halieaceae bacterium | reverse complement strand
TGGGCGCATATCCGGGTGATAGTATCCTGAGGCGTGTGCTCTGCCAATAGCAGGTGATGACCTATTTTCATCTCCACCTCACCGGTAATCTTTAAGGGGGAGTCCATGAAACTGTCCAGAGTGTGGCTCACCATACCCTCTGTAGAGTTTTCTACGGGCACTACGCCATAATTACAATCACCGGACTCAACCTGCCTGAAAACGCGGTCTATACTTAACTGTGGAACACAGATAGCTGCGTGTCCAAAGTGTTTAATTGCGGCGGCCTGGGTAAATGTTCCCTCGGGCCCCAAATACGCAACTCGCAGGGGTTTTTCCAGAGCCAGGCAGGCCGACATGACCTCCCTGAAAATATGGGCCACCGTTTGACCGTCCAGAGGCCCTTCATTCCGGTCCAGAATTCGCTTCAGAACCTGAGCCTCTCGCTCTGGCCGATAGTAAACCACATCGACTTCTGGCTCTCCCCGCTCTCGAGCTGCCACCAGCTCCGCCATCTTGATAGCGGCCACCCTCTGGGCACACTCTGCACGACGACTGATTAATGCCTGAATTTCCTGGTCGATGGCATCGATATCTGCCCTGACCTGCTCTAGATTCCTCGTATCTGTCATACTACTTACCAGGCCTAGCCGTTGCGCTGCTCGAAATCTTGCATAAAGGCTATCAGCGCATCGACAGCCTTCTCCGGCACTGCGTTATAGATGCTGGCCCGCATACCTCCCACGGAGCGGTGCCCCTTGAGATTCAATAGTCCTGCAGCCTCGGACTCCTGCAAAAACATTTTGTCCTGCGCCGGGTCGGCTAGCGTAAAGGGAATGTTCATGCTCGAGCGACTCGCCAATTCAACCGGGTTAGAGTAGTAACTGCTAGTGTCGATTGCACTGTACAACTTCTCGGCCTTGCGCCGATTGATCGCAGCCATCGCCTGCAAACCTCCCAGGTTCTGTAACCAGTCAAATACCAGCCCCGACAAATACAGTGCGTAGGTGGGAGGGGTATTGTACATGGAATCATTATCGGCGGCGGTCTGCCAGTTAAGCATGGCGGGGCATTGGTCGTCGGCCCGACCCAGCAAGCTACGGTGAACAATCACCAGAGTGAGACCTGCAGGCCCTATATTTTTCTGGGCTCCAGCATAAATAACCCCAAAATCATTCACCTCTATTGGCCGGGACAGCAAGGTAGAGGACATATCCGCCACCAGTGGCACATCCACCTTCGGTGTCCAAAAAAACTCAACACCTCCAATCGTTTCATTGGGCGTGTAGTGCAAATAGGCCGCTTCCGTACCTAACTGCCAGGTCTGCTTAGCCGGTATAGTGGAATAATTTGTGTCCTCAGATGAGGCCACTACATTGACATCAGCATAGCGCCTGGCTTCCGCTATTGCCTTTCGCGACCACTGCCCGGTATTCACATAGTCGACCGCTCCCCCACCATCGAGCAGGTTCAGCGGCACTGCAGAAAACTGGGTACTGGCTCCGCCTTGCAAAAATAAGACTGCGTAATCTTCCGAAATGCCCAACAGGTTACGCAAGGTTTGCTGTGCACGCTCGGCCACATTCACAACTTCCGGGCTGCGGTGGCTCATTTCCATTAGAGACAGCCCGGCCCCATGCCAGTCGAGCATTTCATCGCGCGCAATTTCAAGAACGGATTCCGGCAGTGCTGCTGGGCCTGCGCAAAAATTATAACAGCGAGTCATTATTTGTAGTTCCTCAGGGAAGGTTTCGGTTTAGTCTGTATCGCCATCGACCAGATCATCGTCGTACTCAGGCTCCGGTGCCGGCTCGTCGATGCGCTCTACTCCAACCAGGAATTCATCCTGCTTGGTGCGAATAACACGAACACCTTGAGTATTGCGCCCCAACACAGAAACCTCGTCGGCTCGGGTCCGTACCAGGGTGCCCTGATTGGAGATCAGCATCAGCTCATCACCTTCAAATACCTGCACCGCTCCGACCAATTTGCCATTGCGTTCACTGGTCGACATGGCGATTACACCCTTATTACCCCGACCTTTAGTGGGAAAGTCTGTAATTTCAGTGCGCTTACCGTAACCGTTGGCGCTGGCGGTAAGCACTCTGCCACTTTCCCGTGGGATCATCAGGGAAATCATACTATGGCCTTCGCCGAGTCGAATTCCGCGTACCCCGCGGGCGGTTCTGCCCATTTGCCGCACATCGCCCTCTCGGAAGCGAACCGCCTTGCCCTCGCTGCTGAACAACATCACGTCACAGGTGCCGGTAGTAATGGCGGTGCCAACCAGAACATCACCCTCGACCAGATCAATGGCCCGCAGGCCCACACTGCGCTGCCGGGAAAAATCGGTTAATGGGGTTTTCTTCACCGTGCCACTGGCGGTGGCCATGAAAATATAATGTCCTTCGGTATATTCTTCTACCGGCAGGATGGAAGTCACTCGCTCTCCATCTTCCAGCGGCAGCAAGTTGACCATTGGCCGCCCACGCGCATTCCGGCCCGCCAGAGGAATATGGAACACCTTTAACCAATACACCTTCCCAAAGTTGGAAAAGCACAAAATTGTAGCGTGGGTGCTTGCGATCAGTAGATGCTCTACAAAATCCTCGTCCTTGACCGCAGTAGCTGACTTGCCCATACCACCTCGGCGCTGCGCCTGGTAGTCCGTCAGGGGCTGGGTTTTGGCATAGCCACCATGGGAAACCGTCACCACTCGATCTTCTTCTGTAATCAAGTCTTCAACAGTCAAATCATGTTGAGAAGCTGTAATTTCAGTCCGCCGTTCGTCTCCATAATTTTCGGCGATCTCTACCAGTTCGTCCCGAATCACCTGCTTCAGGCTGTCCGGGTCATGCAAAATCTCCAGGAAATCCGAAATTTCTATCAGCTTTTGCTGATACTCATCAATTAATTTCTCATGCTCCAGGCCCGTCAGACGATGCAGGCGCAACTCAAGAATTGCCTGGGCCTGGGCGGGTGACAGATAATAATAACCATCCCGCAGGCCGTACTGCGGTTCCAGCTCGTCCGGACGACAGGCATCACTGCCAGCTCTTTCAAGCATGCCGGTCACTTCACCGGGCGGCCAGGCACCTGCAATCAGTTTCTCTCGCGCTTCCGATGAGCTTGGACTGGCCTTGATCAACTCGATAATTGGGTCGATATTGGCCAGAGCAATAGCCAGCCCTTCCAATAAATGCCCCCTTTCTCGTGCCTTGCGTAGCAGGTAGACTGTGCGACGTGTCACGACTTCACGTCGATGGCGGACAAACGCTTCCAGAACGTCCTTCAGGTTCAGTATTTTTGGCTGACCTTCAACCAGCGCAACCATATTGATACCAAATACAGACTGGAGTTGGGTCTGGGCATACAGGTTATTAAGTACAACATCACCAATTTCTCCGCGGCGTAATTCGATAACAACCCGCATTCCATCTTTGTCGGACTCGTCTCGAAGCTCGGTAATTCCCTCGATTTTCTTCTCTTTCACCAGTTCGGCAATGCGTTCGATAAGTCGCGCCTTATTGAGTTGATAGGGGATTTCATGAATGAGGATGATATCCCTACCTCTCTTCTCATCGGTGACAACCTCCGCCTTGGCGCGCACATAAATACGGCCCCGCCCAGTGCGGTAAGCCTGAATAATGCCGGCGCGGCCATTGATAATCGCACCTGTAGGGAAATCGGGGCCCGGGATATGCTCCATCAGGTCGTCCACGCTCATATCGGGCGCATCCAATAATGCCAGCGTACCGCTTATTACCTCCCTGAGGTTATGCGGGGGTATGTTAGTGGCCATGCCCACGGCAATACCGGAAGATCCGTTGATCAATAAATTGGGCACCCGCGTGGGCATTACCACAGGAATCTGCTCGGTTCCATCGTAGTTATCGACAAAATCGACTGTTTCCTTGTCGAGATCCGCCAAAATGTCATGGGAGATCTTGCGCATGCGAATTTCGGTGTAGCGCATCGCGGCCGCAGAATCTCCATCTACAGAACCAAAATTTCCCTGTCCATCGACTAACATATAGCGCAGGGAAAAGGGCTGCGCCATGCGCACGATAGTGTCATAGACTGCCGAGTCACCATGTGGATGGGATTTACCGATAACATCACCAACTACCCGGGCAGACTTCTTGTAAGCCTTGTTCCAGTCGTTATTTAGCTCGTTCATGGCGTACAGAACCCGACGATGCACCGGTTTTAGCCCATCGCGAACATCGGGCAGCGCCCGTCCCACAATAACGCTCATCGCATAGTCGAGATAAGATTGCTTCATCTCGTCTTCAATGCTGACGGGAACTATTTCCTTGGCTATTTCACCCATGTACTGCTATATCCTTTACTGCTGATGTTTGGACTTGTATTGCAGGTTCCACCGTAAGAGTTACGGCGGAAGCCCAGCTTAAAAAAACGTTACAAACCATGCCGCCGGGCGGCACCACACACTCTTGAACACAAACCATCGATTATACGGAATATGTGACCACGTAGCCATTTTTTTACCGAATTGGCGGCTTTTTCACGCTCCTATTTTCAGCCAGAACAAAATAGCGGTTATACTGCAGCGCAGCGGCGGAACTCACCGATAACGGGAGACTGTCAACGATTAGGAACCTGTTTAGCATGAAGCCAATACCGGATAGCGCCGACACCTTGATTCATCCGGGATGGATTATACCCGTCATCCCCGAAAACAAGTGGTTCATCGGCCATAGTCTAGCAATCAAGGAAAACCGTATCGTCGCCGTTTTACCTCGTGATGAGGCCGCTGGTATTCAGGCAAAACAGACCCTGGAGCTGCCGAATCACGCTCTACTGCCGGGGCTAATCAACGCCCACGGCCACACGGCAATGTCGCTGTTGCGCGGCTATGCCGACGACCAACCCCTTGTCCCCTGGCTGGAACAACATATATGGCCAGCTGAAGCCAATCATGTGAGTGCAGAATTCGTACGGGACGGTGCCGAACTCGCCATTGCGGAAATGATCAGAGCTGGAACGACCACATTCAGCGACATGTATTTCTTCCCCGATATTTGCGCACAGGTCGCCAGCGATGTCGGCATGCGCTGCCAAATTACATTTCCTGTCTTGGATTTTCCCACTGTGTGGGCCCAGCATGCAGACGAGTATATTCGAAAGGGGCTGGCCCTGCGCGACGACGTCAAGCACAACGACCTGATAACTGTAGGGTTCGGCCCCCACTCCACCTATACAGTATCTCAAGCCAGCCTGGCCAAAGTGGCCACCCTGGCGGCAGAACTCGATATTGCCGTACACATCCATTTGCACGAAACCCCCAGCGAGGTTCAGGAGGCGATTACTAGAAATAGTGAGCGCCCCTTGAACAGTCTGCATAAGCTTGGACTACTGGGCCCAAAAACCCAGTGCGTACACATGACCGAACTGGTGGATGACGACATTGCCCTGCTGGCGGCCACTGGTGCCCATGTTATTCACTGTCCACAATCTAATATGAAGCTGGCTTCAGGCGGCTGCCCTGTAGCGAAACTGAAAAAAGCAGGTATAAACGTGGCACTGGGAACCGACGGAGCCGCCAGCAATAACGACCTCAATCTATTTGGGGAAATGCAGTCCGCGGCAATGCTGGCCAAACTGCTATCCCAGGATGCAACCGTCATCACCGCCGGCGAAGCATTGGCCATGGCGACCATTAATGGCGCTCGAGCACTGGGCATCGATGAGCAGGTGGGCAGTCTTGAGACTGGAAAATTGGCAGATATCATCGCAGTCGATCTGAGCCAGCCCGAGACTCTGCCGCTTTATAATCCGCTGTCCCAATTGGTCTACGCCACCAATGGCAGCCAGGTTTCTCACAATTGGATCGACGGCAAACTGGTGATGCAAGACAGACAATTCACTGGCATTGATTCTGGCGCACTGGCAGCTCGGATCCAGCATTGGCAACAGAAGATTGGAGCCAACCCCAAGGATGAAGACCTATGCCAACCACTTTGAATGTAGACCACAGGGAAATTGCCAAGTTTGAAGCACTTGCGTCCCGCTGGTGGGATCGCAACGGTGAATTCAAGCCTCTTCACGATATTAATCCGCTGCGGGCCGGTTATATTGACCAACACTCACCCGTCGCCGGAAAACGCCTGTTGGACGTGGGCTGTGGCGGCGGCATTCTGGCTGAGTCCATGGCTCAGCGCGGCGCCATTGTCACCGGTATCGACATGGGAGATGCACCTCTTTCCGTTGCCAGAATCCATACTCTGGAGTCCGGCATCGAGGTCGACTACCGCCAGACAACCGCAGAGCAACTGGCCGCGGCAGAGCCTGCGAGCTACGACATCGTATGCTGTCTGGAAATGCTTGAACATGTCCCTGACCCCAGTGCAATCATTGCCGCCTGCGCCAGGCTGGCTACACCCGGCGGCGCACTCTACTTCTCTACCCTGAACCGCAATCCCAAAGCCTTCCTGTTTGCAATCGTCGGCGCAGAGCGCATCCTGCACTTATTGCCGGAAGATACCCACGAGTATGCCAAATTCATCAAACCCTCTGAACTGGCCGGCTGGATTCGCACAGCAGAACTGACCATGGAGGGAATGACGGGCCTGCTATATAACCCAATAACCAAGCACTACCGCCTCGATGCAAAGGACGTGTCGGTAAACTACATGGTTCATGCAAGCAAGCCGGAATGAGTGACCTACCCAACCAATTAAAGGCCGTCATATTTGATCTCGACGGCACACTAATCGATACCGCTGAGGAATTCGTGGTGGTCGTCCAGGCCCTCCGCGCCGAACATGGCCGTGGCCCTCTCGATGAGGCCATTATTCGCGCCTCGGTTTCAAATGGCGCCAGAGCCCTGGTCACGCTGGCGCTGGATATTGCCGAGAGCGCCGCAGAATTTGACAGTAAACGCCGCAGACTCCTGGATTTGTACAGTGAAGTGCTAGGCACTGCGTCCGCACCCTATCCCGGCATAGAGGCGCTCATAGCAGCGCTTTCGGCACAGGGCATTGCCTGGGGCATCGCCACCAATAAGCCCAGAGCCTACGCCGCTCCCCTACTGGAGAAGCTGGATCTATCCCCTCCCATGTCAAGCCTCGTGTGCTCCGATGATGTCAGGGATCGAAAGCCCCACCCGGAGTCTCTCTACCTCAGTTGCCGTCACCTGGGCTGCTCTCCGCATGAGGCCATTTACGTGGGCGACCACTTGCGCGACATCGAAGCCGGTCGTGGTGCCGGCATGTATACCATTGCCGCAGCCTACGGTTATATCGAGTCTCACGACGACCCCAGCCGCTGGGGCGCAAATGCCCTGGCCAGTCATAGCACCGCGCTTCACAGCTTAATTCTGGGGCCTCACTGAGTAATTCCGGACGACTAACCCATGGCTGCATACATTCCCGACAATTACCAACCGACATCCAATCTACTTAAGGGCAAATCAATACTGGTCACTGGCGCAGGAGATGGCATTGGTCGCTCGGCCGCATTAAGCTATGCCAGCCACGGCGCCACCGTTATTTTGCTGGGTCGAACACTGGCCAAGCTGGAAACCGTGTACGATGAAATCGAGGCTGCGAGACACCCGCAACCAGCTATTTTTGAGTCGAATTTAGCCGATCTTACACCATCACAGTGCACCGACCTGGCAGGCGCTCTGGCAACCGAATTTATCCAGCTTGACGGCGTATTGCACAACGCCAGTATCCTGGGAGAAAGGCAGTACATTGCGGACGCCGGCTATTGGCAGTGGATGGAAGTGATGCAAGTCAACGTAAACGCCCAGTTCCTACTCACCCAACACCTCCTACCCCTGTTACAGGCGGCACCATCAGCGTCAATCATTCTCACCTCTTCCGGCGTAGGGCGAACCGGAAAGGCGCGCTGGGGTGCCTATGCCGTTTCTAAATTCGCCACCGAGGGTTTTATGCAGGTGCTGGCCAGCGAACTGAGAGAGCGCTCGGCAATCAGGGTAAACAGTTTGAATCCAGGCGCAACCAACACGGCAATGCGGCGGGCAGCCTATCCCGACGAAAAAGCCACCGATAACCCCTCTCCCCACAGTCTCATGCCGACCTACCTGTACCTGATGGGCGATGACAGCCTGGGAGTGACGGGGCAGGCATTTGATGCGCAGTAGCCTATTCAGTGCTGCTGCTTTAAACCGGGTATATAGGGGTGTTTGTATTTGATAACAGTCCCGTCAGCGGCTCTTTTTGCGTGTCTCGGCGCGCCCTCGGCGTTTGCCAAACTGGCGATCCATGACCTCCCGCTCCTTGGCAGTGCTGCGTTTCACATCCTTAAGTTCGAGACCGGCCATACGATAGAGGCTCTTGACCTCCTGGCGCTCTAGTTCCACCCATTGCCCCTGTTTGACCTTGGATGGTATAAACACATCGCCATAGCGAACTCGCTTGAGCCGCGACACCGTGAGCCCCTGGGACTCCCACAGGCGCCGAACCTCCCGGTTTCGGCCCTCCATAAGAACCACGTAAAACCAACGATTTATACCCGACCCACCACCATCCTGAATATCGGAAAAACGGGCCACACCATCTTCTAGCATAACTCCTTCAACCATACGCTGCAGCATGTCGTCATCCACCTTACCCATCACCCTCACCATATACTCCCGCTCAATATTGGCAGAGGGGTGCATAAGTGAATTCGCCAACTCGCCATCGGTGCTAAATAACAGCAGTCCAGAGGTGTTGAAATCGAGTCGACCTATGGAAATCCAGCGGCCAGATTTCAATTTCGGGAGCCGTTCAAATACCGTTCGACGCCCCTCGGGATCCTTGCGAGTACACACTTCTCCTGTCGGTTTGTGATAGAGAATACAGCGAGTTTCCGCTTCCGGCGCGGGTGACAGCGACCTGCCGTCTACAGTTATCAGTGCCCGGCCATCTACTCGATCCCCCAGACGGGCAATTTTACCGTTGACCACAACGCGCCCTCGCTCAATCCAGCGCTCCATTTCCCTACGGGAACCGAGCCCCGTTCTGGCAAGCACTTTATGCAGTTTTTCGCCCTCCTTGGCCCGATCGTCTCGAAGCGCTTCGGATTTGGGCTGTTGTGGTGTCTTGGCTACCATATATTAGTTGCTCAGTTGTCCGTTGTGGACTCGTCGGAGGGGTGTTCAGTGCCCCCCACAACGGCCAGATCCAGGCTCTCAGCCGCATCCTCAGAATCACTGGCCTGATCAGGCGCCCCCTCTTCCTGGGGCTCGCTAAAACCAAGTTCAGCAGTTAGCGTCTCGAGATCTCGTATCTCTGCCAGGGCCGGCATCTGATCGAGATTCTTGAGATTAAAATAATCCAGAAACTGGCTGGTCGTGGCGTACATCGCCGGTCTGCCGGGCACATCGCGGTGGCCAACCACCCTAATCCACTCCCTCTCATGCAGAGTTTTGATAATATTTGAGCTAACAGCCACACCACGAATTTCTTCGATTTCTCCCCGCGTGACGGGCTGCTTGTAGGCTATTAGTGCCAGTGTTTCAAGCAGTGCACGGGAATACTTCTGCGGCCTCTCCTGCCATAAGCGCGACACCCAGGGGCTTAAGGACTGACGCACCTGATATCGAAACCCACGGGCGACTTCCTGCAACTCAAACCCCCGGTCCTCACAGCGGGCAGTTGCCTCGGCCAGGGCCTCTCGAATGGTGCTGTTGTCGGGCCGCTCCTGCTCGTCGAACAGTCCCGCCAGTTGCGCCACCGACAGGGGCTTATCCGCAGCCAACAGCGCGCCTTCAACAATTTGTACCAGATTGCTTTCCGCCATTTTACTCCGTCCTCGCCTTGACGTGGATGGGACCATAATTCTCTGTCTGAACGATTTCCACCAGCGATTCCTTGATTAACTCCATGATTGCCAAAAATGTGACCACGACGCCCAGGCGTCCCTCCTTAACGTCGAAAAGAGACACGAATGGCACGAATTGCTGCCCCGATAAAGCGGACAGAACATCCGACATCCGCTCTCGCGTTGACAGGGCCTCGCGTTCAATCAGATGTGCCTCGTACTTATCGGCACGGCGCATCACCTCGCCAAGTGCCAGCAGTAACTCGCGCAAATCCACATCTGGCTCGGGCCGGGATCGATTCAGGTCGGGTGGTTTGGCGTTGCCTACCCATATATCCCGCTCCTCTCTCGGCATCGCCTCAATATCTTCCGCCGCTTTCTTAAACCGTTCGTACTCCTGAAGTCGACGAATGAGCTGGGCTCGCGGGTCCTCTTCGCTGTCGTCGTTCTCGGTGGACCTCGGCAGTAACATTCGGGACTTGATCTCGGCCAGCATGGCGGCCATTAATAAATACTCCCCCGCCAATTCAAATTGCACGGCATCCATCAACTCGACATAGCGCATGTACTGGGCGGTAATCTCAGATACGTCGATATCCAGGATGTCCAGATTCTGACGCCTGATCAGGTACAACAACAAATCCAGAGGACCCTCAAAGGCCTCGAGAAAAACCTCCAGTGCCCGCGGCGGTATATACAGATCCTTGGGAAGTTCGGTCACCGCCTGGCCCATCACCACGGCAAAGGGCATCTCGCCCTGCTGCGGATGAGTCACAGCAGGGCCTGCGGCCTGATCGGGCGCAGAAATACCTGCCGCTTCCGGCGGCGCGGTAACGGCTGCCTCAGGTTCTGCGGCGACATCTGTGGTGGGATTAGATTCCTTTGCGGACACGGACACACCTGTTTTTTCATTGCCGTCGATTATACCTGACTAATCATCAAAAGGCGCGATATCCCCTTTGCCAACGCGTAAAATCAGGGGTGTGTCATCGGCCATATCAACGACAGTGGTAGCCTCCATACCACAATATCCACCATCTATAACCAGGTCCACATCGTGTTCCAGGGTCTGTCGAATGTCGTAGGGGTCAATTAGCGGGTACTCGTCCCCCGGCAGAATCAATGAGACACTCATCAATGGCTCGTTGAGGTCCTCCAGCAGGGCCGAGGCAATACTGTTCTGGGGCACCCGAAGCCCCACTGTTTTGCGCTTGGGATGCTTCAATCGTCGCGGTACTTCCGACGAGGCGCGCAAAATAAAGGTATAGGGACCGGGGGTATTGTGCTTCAGCAGCCGGTAGGCGGCGTTGTTCACCTTGGCATAGGTTGCGATTTCCGACAAATCCCGACACACCAGCGTGAAATTGTGTCGATCATCAAGCTGCCTTATTCGACGAATTCGGTCCAGTGCATTTTTGTCGCCAATGTGACACCCCAGCGCGTAGGCAGAATCCGTCGGATAAACCACGACTCCCCCCTGGCGAATAATATCCACCGAATGCCGAATCAGGCGCGGCTGCGGGTTGTCGGGATGTATTTGAAAAAACTGGCTCACGAGTGCACCTCAATGGATTTGGGTGCAGTCCAGTGCTCCCATACTCCCTGCAAGTCTCCCAGGGCCCGCAATTCTACACCGAGTTGTGCACCATAGGGACTTTCCCTGTGAAAATCGCTGCCAGCGGAAACTAAAAGGTTATATTGCGCTGCGGCTCGCTTGAGCTGTGCTACCTGGTCGCCACTTTGCCTTCCGTTTACTATTTCGATGGCGGTTCCACCACTATCTTTGAAATCCACAATCAATCGACACAATTTGGTGCGGGTGAACCGATACTGTAGCGGATGGGCAATGACTGCCACGCCGCCGGCATTGGTAATCCAACTAACCACTTCAGCTAAATCGGGCCAGAAGGTTTTAACATCCCCTGTTTTGCCCCGTCCCAGGTATCGATCAAAGGCGCGTCTGGTATCCGCCACATGCCCCTGCTCTACCAACCACTGGGCAAAATGCGGTCTACCAAGCTGACCACTGCCGACCTTTTCCAGTGCCCCCCGCAGGGCCCCGACATACCCCAATGCCTCCAGCCTATCCGCAATTTTTTCCCCTCTGGCTTCCCGGGCCAAAGCCATGGTACGCAATCCCGACTTCATTGTGGGATGATCACAGTCCATACCCAAACCCACAATATGAAGAGTGGCACCCGACCAACGACAGGAAAATTCCACACCTGAAAGAAGCCTCATTTGTCCTGGATTAAGGTTATAATAAGTGGCCGCTGCCTGGTATCCCGCGACAGTATCGTGATCTGTAATCGCCAACAGTTCAATATTACTGGCCAGGGCGCGATCAATAAGCTCGGAGGGGCTCAGGGTGCCATCCGATGCGGTGGTATGGGTATGGAAGTCAATTAGCACAAACTTTACACTTATAATGCCGACATTAAACCTGTTGGACTTAACGTGATCTGCAGCCAGAGCGCCCGACTGACGCCTGACTAGAACTCTCCGCTAGCAGACCCTATGATAGACAACGTATGATAACAGCTGGAGCAAGACTGAATCTATGAAGCAATTGGCCGAATTCCTCCCGATTGTCCTGTTTTTCACGGTCTACCAATTTAGTGGTGAGACTATTGAACTGGGAAGCTGGAAATATACGTTTGACGGTATTTTCTCCGCTACAGCTGTACTGATGATAGCAACAGCACTGCAGCTGGTTATTACCCTTGCTATCACCCGTCAACTGGAAAAGCGGCTACTGTGGTTATTCCTGGCAGTTACCCTGTTTGGCGGAGCCACGCTATTGTTTCGCAACCAGATGTTTATCCAGTGGAAACCGACAATTTTTAACTGGGTTCTGGCAGTAGTTTTCGGTGGATCGCAATTTATTGGTGAGAAGAACCTCATGGAGCGCACTTTGGGAGGTCAAATACAGCTGCCCAAAACCATCTGGCGACGGTTGAACATACTGTGGGTATCCAATTTTGCCATTGTAGGCGCCTTGAACTTGTACGTAGCCTATGGCTTTAGCGAGGAAACCTGGGTTAGCTACAAACTCTATTCCGCTATTGGTTTTACGCTGGCACTTACAATCCTAACTGCGGTTCTTATCAGCCCCCACCTCAAGGAAGAGCAAGTTCCCGAGAAATAAGGATGTACAAACACTCCACACTTTTTTTCATCCTCCTGTGCCCGGCTTTTTTCGCGCCAGCCGTCGCCCAGGATGTTCGCTATGTCTCCGACAAGCAACTCGTCCCACTGCGTAGTGGTCCCGGTAGTGAATACCGGATAACACACCGGGGCATCCCGTCCGGGACTCGCATGACAATTGCTGGCATATCGGAGGATGGCGTATACGCCGAGATAATAACTGACAAGGGCACCAGCGGCTGGATTCGCACACAATATCTGATCTCGGAACTGCCCGCACAGCTACAGCTGAACAAAGCGCTGGAGCAAAACGCGCATTTGAACAAGCAAAATTCCAGCCTCAAGAGCGAGTTGAGCGCGTTAAAGACTGAGAAAGCGAGCCTGCTCAGCACAATCAACAGTACAGATTCCGAGTTAACGAACACTGCCCGGGAATTTGCCAGGCTCAAAGAAATCTCAGGAAATGCGGTGGAGGCAGATAAACAGAATCGAAGCCTGACTATAGAGACGGAGAAATTGAAATTGAGTGTCGAGACGCTGAAGTCCGAAAATCAGCGCCTGGACGACAAACTTGTAAGCAACGAATTTATCAATGGTGCAGGGGCTGTATTATTGGGGGTCATCATAGCGGTAACTGTACCCTTTTTATGGCCCAAGCGGCGCAACAAATCTGAGTGGGCTTAACGAAGGAATAAATGACTATGCTACGAATATGTATATTGGCTTTTGTGATACTGGTGTCAACAACTGCCTTTGGAGAACAGACACCATTACCCAATCCACAGCTAATAATTATGACCAACCAGGGCGACATCACTATACGCCTGTTTCGGGACAGGGCGCCGGTCAGTGTTGCAAATTTCCTCAAATATGTCGAAAGCGGCCACTACGAGGGCACCATTTTTCACCGCGTAATTCCCGGTTTTATGATACAGGGAGGCGGTTTTTTACCGAACATGTCCCAAAAAGCTACGGGAGAGCCTATTATCAATGAATCAAAAAACCGTCTCCACAATATTCGTGGCACCCTGGCCATGGCGCGCACCAATGACCCGGACTCTGCCAAAGCGCAATTTTTTATCAATCAACGCACCAATTTGCGCCTGGACTGGGCGCCGGGCCGACCGGGCTATGCGGTATTTGGCGAGGTCATCGATGGTTTAAATGTTGTGGATTTCATTGCCTCGGCGCCGGTACATAAGGTCGGCCCCTACAGCGATGTACCGGTCGATGCCATTATCATCACCAAAATCAAGCGCAAGAGCATCCTGTGATTGCGCTGAGTATTAATCTCAACAAGATTGCCCTTATTCGCAACTCCCGCGATACCCGCAATCCTGACATTCCCCGGCACGCCCGGATGTGTATTGACGCCGGGGCCGATGGCATTACCGTGCACCCTCGCCCCGATCAGCGCCACATTCGGGCGGATGACTGCTTCAATCTGGCCGAAATGCTGGAGGTAGAATTTAATATCGAGGGCAATCCGATGACAGGCCCCCGAAAAAGTGACCGCGATGGGGTGGGCGACTACCCGGGCTTTATCGCTCTGGTTAAGGAAATTCGCCCCGCTCAGTGCACCCTGGTGCCCGATGGTGACAGCCAGCTGACGTCCGATCACGGTTTTGACCTCAAGCGCGATGGCGACACCGTGGCCCCACTGGTGGAAGAGTTACAGGCGCTGGGAATTCGCACCAGTTTGTTTATGGATCCCGATCCCGAGCAAATTCAGCTAGCCGCCCAAACTGGCACCGACCGAATAGAGTTGTATACCGAGTCATACGCCAGCGCTTTTCTCAACAATAACAACGTCGATCAAGTATTCCAGCAATTTGTTGAGGCTGCCCAAGTCGCGATTGATCTGGGTCTGGGCCTGAACGCCGGCCACGACCTCGACCGGCACAACCTCCCCCGGTTTGCCTCATTGCCGGGGCTGATGGAAGTTTCTATTGGCCATGCATTAATCGTCGACGCCATTCAAATGGGGCTGGCAGATACGGTCAGTGCGTACCAATCTGCTCTGGGCAAGTAAAACAAGCTTGGCATTCGCTGCTCAGTCCGCCATAAAAATTCGCACATCGCGAAATTCTGCGGATTCGTCTAGATCCGGCACGGTGCAGGCCTCGCGCCGATCAATCAGCCGATAGGGCGGGTAGTCAAAATCCCTGACTCGCGAGTCTGCTATTAATACTCGCTTGGCCCGCTGTATAAAGCGTTGCAACCACGCAATATTTGCGCTGTCATATAAAACATCGGCCACGATAATCAGGTCTATTTCACCCGCGATACTGAAAAAGTCACTGGTCAATTCCAAGTCAACTTTGTTGTGCTGCATATTGTACTGAGCGGCCTTCAGTGCCAGGGGATCCGTGTCACAGGCTATCACCTCGCGAGCACCTGCCATAGCCGCCGCTATGCCAGCGACTCCCGAGCCGCAACCAAAATCGAGGACCCGTTTTGCCCTTACCCACTCGGGATGTTCGAACAGGAAACTGGCCAGCACCTGTCCCGAGGCCCAGCAGAACACCCAGTAAAGCGGGTCATCCATCAACTTCTTTATCGCTTCTCGGGACAGTTCTGACTGTGGATAATCGTGGTTCAACAGGAAGAGTTCGAGCGCCGGTATCATCGGTAACGGCTGGCTTTCGATTCGCGCCCCTGGTAATGATGCCTCCAGGTAGCCGGTCAATTCCCTGTTAATGGCCACGGATTTTTGTCCTTTGCTCGTGTAAAGTAGCGCCCATGTCAGAGCCACCCTATCTTGTTCCCCACAGCCGCGAAGAAATCGATATTCTGTACGAGGATAACGACTTACTCATGGTGCGCAAGCCCACATTGTTGCTCAGCATTCCCGGCCGCCATCCATTAAACAAGGATTGCCTGATCACCCGACTACGGCAGCGCTTCCCAACCGCCAGTATTGTCCACCGTCTCGACCTGGACACCTCCGGCATTATGGTCATTCCGCTCAACAAGGCTTCGCACGCTCACTTAAGCAGGCAGTTCCAAGAGCGCAGAGTAGAGAAAGCCTATCACGCAATCGTCTACGGTGTCGTGCGAGATGATACAGGTGAAATCAATCTCCCCATCGCTCGCGACTGGCACAACAGTCCGAAGCAAAAAATCTGTTCAACCAGCGGCAAGGCGGCCCTCACCCGATTTGAAGTGCTGAGCCGGGCCCGGGACCGCAGTCGCCTCTTGTTAACGCCCATAACAGGGCGATCGCATCAGTTGCGCATTCACTTGCGAGAGTTGGGACACCCGATTCTAGGTTGCGACATGTACGCCCACAACGAGGCGCTCAATATGGCCCCGCGTCTTATGTTACATGCCTCCGCCCTGGCCTTTGCGCACCCATCAACCGGCAAGTGGGTATCTGGTGAATGCGCGCCCGATTTCTAGAGATGGCTGCACCAGTCGCTCCAGCTGCCTGCATACAGTACGGCGTCGTCTCTTCCCGACATCGCCAGTGAAAATAGATTGACACAAGCTGTAACGCCGGAGCCGCAATAGACGACAATCTTGTCCGCCTCCAAAATATCACCCCAGTTTGCACGCTGCGTATCCACATCCCCACTCAATGCGGCTACATTTAGCCAGGGACAGTTGATCGCTCCCGGAATATGGCCAGCAATGGGGTCAATGGGTTCCTCCAAACCCTGATAGCGTCGTTCCTCTCTGGAATCGATGACCAGTGCCCCCTCCCCCTGCAACATGCGCAACCCCTCTATATCGCACCATCCGTCGAAAGTGGACGACTCACATGCCGAGCAGGGCTCTGCCACGGGTATGGCAGTCTCAACCTGCCCTTCACCGGCTATCCAGGCACGGTAGCCCCCATTCAGCAGCCAGGGAGGCTTGAATCCGAGGCTCCGCATCATCCACCACAATCTCGCCGCGTATGCCAGGCCGTGATCATCATAGGCAATTACATTGGTCTGGGGCCCCACGCCATAACTTGCCAGTGTGGCAGCAAAGTCGGCCGGGGACGGCAGCGGGTGGCGGCCGCCGTGACGCGCGATCGGGCCCGACAAGTCTTTGCCAAGGTCAATATATTGGGCTCGCGGAATATGTCCAGCCAGATAGTCCACACGACCTTGATCGGGATCGGCCAGCGAAAAACGGCAGTCAAAAATAACACAATTGGTAATCGACTCAATGTTATCGCTGTTGATTAGTTTCGCCGTTGTCATAAGCACTCCGCCTTGTGGGCCGCATTCGATCGCTCACAGATCATCAAAATCCCCATGCCGCCCTCTACCAGACGCAAAACGTGTGGCACCGGTGACCGTCTCCAAAGACTCGATAACCTCCAGTCCCAGCCGGGTTTCATTAGCTAGCGCCGCCTCCATCGACAGGTCCCATTGTTCATAGGCGCTGATCCGATCAGAGCGTAGACAGGCCTGCGGGAATCGAACCAATTGCTGGGCCAGATCCATGGCTGCATCCAGAGACGTGCCATCATCGACCACTCTATTGACCAGCCCTATCTGCAGCGCCTCCTGTGCATCGACTGATCTGCCGGTTAGAATAAGATCCATTGCCCTGCCATGTCCTATTAATCTGGGCAATCGAATCGTACCACCATCTACTAACGGCACACCCCAGCGACGGCAATACACGCCCATTACGGCGCTGTGCTCTGCCACTCGTAAATCGCACCACAACGCTAGCTCAAGCCCTCCCGCCACGGCATGCCCGGCGATGGCTGCTATGACAGGCTTGCTCAGCAGCATACGCGACGGTCCCATGGGGCCGTCCCCCGTCTCCAAAACCGCATTTGCTCCCGCACCCGCAGCAACAGCCTTGAGGTCGGCACCCGCACAAAAACAGCCGTGATCGCCATAAAAAACCGCCACATCGGCCTCGGCGTCATCATCAAACTCTCGAAACGCGCTTGCTAGAGACCGCGCTGTCTCCCTGTCCACAGCATTGCGGCGCTCAGGTCGCGCCAGGGTTATTAGGGTGACCCTGTCGATATGCTCGATTTTTACAGACATCAATAGTGCGCTCCAGGTGCGTTTCAAGACAATGCTCCGCCTACTGTAACGAATAAAGCGCCCGCCTGATACCGGGCACAAACCACTTAGCTCTGTCCCGGTCAAGCTGGTAGAATTGGTCCTTTGAACCTCGCCCGAGAGCAGCCTAATATGTCCAGCAATAAAGTCGGCTTTATCAGTCTCGGCTGCCCCAAGGCGCTGGTCGATTCAGAGCGCATTCTCACCCAGCTTAAAATTGACGGCTACGAGATTGTGCCTACTTACGAAGATGCCGAAATAGTGGTGGTAAATACCTGTGGTTTTATCGACAGTGCCAAGCGAGAATCTCTGGATGCGATCAGCGAGGCGATTAGCGAAAATGGCAGAGTAATTGTCACTGGCTGCATGGGCAAGGGGTCCGATGCCCAGACGATTAAGGCGCTGAGCCCGAAGATTCTGAGCGTCACCGGCCCCGCCGCCTACGAGGAGGTCGTCGGTGCCGTTCATCAGTATGTCCCCCATACACCAAGCCACGACCCCCTCTGCGACCTGGTGCCACCGCAAGGGGTGAAGCTCACGCCCAGGCACTACGCCTACCTCAAGATATCCGAGGGCTGCAATCATCGCTGCAGTTTTTGTATCATTCCCGATTTGCGAGGTGACCTGGTCAGCCGGCCCATTGCCGAGGTAATGGAAGAAGCGCAACGACTGGTGCGAGCCGGGGTCCGGGAATTACTGGTGATTTCCCAGGATACCAGCGCCTACGGCGTGGACATTAAGTACCGTACCGGATTCTGGAATGGCCGTCCCTTGAAAACGCGTATGCAGGAACTGTGCGAGGCCCTGGGAGAGTTTGGTGTCTGGGTGCGGCTACACTATGTATACCCCTACCCCCATGTGGACGCCATCATTCCCCTGATGGCCCAGGGCCATATTCTTCCGTATCTGGATATTCCCTTTCAGCACGGCAGTCCCACGGTCCTTGCGCAAATGAAGCGCCCTGCTGCCGCTGAGAAATCACTCGACCGAATAGAAGCTTGGCGGAAAATATGCCCCGACCTCTCGCTGCGCAGCACGTTCATTGTCGGTTTCCCCGGAGAGACCGAGGAGGATTTCAACCTGTTGCTGGATTTCCTGAGTGAAGCACAGCTTGATAGGGTGGGTTGTTTCCAATTCTCCCCGGTGGAGGGCGCGAAGGCTAGCGCATTGCCCAATCAGGTCCCCGATGAGGAAAAACAGGAGCGATGGAACCGCTTTATGGCGGTACAACAGCAAATCAGTCGTACCAAGTTGCAGGACAAAGTAGGGCAAACTATAGAAATTCTAATCGATGAGGTCGATGGTCAGGATGCCATTGGTCGATCCACTGCAGATGCGCCGGAGATCGACGGCAGGGTATTTCTCGACAACGCCTCAGATTTAAATCCCGGCGATTTAGTGAAGGCCCAGATTACGGCGGCAGATGACTACGATTTATGGGCAGGGGGGTGAATCTTCTACTATTCACTGACTCGGATCGACCGGAAGTTGGCCATATCAGAGTCACCGACAGGCGCCTTAAGCATCTCAACGAGGTGCTTAAGTCAAAGCCTGGCGATCGGGTTGCGGTGGGAGAAATAGGCGGGCAAACCGGCTCTGGCGAGATTCTCCAGATAAACTCCGAGGCAGCTTTGCTGGCAACTCAGCTGGATACCTCTCCACCACCAAAGCTACCACTGAGCCTTGTTCTGGCAATGCCCAGGCCCAAGATGCTGCGTCGCATTCTACGCACAATCGCAGAATCTGGCGTCGGAAGGCTGCACCTGATAAACAGCTACCGGGTAGAGAAAAGTTATTGGCAAACGCCACTGCTCAAGGAATCAATGCTCCGGGACTACCTGTGCCAGGGACTGGAACAGGCGCGAGACACGGTACTTCCACCCGTCACTATTCACCGACAATTCAAGCCCTTTGTAGAGGATTTACTGCCGGCCATGACAAGGGAACGACTCTCACTGCTTGCCCATCCGGGCAACCACCTCCCCTGCCCCCGAGGAGTAACCGACGAAACCCTGTTGGTGATTGGGCCCGAGGGAGGATTTATCCCCTACGAAGTAGACAAGCTACAGCAGGCCGGCTGCCAGGCAGTTTCCCTCGGACCACGCATCCTGCGAGTGGAAAACGCCGTTAGTAACCTGTTGGGCCGATTGTTCTAGGGCACCTCGTGACCATTCAGAGGACTGGACCCTGGGGAGAGCCATCTGGATAGGCACCAACTAGTGCGCATCCGGATGGCCACTAACTAGTGCTTATCCAGAAATATGTATTTTTATAGAAGATGATGGTTATGGAATTAAGCTCTGGTGTCGTGTTTGCCTCCAGGACCGTCTGCAGCA
>JABHWT010000103.1 GCA_018657645.1 Halieaceae bacterium | reverse complement strand
GGAGGTCAGGGTAGCGCTGTCCGCTGTCCTAACCTGGGTCAGTTTGGCGACAAATTTGAGTTGGCCATAGGAGCTCGAGCGGTAGAGCGAGCCAAAGAGCGGTCCGAGGAGACCGGCGTTCACTACACGGCAACCGATTATCTGGTGGAGAGCCTGGCAAATCCAAGTGCCTACGTGGTGGAGGGTTACAAGGACGAAATGGCGATCGTTTATGCTCCACCCATCTCTCTGAATATGGATGAGATCAAAGCAGTGCTTTCCTACCTGCAAAGCCAGGGTGGTGATCTGGATATGGAAGCCCTGGAAAACCCCAGTGAAGTTTCCCTGGAGTTCTTTAATCGTATTCTGGCTGCATCGGCTGCAGGCGGTGGTGACCCCGGTAATGGCGAAGAGGTGTTTGCCGATAACTGTATGGACTGCCATTTGCTTAATGGAGAGGGAGAGGAAATCGGCCCCGACCTGACTGGGATTGCAGCCAAGGGGCTGAAGTACATATCCGAATCGGTTACTGCACCGGCCAAATCAATTACCGAGGGCTATGAGACCTGGGACGTAACCCAGCACGATGGCCGTAAGCTGATTGGAATAAAGTCTCGGGAAGACGCCAACGAAGTCGAGATTGTTCGGGACACCGGGGAGATCATCGTGATTGCCAAGGCGGATATCAAGGAGATTGTGCAAGACGAGACAAGGAGCATTATGCCCGATGATTTGACCGAGGCCCTGACTATAAAAGATTTTCAGGATGTTCAAGCCTTCCTGATGATGCAGAAGGGGGAATGATGTCCGAGCAAGGCGAACATAACGGATCAGCTGGCCCCGGCGATAACAGTGGTGGGGCATCGCGGATAAACCGGTTTTGGGCGGTGGTCATAACGATCATCTCGGTGCTGCTGGTCATTAAGTGGCTGATACCGCTGGTCTCGCGCCATATTACAAATTTGCCGTTTCCACTGACCGTACCCGGAACCCTTGTCCTGTTCTACATGACGCTGACTCTGGTGGCATTGTTCTTGTTTATTACTTTTTCAGATGAGAATCTGGAGGAGTTTCTGCGGCCTATATATCGGTTTATGCGGGGTGAGTTTGGTGCCACCCCGCGGCTTATCGTTTTGCTTCTGGTGCCACTTCTGGCCGGCTGGCAGGTTTTCCAGATGCGGGTGCCTAAATTGGAACCACCTGTCGCGCTGCGAATTCAGCACCCCTCCTCCAACTTTCCGAAGAAATATGAGGACGCGACAAACCCCTATGACAAGCCCTCGGAAGATGATGTGAACGCCTTTGTGTCACAGGCGCGCGCGGGGAGCATTTCCCTTATCCGGCAGGTACAGGCAGATATCGAAGTGTGGCAGGACGAGCACTCCGATGAGCCCATGCTGGCGGCAATCAACACGCCTGGGGTGAAGCAATTCCTGGCAGAACTGGAAAACGGGGATCCGAGCGCGGAAAGCGCCCGGGCGGCATTGATTGAGAAAAATCTGTTTGAAGGGCGGGCCTTGTATGCAATGAACTGCCGCCCTTGCCATGGCGACAGTGTTGCTGGCGATGGCCCCATGGCAGATGGATTCAAGCTGCGGCCCATCAACTTTACCGATAACGGTACGCTGGAGACTATTGTAGAGGGCTATACATTCTGGCGGGTGGAAAATGGTGGCCCGGGATTACCGACGGAGGCGACACCCTGGGATTCAGCAATGCCCGAGTGGAAGCTCAATCTGACCGATGAGGAGCGCTGGAAGATTATCATGGCTGAGTACGATCTGGCCGGGAAGACACCTCGGATACCGGAGTCCCACTAATGCAAAGATTATGGAATATTAGAGCGGTTCTTTGTTTTATGGCCCTGCTGCTAGCGGGTGTGGCCTCGGCTTCTGATGTGCCCTCTAAGCCCATGCCTGAAGAAACGGATGCGTTGCGGGAGGAGGGACGACAGATTTATATAAAGCGCTGTAGCTTCTGCCACGGATTAATGGGGGACGGCAATGGTCCTGCAGCGGACTATATGGATCCACGACCGCGGGACTTTACCCTGGGTACTTTCAAATTTAGAACCACTCAGAGTGGTGAACTGCCAACCAATGGAGATTTGTATCGAACCGTCAGCCGGGGCCTGTCCGGAACGGGCATGCAGGCATTTGATAGCGACCTGATCAAAAACGGATTGACCGAGGATCAGCGTTGGGCGGTGATAGCCTATATTAAAACCTTTGCCTTCGAGTTCGACGATCCCGAACTGGATCCCGTAAAAACTGGGATGGTTATTGAGCTACCGGCAACCAGGGCGCCCTATAACGACGAAACAATTGCCAAGGGCAAGGCAGTATTCGAACGCGCCAAATGCTGGGAGTGCCATGGCAAGCAAGGTCGGGGCGATGGACAGAAAGCCTTTGACCGAGAGGACGACTGGGGGTACCCCATACGTATCAGGAATGTCACTCATCCCTGGAAAATTAAATCCGGGACTGCTGTCGAAGACATTTACATGCGATTTTCGAGCGGTATTCTCGGAACCCCAATGCCCTCATTTGTCGACGCATTGACCGAGGAGGAGCGCTGGCATCTGGCCAACTTTATCAAGTCACTGCAGCATGAGCGCACAAAAACCGAAGTATTGATGGCATTACCAGTTGAGGGAGATTTACCCGACGACCCTCTCGATGAACGTTGGATGCTTGCCCAGCCCACAGATTTCAGACTGACCGGTCAGGTTGTAGGTGCACCGAGGTGGCAGAACCCGTCGATTGAGATGGTGACGGTGAAGGCCATGTTCAACGGTGATGAGCTGGTATTCCAGTTGGTTTGGGATGACGCTTTCAAGGATGCTACACACGACGAGTCACAGGAGCTTGATTTTCAGGAGATATCACAGGTGGGAGCTTACAACTCCTACGTGCCGGCCTTTGGCGACCTACCCCGCCAGCTTGAAACTTTCAGGGATTCCATTGCCCTGCAGTTTCCAGTAAAGGAGGTTGTTGGTACCAAGAAACCCCATTTTTTCCGCGGTAGCTCATCTGGTGCGGTAAACCTGTGGGTGTGGAAGTCCGATGCTGCCGAGCAGGGCGAGCGCGCGGTCGATGAAATGGTGGCCAGAGGCTGGAAACAAAATCCCAAATTGCAGGCCGAGGAGGAACATCAGGTGGAGTCCGGTGCGGTTTGGGATAAGGGCCGCTGGCATGTTCTGATGAAGCGGTCACTGATAACCGAAGACAGCAATGACGTCCAGTTTAAACAGGGTAAGTTTATTCCCATATCGCTCAACGCCTGGGACGGCTCCAACGGTGAGCATGGCCTGGTCATGAGTCTGTCGACCTGGTATTACCTGGTAATGGAAGCACCAACGCCGATCTCGGCATATGTGTTCGCCCTGTTAGCAGCTATCGTCACCGGGTGGTTGGGGCTGTTGCTTGTGAAGAAGGCAAGCAACCAGTAAAGTACGATGCGAAAAATTTGTAATTAGAGTGGATAGCTAAGGAGCAATGAAATGAGAAAACTACTATTTGGCTCGGCACTTCTGCCGTTGTTGTGGTTAATGAGTGGGCAGACCTGGGCGGATGCGGCCGGGGGAGCGGAGATATTTAAGACCAAAGATTGTAATGGTTGCCACTATACGGAGGGACCCGCCAAGGAAAAAACCATTGAGGATCAGTTAGCCAAAAAAGGTCCCGAATTGTGGTATGCAGGCAGCAAATTTCAGGCCCAGTGGTTGGACGCCTGGCTGCAGGACCCCCAGATCATTCGTTTACTGGAATACAACTCTCTGGACCAGCCTAACCCAGGGGGGCACGCTAAATTGGCAGCAGATGAGGCAGCCCAGGTTGCTGCTTTTCTGATGACTCTGACTTCCGACGTGGTTGTTGCGGGCAAAGTAAAACCCAAATCTAACCCCAAGGGAAAGCTGATCTTCAAGAAGAAGATGCCTTGCAGCGGCTGTCATCAGTATGAGGACCGCGGCAAGATCCTGGGCGGAAAATCAGGGCCTAGCCTGGTGGGAGCCGGGACGCGCCTGAACCCGGACTGGATCCTCGCCTACCTGAAAAACCCGGCGGAGTTCAAACCCGTGAAGATGATGCCGGTGTTTGCGGGGCTGATGAAAGAAAAGGATATGGAAAAAGTTGCCGCTCATGTGGCCACATTTTGATCGAGCAGGATGAGGATTAGATAAATGTTAAAGCGAATCGTGTTACTAATACTATTTTCAACCGTTAACCTGCTCGGTGCAGGAGTAGTGTCCGCGGCAGATGGTGATCAACTGTACAATTTCTACTGTGCACAATGCCATGGGCAGGGGGGTAAGGGCGATGGGCCTAACGTGACCCAGGACTTCGCCACGGATCCCAGGAACTTCACCAATGCAGATGAAATGCAAAAGCTATCCGATGCAGATATCAAGAACGTGGTGCTCGATGGTGGCCCGGCGGTGAGCAAGTCCGCGCTGATGCCCCCCTGGTCGAAAACAATCAGCGAGGCAGACGTCGTCGAAATTACTAAAACACTACGTAAGTTTTGTAATTGCGAGGGCCCCACGGGCTGAGCGCGCTGAGAGAGAACGCATAAAATGATGAAAATGGTCAGGAAATGGACAGCGGCGGATGTGGTAATTTTCAGCGGAGCATTGATCAATGTCATCGTTATCGTTTTGATTTTGTTTTATTTTGCATTCTAGGTTGTGCTCTGGATAGGTACCGCAGAGCATCTAGCAGGGAAACAACAACATAAAAGCGAGCTATGGCTCCCTTGGAGAGGCCGGTGAACGAAGATTCCAACCCAGAGAATACCTGGCCTGGTCGGCTGCTTTTTGTTTCGGTGCTGGTTGCCACGGTTCTGTTTTTTGTATGGTTCCTGTAAACAGGGAGGGCAAGTGAAAAATCAATTTGTAGCCTTTTTAGTTGGCGTCGTAGCGTTTGGAGTACTGTTTTTAGCACTCGATTTTGCTGTGATGAATATGCAGGGTCTGTCCCTGATGTTTGAACACTAATAAAACAGTAGATTCCTGAAAATGAAAGACATGGTATTGCACAGAAATGGAATCGGCTGGGCCTTCGCACTGGCGCTGCTGCTGGTGTTGCCCGCATTTGTGTCGGCAAGCCCCGCCCCCGAGGCAGAGCTGGTGGCTGAGTCCGTCGCGAGTGGCTTTCCGCCTGCACCGCAGCTGGAGGCTAAAGATTATCCGCAGATAGCTGGCCTGAATAGTCGGATTATTGTCTGGGTAGCGGCGCAATTACATTTATGGTTGGCGGCCTTTGTTTTGGCGGTCCCGATTTTTGTTTTCATCATCGAAGCCATCGGCATGAAAACTCGGGAAAAGCGCTATGATGATATGGCCTACGAGTTTATCAAGATCAGTATTACCGCCTACTCACTAACCGCCGTGGTAGGCGGCATTCTAGCCTTTAGTTTGTTTGGGCTGTATCCGCATCTGATGCAGTATCTCACCACCATTTTCAAGGAGAGTATGCTCTCCTATGCATTTCTGTTCCTGGCTGAGAGTGTCACCCTCTATGTGTACTATTACGGTTGGCACTGGCTACAGGGCGGCAACAGGAAGTGGGTACATTTAACTCTGGGGCTATTGCTTAATGCAGTGGGCACCTTGCTGATGTTTTTAGCCAATGCCTGGCTGACTTTCATGATGAGCCCTGCAGCCGTTGATGCTGCGGGTGTGTTTAGCGGAGATACCTGGGGTGCCATTCATAACTTCCTGTGGAATCCAATCAACCTGCACCGGGTGATCGCCAACGTCGCCTACGGTGGCTCTATTGTCGGTGCCTACGCGGCCTTCAAGTTTTTGAGTGCCACTACCGCGCAGGAAAAAGCGCACTACGACTGGGTTGGATATACCGCAAATTTCATCGCTATCGTCGCCCTCCTTCCCCTCCCATTTGCGGGTTACTACCTGACCGCAGAAATATATGCCTATAGTCAGCAAATGGGCATCACCCTGATGGGCGGCGTCTTT
>JABHWT010000081.1 GCA_018657645.1 Halieaceae bacterium | reverse complement strand
TTCATTAACGAATTTATGAGTCACTTGTGTCTGATAGTCGTGACGACTACATCAACAAGTGCCCACACATCTGTCTTCATCTTCTTGTTAAACAACGCTTAATATCGCTGGGACACAAGCATTCGACAGGGCTCGCCCTGACCGAGGAGCGCATTATACGTATCGTTCCCTCTCCTGCAAGGGTTTTAATCGAAATAATGTATAAATATTCGAGATATTTTGAGGCTCATCACATATTGGTTAAAAATCGAGCTTTCGAGAGGAAATAGTGGCCCCAGACAGGTCGCGCCACCCCTGTTTACATCGTATCAGGAAGAGCGCGCGTGCTTTTCTCTGTACAGGCGAGCGATACGCCAACCCAGCAGAGAACCGAATAAAGCGATGTAGAGTAGGGCCTCGCCTAAATCAGACCGTGCCTGCCACAAGATATGGCAGCAAACCAGCACCGCCGCCGGATAAACCAGACGATGCAGTCGGCGCCAGTGCCTGCGCAACCGACGCTGCATGGCCCGTGTCGACGTTATGGCCAGTGGCAGCATTAGCAGCCATGCAGCGAAGCCGAGGCTAATATAGGGCCTCTCCGCTAACTCATCCAAAAGGAACACCCACGACCAGCCAACATAGAAATGGCCAAAAGCAGCCAGGTGAATAATGCTATAAAAGAAAGCGTACAAACCTAGCATTCGGCGCAGCTTAAGAACAAGACTCCAGCGAGTCCATTGCCGCAGTGGCGTTACCAGCAGGGTCAATACCAACATCCTGGCCGCCCACTCCCCGGTAAAGTGCATTATAAGTTCAGCCGGGTCCGGTCCCAGACGGCCTCCAATTGCAGCAAAAGCCAGCCATGAAAACGGTAGCAAGCACAGGGAGAACACACAGAGTCTGACCAGGCGCTCCATACTCAGTACTGTTTTTTCAAGTCCATACTGGTGTACAAGCTGGCCACCTGTTCTTCGTAGCCGTTGAATTTTTTGGTTTCAATACGATTTGGACGGAACAAGGTGGATGGCAGCCTGCGCTCTGATTTCTGACTCCAACGCGGGTGGTCTACCTCGGGATTTACATTAGAGTAGAACCCATACTCGCTGGGAGCAAAAAGCTCCCAGGAAGTAACTGGCTGTTTCTCGACCAGACGAATTTTGACGATCGACTTAATGCTTTTGAAGCCATATTTCCATGGAACCACCAGCCGGATCGGCGCGCCATTCTGATTGGGTAGCGTTTTTCCATACATCCCCACCGAGAGCAGGGTCAGTGGGTGCAGTGCCTCATCCAGGCGCAAACCTTCCCGGTAGGGCCACTCGATAAGGCCAGTTAAGGAGCGAGTGCCTCGCATTTGCTGGCTGTCGTATAGGGTACTAAATTCCACATATCGGGCTCTGGTGGTGGGTTCAAAGCGCGCTAAGAGCTTAGCCAAGGGGAAGCCTACCCAGGGCACTACCATCGACCAGGCTTCGACACAGCGCAGTCTGTAGATACGCTCCTCCAGGTCAAAACCCGACATAATATCTTCCAGGTGCAATTTTCCGGGCCTGGACACCTCGCCATCCACTTCAATGCTCCAGGGGTCCACGCTCATTTCATGGGCATAGCTTGCGGGATCGCTCTTTTCAGTCCCAAATTCATAGAAATTGCAGTAGGCTGCAACATCGTCTTGGGGTGTCTGGTCCTCCGCCGTATGAAAACCATTGGCAGACGGGCTAGCCCGCTGATAATTGAGCGCTTCACCCCCGGTCCTGGGACTTGCCGATCCAGAGTCGGCGGCAATTCCAGTAGTGAGTAGTGCAGCGCTTGCCCGCATGAATGTTCGACGGGAAAGGTAGGCAGACTCCGGCGTAATTTCCGAAGATGCTACAGGGGGGAAAAGGCGCTTGTTGCTCACGTGTGTCTGTCCCACTTATTGATTTCACTATTGTTCAGAGTGCAGATCAATGTGTTGGTTCCATAGCACGCGCTCTTTTCACACTATCAGGCCGCATCCGCCCCCTATCGGAGTCAGCCGAAAAATGACCTGCCGCTGGCTGCCATATCCTTGAGCAATTGCGGGGCCTCATAGATTCGGCCCAAATGGGCATATTTATCACACAAATCTACAAACTGTCTTACACCGATAGAATCGATATGACGCAATGCCCCTCCACGGAAAACGGGAAAACTAATACCGTGAATGAGCGCCATATCGGCTTCAGCTGCCGATCCAACTATATTATCTTCCAGGCAACGTACTATTTCCGTACACAATGGAACCATCATGCGAGCCACAATGTCGCTCTCGTCAAATTCAGCTGCTTCGGCGACATGAGGCTTAATGAGCGCGTAGGAAGCCTCGTCCACTGTCTTTTGCTTTCGCCCCTTGCTGTCCGCTTCGTATTTGTAAAAACCAACACCGTTTTTCTGGCCCAGGCGCTGATTCTCAAACATGACCTGAGACATATCTTTAAAATCGTACTGCATACGATCTGGAAACCCTTGTGCCATGACTTCGACACAGTGAACACAAGTATCCACGCCTATAACATCCATTAGATAAGCCGGCCCCATGGGCCAACCAAACGCTTCCATTGCCCGGTCGACGGCCTGGAGGTCTGCGCCATCGCGCAAAAGCATCGAAAAGCCAGCAAAATAGGGGAACAATACTCTATTGACAAGAAAACCGGGGCAGTCGTTAACTACGATCGGATTCTTGCCCAGTTTCGTCGCATACGCTACCAGTGTCGCAATAGTTTGCGGCGAGGTTTTCTCTCCGCGGATAACCTCAACCAGTGGCATCATATGCACCGGATTAAAAAAGTGCATACCGGCAAAGTTCTCCGGCCGTTCCAGTGTTGACGCTAGTCGAGTGATGGAGATAGTTGAAGTATTGGACGCCAAAAGAGCGTTGTCCTTTAATACTGCCTCGGCCTCGGTAAGCACCGATTGCTTGATGGCTTCATTCTCGACTATCGCCTCTATCACAACATCTATTGTGCCGAATTCATCATAGGACTGGGTGGGATGGATAGATGAGAGTATCGCATCCATTTTCTCGGCCGCCATTTGCCCGCGACTAACCCGCTTTGACAGCAGCTTGGAGGCCTGACTCATACCCAAATCAAGAGCGGCATCCGCAATATCCTTCATCACAACCGGCGTGCCCTTCAAAGCCGATAAATGAGCAATGCCCCCTCCCATGATACCGGCGCCCAAGGTTGCCGCCTGGTTAACCGGCATGGCTCCCTGCGACAGAGAGCGATTAGCTGTTTTAACCGCCTGATCGGCAAGAAACACGCCAACCATTGCCGTTGCCTGTGGTGTTCTCGCGATTTTGGCAAAGCCATTGCCCTCTACTCGCAGGGCGGCATCGCGAGCCATACCCGAGTTGGCTTGCATGGCTTTCAGTGCTGCTAGGGGAGCGGGAAAGTTACTGCCTGTTCGCCCCGAGACAGATTCTTCCAGAGCTTCGAAGACAGTGCTTGCTTCTGCTTCGGGCAAGCCCAGCGGCAACAGTTTTTTCCCCCGTGCCGACTGAAAATCCCTCTCGCCGGCAATGCACTGCTTCACCAGATCCAGAGCGCATTGGCGTAATACGTCGGGCTCAACAACAGCATCCACCACACCATCTTCAAGTGCCTTGTTGGCACGGTGCTGGCCTCCCGTGCATATCCACTCCACTGCAGTTTGCGGGCTACTCACACGAGGCAGGCGCACCGTTCCACCAAAGCCAGGGTATATACCGAGTTTCACTTCGGGAAAGCCTACCTGCGCCTGGTTGCTCATAATGCGATAATCACAGCACAGGGCCATTTCCAAACCACCCCCCAATGCAAACCCATTAATAGCACACACGGTGGGAACCGGCAGATCTTCAAAAGAGTTGAATACGGCATTGGACAAGGTGCACCAGTGGGCAATGGCCTCCTCATCGTGCTTGAATAAGTCGACAAATTCAGTGATATCTGCACCCACGATAAAGACGCCTTTGCCAGACGTAACAATCAAGCCCTTAACCCCGGCGTCGGCCTTCACTGCGGTGACTGCGGCGCCAAGATCCTCCAAGGTCGCACGGTCAAATTTGTTAACAGACTCGCCCCGCAGATCGAACTTAAATTCGGCGATACCGCCGTCGAGTAACTCGACGTTTATGGATTGACCAGAATAAATCATGGCTTAGCTCCTGATAGTATTAATAACAAGTAGGTGAATAAAAAAAGAAAATCGCTTACCTGGTCGGTAAATTCTCACTCCAAGGACGCAGTTGAAACCCTGTCGACACGGTGTCGGGCAATATCATGGCACCGGAGTACCGGGCCGCTTCTTAGCTATTTTCGAAACTAAAATAGCAGGCCCCGACAGGGCGTAAACAAGAAAGCTCACTAATAAAACGAGCGGCGGATCAAGGGTAATAAGCCCGAACACCAACACAATGAGTATAATAACGAAAAAGGGGACGCGGCCATGTAGATCAATGCCCTTAAAGCTGTAATAGGGAACATTCGCTATCATTAAGAGGCCGGTTACCGCTGTTAACAAGCCCACTATTACCGACACCTCAAAGGGCATTTGATCCCCCACCCAACCAAAGTTGTGACAAACCCAGACTGTACTTGCGACGATACAGGCCGCAGCCGGGCTTGGGAGACCTGTGAAATAACGGCCATCTGCAGTATCTATCTGAGTATTGAATCTGGCCAATCGCAATGCCGCACAACCAACGTAGGTGAATGCTGCACTCCAGCCGAACTTGCCCAAATCCCCCAGGGCCCAGCTAAACATAACCAGCGCAGGCGCAACACCAAAAGATACCATGTCAGATAAACTGTCGTATTCGGCCCCGAACTTACTCGTTGTATGCGTTAACCTTGCAATTCTGCCATCCATTCCATCGAGAACCATGGCGCTATAAATGGCGATAGCCGAACTTTCAAAGTCCCCGCGCATTGCCGCTATCACTGCGTAAAACCCTGCAAACAGGGCGCCTGTTGTAAATAAATTGGGTAGTAGGTAGATGCCCTTGCGACGAACAGTGCGGCCATTTTCGGACACTTCCTCCTCGTGTTCGTGAATCAATAAATCAAGACCGGCCTCTACTGAGGGCCGAATCTCATCGTCTGGACTACCGGGTTCAGGCTCGGTTTCGTTATTTTCACTCATGGCTCTCACTAATCTGAGGAGGTCGAGGCGCGACATTGTATCAAACTGTACCCTATTGATTAAGGGCGCTGGCATAGGTCTGGCTGGCGACTTGCCACAGGGATTGTACCAACGGACCCGCGAGTCGCCGACGCAAGCTACATAAACCGATAGTTATCGCCGGCAACTCATGCTCCACAGGAATAGGGCAAACAGTGCCGCTCATACCGCTGGCCTCAATCACCAACTCCGGCACTATTCCCACACCCAGACCCAGACCAATCATTGCCAGAATAGCCTCGTGTCCCGCCACCTGTGCATACACTTTCGGGCGAATGCCCCGGTCCCGGAACCACTCATCGAGCATATCTTTAGTAATACCGCGCTCCGGGACGATAAACGGCACGCTCGAGCCATCAAACCCTGCACAGCCAGCCAATTGAAGTTGTAGGGTGTTACGCACCGCACAATCTGCGGTTGGAGCACAAAACAAGAGAGGCGACTCCAGCAGGGGCAGAAAATCAACTCGTCGGGGCAGTTGCGCAGGCAACACACAAACGGCCACATCATCATGCCCTGCCAGTACCCTGCTAATCCCATCCGCCTGATCGCCCGTGTGGAGCATGATTTCAACCGAGGGGTAACTTGCCCTGAAAGCTTCCAGTACGGGGGCCAACACACTGTAGCTGGCCGCCACCGAGCAATATAGACTGACTTCACCTGCGAGCTCTTCCACTTCACCCAGCTGTTGTTTTATCTGCTGCCAGTCGGACATGGCGCCCTGAGCATAGTCTCTGAACGCACGCCCAGCGCCGGTTAGTTTTACCTTGCGCCGGTCTCGCTCGAACAGTGCTTGACCGATTTCTTGCTCCATTTTTTGAATAGTTCGACTGACAGCGGACAAACTCATGTGCAATATATGGCTACTGCGACTAAAATTCAGCGTGTCGGCGACACAGAGAAACACTTTTATTGCCTTTGTATCCAATGCTGACCCCTATGTTGCGTTATTTGCAATACAGTATTCATTATATAGCGTTTTACGCAAATCGAGAACAGGCGTATGGTTCAGCCTGACTAAACAACCGGCACCCAATGAAGAGGTAACACCATGGGCGAGAATTACTTCAACACACTGCCGCTGCGACTGCAGTTGGCACAACTCGGCAAGTGCCGTTTCATGGGTCAGACAGAGTTCATGGATGGCGTCGAGAAAATAAGAGGCAAGAAACTGGTCATTATCGGCTGCGGGTCCCAGGGGCTCAACCAGGGTCTCAACCTGCGCGATAGCGGCCTGGATGTTAGCTACGCCCTGCGCGATGCTGCAATCAGCGAGCAGCGTCAGTCCTGGAAGAATGCTACCGAGAATGGTTTCACTGTTGGAACCTACCAGGAGCTGATTCCACAGGCTGACCTGGTTCTTAATCTGACCCCCGACAAGCAGCACAGCAGTGTCATTGCCCAGGTTATGCCTTTAATGAAGCAAAATGCCTGTCTAAGCTATTCCCACGGTTTCAATATTGTCGAGGAGGGCATGCAAATTCGAGACGATTTAACCGTCATAATGGTCGCCCCCAAATGCCCTGGCACCGAGGTCCGTGAAGAATATAAGCGTGGTTTTGGTGTACCCACCCTGATTGCGGTACATACAGAGAATGATCCACGAGGCGATGGTCTGGAGCTCGCAAAAGCCTATGCAGCGGGTACTGGTGGGCATCGCGCGGGAGTTCTGCAGTCATCCTTCATCGCCGAGGTCAAATCAGACCTCATGGGAGAGCAGACCATTCTTTGCGGTATGCTACAGACCGGCGCCATTTTGTGCTTCGACAAAATGGTCGAGAAAGGTATAGAGCCGGGCTACGCGTCCAAGTTAATCCAGTATGGTTGGGAAACGGTCACCGAAGGCCTCAAGCACGGCGGCATTACCAATATGATGGACCGCCTCTCCAACCCGGCCAAAATACGCGCTTTCCATCTCGCCGAGGAACTCAAGCGGGTCATGCGTCCACTGTATGAAAAGCACCAGGACGACATCATGACGGGCCACTTTTCCAGAACCATGATGGAGGATTGGGGCAACGATGATAGCAACCTCTTGGCCTGGCGTGCTGAAACAGCACAGACAAGTTTTGAGAAATCCGCTAATACCGATGCCGAGATCAGTGAGCAGGAGTACTATGACCATGGCATCCTACTGGTTGCAATGGTTAAGGCCGGCGTTGAACTGGCATTTGAAACCATGGTTTCTGCAGGGATTATCGAGGAGTCCGCCTACTACGAATCCCTTCATGAAACGCCTTTAATCGCCAACACTATCGCTCGCCGAAAATTGTATGAAATGAATGTAGTGATATCGGATACTGCCGAATACGGCTGCTATCTATTTGATCACGCCTGTCGTCCATTACTGGCGGACTTCATGACCGGGATTGACACCGACGTAATCGGCAGGGGGATGGAAGGAGACAATAGCGTTGAGAATCAGGAATTGATCGCTATTAATGAGTCAATTCGCAGCCACCCGGTGGAGATCGTCGGCAAGAAACTGCGGGGCTACATGACGGCAATGACATCTATCGTGTAGCCCTGGAGCGTTTCACAGGGAGGTCTGAGCATAATAGAACTTGCTGAGGGATTGGGCGGCTTTGGGCACCCTCGAGTGCCGCATCACCTGATAAATCAGGTTCAGATCACCCTGTGCATCGAGCAAGCTCAGGCGGAAAATTCGATCTATTACCTCCGTCAGAGGCTAAGCACCTTCTCACCTCTGGAAATTCCGGCAACACCCGATCTAACCACTTCCAATATATCGACACTGTCCATGGCAGCCACGAATGAATCCAGCTTTTCACTGGTGCCGGTCAGCTGAATGGTATACATGTTGGGCCCTACATCGACAATCTGGCCACGGAAAATATCAGTGGTTCGCTTCACTTCATCTCGATGAGCACCCTGAGCCCGTACCTTTATCAACATGAGGTCTCGCTCAACATGTGCACCTTCGGACAAATCCACAAGTTTCACTACATCCACCAATTTGTTCAATTGTTTGGTGATTTGCTCAATTGTGGAATCACTGCCAAATGTGGTCAGAGTTAGGCGCGATAGGGTCTGGTCTTCGGTCGGAGCAACGTTCAGGGTTTCTATGTTATACCCGCGCTGCGAAAACAGACCTACAACACGAGACAGTGCTCCGGGTTCATTTTCCATCAATATAGATATTATCCGTCGCATGTCAGGTCCTCTCATTCTTGCTTAACCACATATCTTTCATCGAGCCGTGGGGCGCTATATGCATGGGGTACACGTGCTCCATTGGATCGACCATGATATCCAGGAAAACCAATTTGTCCTTGATGGCGAAGGCCTCTTCCATTTTTGAGTCCAGTTCCTCGAGTTTCTGTACTTCCAGCCCTACGTGACCATAGGCCTCGACCAACTTCACAAAGTCCGGCAGCGAATCCTCGTAAGTGCTCATCGCATGGCGCCCTTCATAGTGCATGTCCTGCCACTGCTTCACCATACCCAGGTAGTTATTGCGCAAATTAAAAATTTTGACCGGTGTATTGTGTTGTTTACAGGTAGAGAGTTCCTGAATATTCATCTGAATACTGCCCTCTCCGGTCACACATACGACGTCCCTGTCGGGGAATGCCAGTTTCACACCCACCGCAGCTGGCAAGCCAAACCCCATGGTGCCAAGTCCACCTGAGTTGATCCATCGCCTTGGCTTATCAAATCGGTAATATTGGGCCGCAAACATTTGGTGCTGACCTACATCCGAGACAACAAAAGCGTCTCCACCGGTGATCTTATACAGGCTCTCGATTGCTTGCTGCGGCTTAATACGATCACTCTCACCGTAGCGCCGCCCCGACCACAGACCATGAGCTTCTCGCCATTCTTCTATTTGCTGCCACCACTGGTCCAATGCTGATTTGTCAGGTAACTCCGTTTCCTTTTCTCTTATTTGTTTAATCTGTGTGAGCAGATCGGAAAGCACCGATTGCACAGGGCCCACGATAGGGATATCTGCGGCAACCGTTTTGGATATAGAGGTCGGGTCGATATCAACATGAATCACCTTGGCACCGGGACAAAACTTGTCCACTGTGTTGGTTACGCGGTCATCAAAACGCGCTCCAATGGCAAAAATAACATCACTGTGATGCATCGCCATATTGGCCTCATACAATCCGTGCATACCCAACATGCCCAGGAACTGGCGGTCACTGCCTGGATAGGCACCCAAACCCATCAGCGTATTGGTAACCGGCAGGTTCAATGACTTTGCCAGTTCGACGAGCAACTCACTACCCTCGCCCTGTACCACACCACCCCCAGCGAAGATGATGGGACGCTTGGCTCCCAACAGTAGGCGTGCGGCCTTTTTTATTTGCCCTGTATGTCCGCGCTGAGCCGGAGAATAAGAGCGAATTTTGACCGATGGTGGATATACGTATTCAACTTTCTCATCGGGACGGGTGACATCTTTGGGAATATCGATAACCACCGGACCTGGCCGACCAGAGGCTGCAATATGGAAAGCCTTCTTAATGGTAGAGGCAATATCCTCGGGCTTGGAGACCATAAAGCTGTGTTTCACACAAGGGCGCGATATGCCCACCATATCGACTTCTTGAAAGGCATCTTCACCTATCAGGTGACTTTGAACCTGACCTGACAACACGACCATTGGAATGGAATCCATATAGGCCGTGGCAATACCGGTAATAGCATTCGTGGCGCCAGGCCCTGATGTCACCAACACAACCCCGGGTTTTCCCGTGCTTCGAGCATAACCGTCAGCAGCGTGAGCCGCCGCCTGCTCGTGCCGTACCAGAATATGTGGCACCTTACAGTCTTTGAACAGCGCATCGTAAATATGCAGCACCGCCCCACCCGGATACCCAAATATGAACTCGACGCCCTCGTCCTCCAGAGCGCGAGCAACGATCTCTCCACCGGAAAGCAACTCCACTTTATTTCTCCCAATATGAAAAACCGGCGTGTAACCCTCACCGGAACATTTCAACTAAAAAATATGTGAACGTTGCAACAAAATACCTGAATCGGTATTCGATATGCTCCGCCACCCCCATTACAGCTCGATACACTGCTCTTGACCTACTCTCAAGGCGTCTCCAGACGCTCCAGAAGGGATTATCGATCACGAACACCCGTGTATCGGTCGCCCTGCGGGGTAGCGCAGTGTATGGCCCTCAACCCTGTCCTCGCAACGAGGGTTGATACGGGACTCGCAAGCAGCCGCGCCGAATAATAGGATCGACACGGTAGGCCAGAGGCCGAGGGTACTCGACTTTAGCCATTACCACTCATGAGACTGATATATTGTTGGCAGGATACGCCCCAAAGTCAACCTCATCTGAAATATGTGTGATTTATCCCCACAATTAGCTATGGCATTATTCAGAGGTGCCCCGGGCTTGCCACAGACGGTATATTCAGGTTACTTTTAGGTCCATACGTATTCCGACCCGCAAGAGGATGCCGCGTGAAACGGTCCCAAAGCCCCATCTTTTATAGCTTGCTGTTACTTGTACTCTCTGGTGCCGCCAGTACTGCAATGGCAGAGGGTAAGACGCATTACCGCTGGCAGGACGAGCGCGGCAACCCGGTACACAGCGACCGGCCACCTCCGGCCGGCATTGAATATGAGGTTATATCAACGGGGTCCACTCTGGTGCGCAAAGTCCCTGCAAATGAAGGTGCCGTGCCTGCAGTTGCCAAACCCAGCATAGACAACAAATTTGAACAGGTCGAAACTGACCGGACCGATGCCCTAAAGAAGAATCCAGAGTATTGCGCGCGCGCCCAAGAAAACCTCAGGACGTTGAACACTGCCGCCCGAATTCGCGTCAGGAATGATAAGGGCGAGCTTTATTTTCTCGACGAAGAACAAAAACAAATTCGCAGAGACCAGGCAGAAGTCACGATCGAAACACATTGCGACTAACCCAGAAGTCTATCCGAGAACAGACTGATCGGGCGCCCTGGCTACGATCGTTAATCTGGGACAGTTCCCTAGTGCTGGCTAAACGTAGGCAATCCATCTTTATAGTCTGCAACTATGACCTTGCCCGGCTCGAAATCGCCCGCCAGAATACCCTGTGCCAGGGGGTTCTCCAATTCCTGCTGGATCGCTCGCTTCAGCGGGCGCGCCCCGTACACCGGATCAAAACCCACCGACACCAGTTTATCCATAAACGCATCACCAAGATCAAGGGCCAGTCCACGCTCGTGCAATCGCAGTTTCAGTAAATCGAGCTGAATTTCGGCAATACCTCTTATTTGTTCCCGACCCAATGGATGGAAAACAACGGACTCGTCAACCCGGTTAATAAACTCTGGACGAAAATGATTGCCAACGACCCCCATGACTGCAGATTTCATCGCTTCGTAGTTGTCCTCACCCGCCAATTCCTGAATCAGGTCGGAACCCAGATTAGAGGTCATAACCACTATAGTATTGCGAAAATCAACAGTGCGACCCTGTCCATCCGTCAACCTGCCATCCTCCAATACCTGCAGTAGTATATTGAAAACATCGGGATGGGCCTTCTCCACTTCATCCAACAGCAATAAGGAATAAGGTCGACGTCGAATGGCTTCCGTGAGGTGACCGCCTTCCTCGTAACCCACATAACCGGGGGGAGCACCGACCAATCGGGCCACCGAATGCTTCTCCATGAACTCGGACATGTCCACCCGAACCATAGCCTGTTCACTGTCGAACATAAATTCCGCAAGAGCCTTGCAAAGTTCAGTTTTACCCACACCGGTCGGCCCCAGAAACAGGAATGAACCATTGGGTCGATTGGGGTCTGACAGCCCCGCCCTTGAACGACGAACGGCGTCTGACACGGCTGTTACAGCCTCCTCCTGGCCCACCACACGAGCGTGCAGTGAATCCTCCATTCGAAGCAGTTTCTCCCGATCACCTTCCAACATCTTGGCAACCGGAATACCTGTCCAGCGGGATACCACCTCGGCCACCTCTTCCTCGGTGACCTTGTTGCGCAGCAATGTATGCTCTATCGTCTCTGCTGCATGTGCACTTTCCAGCTGTTTCTCAAGCTCCGGCATGCGCCCGTACTGTAATTCCGACATTCGCGTCAGATCGCCACTGCGTCGAGCCGCTTCCAACTCCAGCTTAGCCTGCTCCAGCTCACCCTTTATTTGCGCAGCGCCTTGCAATGAAGCCTTCTCCGCCTTCCATATTTCCTCCAGATCAGAAAACTCGCGCCCGACATTCGATATTTCCTCATCCAGCAGTTCCACCTGCCGCCTGGCAGCCTGATCACTATCTTTGTTAACTGCTTCACGTTCGATTTTCAGTTGGATCAAACGACGCTCAAGTTTGTCCATCGACTCCGGCTTGGAATCTATCTCCATCCGAATTCGACTGGCCGCCTCGTCGATCAGGTCTATCGCCTTATCCGGCAGCTGTCTGTCAGTGATGTAGCGCTGTGACAATTTCGCCGCGGCAATAATCGCACTATCAGTTATGTCTACGCCGTGATGGACCTCATACCGCTCTTTCAATCCACGCAAGATTGCAATGGTGTCTTCCTCGTTGGGTTCCGATACGAGGACCCTCTGAAAGCGTCGTTCCAGGGCCGCATCCTTCTCTACGTGTTGGCGATATTCATTGAGCGTCGTCGCTCCAACGCAGTGCAGTTCGCCGCGGGCCAAAGCTGGCTTAAGCATATTACCGGCATCGAGTGATCCCTCTGCCTTACCAGCACCAACCATGGTATGCAATTCATCGATGAATAAAATGACCTGCCCTTCCTGCTTCGACAACTCGTTGAGAACGGCCTTTAATCGCTCCTCAAAATCGCCACGAAATTTGGCTCCGGCCAACAAGGCACCCAGATCAAGGGATAAAATCCTCTTGCTCTTAAGGCCTTCAGGCACCTCGCCATTTATTATTCGCTGTGCCAATCCCTCCAAAATAGCGGTCTTGCCTACACCCGGCTCGCCAATCAATACCGGATTGTTTTTCGTGCGGCGCTGCAACACCTGAATTGTCCTGCGAATTTCGTCATCGCGCCCGATAACCGGGTCCAGTTTACCCGCCTCAGCACTTGAGGTTAGATCTACCGTGTACTTTTCGAGTGCCTGCCGCGACTCCTCCGCCTCGGGTGAGTTAACAGAATCACCACCACGTACCTCGGCGATTGCGCCTTGCAACGCCTGGGCATCCACTCCGTGCTCCCGCAGTAATTCACCGGTTGGCCCTGCGTTTTCCAACATGGCAAGCAACACCAATTCACTGGAAATATAAGCGTCTCCATTGTCCTGGGATAACTTGTCTGTCACATTGAGGATTCGACCCAGATCATTGGACATATGAATGTCGCCACCAGTGCCACTGACCTTGGGCATGGCGTCTACTGCCGTTTTCACTGCGCCAATCAGCCCCTCCAGATTGGCTCCAGACTTTTGCAATAGTGGGCAGGTGGCGCCGCCTGGCTGAGCAAGCAGGGCTGACAACAGGTGTACTGGCTCGATGAAATTGTGCTCATTACCGATGGCGAGCGACTGCGCATCGGCTAGCGCCGATTGCAGCTGATTGGTCAGCTTGTCCGTTCTCATACCAGAAGTTCTCCTTCCACCCAACAATCGGGGTAATTGAGTATGTGTCTGAACTTCTATATGGGGTTTGAAAGACTGTTTTTCAAGTGCTACCCGGACCCTACCCGAGCACAATCACGGTCGCCATTCGTCCAGTTTGACCATCCCGTCGGTATGAGAAAAATCGCTCCCTATCAGAGTAAGTACAAAGGCCACCCCCATATATCGCCCCAACCCCAGTGGCCCGCAGGCGATGCCTGGCCAGGGCGTATATGTCTGCATAAAAATAGCCTGGTTTGCTTGTGGAGGGCTCGAAACAGGCGGCCACAGATGAGCGACCCTCGAGCGCAGAAGCCAACAAAAACCCGGTGCGCACTTCGGGTCCCACTTCAAACGCATCAGGCCCTATGGCAGGACCCAGCCAGGCCAGTATTTTCTGCGGTTCGGCTTTCATAGCCGCGACACTAGCCTCTATCACACCTGCTTGCATACCCCGCCATCCCGCGTGGACTGCGGCCACAACATCGCCGGCAGTGGAACACAGTAAAAGCGGCAAGCAATCTGCAGTCAGAACAGCACAGCCCCGACCCACCTGCCGGGTCCAGGTGGCGTCTCCCTCGGCGGTGGTCGGACCGGCGGCCACAACACGATTACCGTGCACCTGGGTAAGCCATTGTATCGCTGTCTCTGCTGGTAGAGCACGCTGAAGAATCTCTCGATTAGCGGTCACTGCTGCGGGGTCGTCCGCAACGTGTTCACCAAGGTTAAGTCCCATATACGGGGTTGCGCTACACCCTCCACAGCGAGTAGTACTCACAGCGAAAACATTATCAGGTGCCGGCCATTCCGGCGTCATAAACTGCGCACTCATCGCAAATCTCCGGGTGTGACGATCATTCAGACTGCATCTTCCCGATCCAGAATTGCCAATAATTCCATGATGTCATCGGGTAGGGGACACTCGAAATTCGCGTCTATACCTGTCTCGGGGTGAATCAGACCAAGGGCTCTCGCATGCAGCGCCTGACGAGGGAATGATCGCAGTGCACTGATGAGGTCCTCCGATGCACCCCGGGGGATTCTCGGCCTGCCTCCATAAAGTGGATCACCTATTAAAGGGTAGTGCCTGAAGGCCATGTGAACACGAATCTGGTGTGTTCGACCTGTTTCCAGGTTTACCGTTACCCTGGTGTGGTTGGCGAAACGGGAGCTCACTCTATAGTGAGTAATAGCCGATTTGCCGCCGTTTTCCAACACCGCCATTTTGGTTCGCTGCCTTGGATGTCGTCCAATGGGCTTATCCACCGTTCCGCCGCCGGTCATAGCGCCGACACAAACAGCGCAGTACTCCCGTTTAACCGATCGCGCCTGTAATTGGTCCACCAGGTGGTGGTGCGCTGCCAGGGTCTTGGCCACAACCATAATACCCGATGTCTGCCGATCCAGCCGATGCACAATACCCGCCCGCGGCACTGCCCCCAGGGTACTATCATGATTCAACAGTGCATTCACTAAAGTGCCATCCGCATGCCCCGCCGCAGGATGCACTACCAGGTCGGCAGGTTTATTCAACACCAGAATACTGTCATCCTCGTGGACAATATTGAGATCAATATTTTGTGGCTGCCAGCTGACCTCCTGCTCCAGCTCAGCGGCAATGGTCAAAGTAGCTCCTGCAGATACCTTGTCACGTGGGCGGTGCTGCTTACCGGCCAGGCGTAACTCGCCTTTCTTAATCCAGGATTGCAAACGCGACCTGGAGTAGTCGGGGAACAACTGGGCCGCCACAAGGTCCAGGCGCTCACCGGCCAGGCTGTCGGGCACTACAGCAGTGAGTTCAATTCTCTCAGCCATCATATTCCTGTTTAAGCATCGACCAGCCTGTGGTTAAATACGGCCCGTAACATTCTATTTCCCTACACTATGTTACAGTAGCATACTGTAGATATTGAATTTGGTGGAATCTTTGAAATACGTTCTGATCTTTTTATTAAGCCTATTCATCCTTGGCTGCTCTGGCAACGACGAACTCCCCGATATCGCCGCCGATACCGGAGAACGTCAGATGTACGAGGAAGCACAGCGCTACATGCGCACCAAGAATTTTGATTTAAGCGTACGTAGTCTCGAGATGCTGGAGTCTCGCTACCCTTTCGGCAAGTACGCCGAGCAGGCCCAATTAGAGCTTATTTACGCCCACTACGGCGCCTACGAACACGAGGCAGCCGTTGAGGCCGCCGACCGCTTCATTCGACTACACCCGCAGCACCCCAGCGTAGACTACGCTTATTACATGAAGGGCCTGGCGGCCTACACCAGTGGCCAGGACATCCTCTCTCGCTTCCTGCCAACAGATGAGACCCTGCGCGACACCAACCATGCGAAAGAGGCCTTTGCTGAATTTGCTCAGCTAATATCACGCTTCCCGGACAGCCCTTTTGCCGCAGACGCCAAGGCCAGAATGGTACACCTGCGCAACTTGCTCGCCCGCCAGGAAATAAATGTCGCAAACTACTATTTTCGACGGGGGGCGTATCTTGCAGCGGCGAATCGCGGTCGCTACGTGGTAGAGAACTTTCAACGGACACCAGCAGTTAGTGATGGCTTGGCAGTAATGGCTCAGGGCTACATTCTACTGGGCCTGGACGATCTGGCCCAGGATGCCATTGACGTATTGGCTCTCAATTACCCCTCACACCCTTCCCTGGATGATGAAGGTAACTACCGCAGTGTCTACACGCTCGATGGATTGCAGCGCTCCTGGATTAACAAGGCAACCTTTGGACTATTCGATCCCCCGAGGCCTCCGCAGTTCAACAATCGTCCCAAAATCTGATCTACCTCGCCTAGTCGCCGATAACCCAGCCCGAGGTAATGGGGTACCGCCGATCTCTGCCAAAGCCCCTACGGCTAAGGCGAACACCTATGGGCGCCTGGCGTCGCTTATACTCGTTGACATCCACCAGGCGAAGAACACGCTGGACCTGGGTCCGATCCATTCCAGTTGCGATTATTGCCTCGGCGCTGTAATCCTGCTCGACATAAAGCTCCAGTATGCGGTCCAGAACATCGTAGGGTGGCAGACTATCCTCGTCTTTTTGATCCGGCGCCAGCTCCGCCGATGGCGGACGATCTATCACTCGTTGCGGAATGCAAGGCCCCAGGGAATTGCGGTATCGACACAGGTCATATACCAGTGTTTTAGGTACATCCTTGAGAGCATCGAAACCTCCTGCCATGTCACCGTAAAGGGTAGAGTAACCCACTGCCATTTCACTCTTGTTTCCAGTAGTCAGCACCAGAAGACCTTTCTTATTGGATATTGACATCAATAAGACCCCTCTGCACCGCGCCTGCAGATTCTCCTCGGTGGTATCGGGCTTTGTGTCCGAAAACTCCTCCTTCAGACTCGCCATAAAAGCCTCGTAAATAGGCTCGATAGAGATAACCTTGTAGGTTACGCCCTGCAGCTCGGTTTGCTCCGCGGCATCTTCCACACTCATTCGAGAGGTGTAGCGAAAGGGCATCATGACCGCTTCAACCCGCTCTGAGCCCAACGCCTCCACTGCCACGGCTAAAGTAAGCGCAGAATCAATCCCTCCGGACAGGCCCAGAACCACACCGGAAAACCGATTCTTGTTAACATAGTCCCGCACTCCCAGCACGAGCGCCTGCCAGGTACTTTCCAGATCGTTACGTGGTGGCACCACATCCATGCCCATGACCCTGGCCGGCCCCCCACCAAAATCAAGCTGCACAGCGTACTCGCCTTCCTGAAATGTTGGTGCCGCAGCAGCCACCTGCCCGTCTGCCGAGACAACGAATGACCCCCCATCAAACACCAATTCGTCCTGTCCACCCACTTGATTGACGTACACAATTGGAAAATCTCCTTCCTTTGCTCTGGCCGACACCAGCTCCCAGCGCTCCCTAAGCTTGCCGCAATGGTAGGGAGAGGCATTGAGATTAACCAGCAGTTGCGCCCCCGCGGCAGCTGCTTGCACAGCCGGTTCCTGCTCCCAGATATCCTCGCAGATACTAAGTGCAACGTTGACCCCTTCAATCTCGGTAATACAGGGACTGCTTCCCTGACTGAAATACCTTTTCTCGTCAAACACCTGATAATTGGGTAGGCACTGCTTGTAATACTCCGCAATAATTTCTCCGCGATGAATGACGCCTGCCGCGTTGTAAAGAGCCTCTCCTCGCCTACGTGGGTAACCGATTATGGCGTATGCCTCGCCTTCAATTTCGCTACAAATACGCTCCAAAGCCTGATCTACCCGCAGCGCAATACTCGGGCGCAATAATAAATCTTCAGGGGGGTAACCCGAGAGAGTCAATTCGGGGAACACAACAATGGGAGTCTCGTGGCATTGCTGCGCTCGCCCCATTACATCAATAATCCTGCAGGCATTGCCTTCAAAATCCCCTACCAGCGTGTTCATCTGTGCCATCAGGATGTTCAAGGTACTCATAGTTTATCTCTGCTTGGACTAGTTAGTGCTTATTTTCCGCGAAAGCGCGGCCCATAGCCAGCCCGGCTTTACAACTCTATACATCGCCACCATAGAGGCCAAATCGTGAGCGTTTTTCCCGTCCATGCCTGATACACTAAGCTCAACAATACGCTCGGCTGCCCCTCTGTGAATCGACCCGCTATATTAGCTAAACCCGGCAATCAGCCCTCGACAGACCAGGATCTGGCTTTATTTCGGATTTACGTCGGCTACCGCTCGCTGCTCTCCATTGTGTTGTTGATCATGTTAATCAGCCCCAACACCCGGCAATTGGTAGGTGTTTTAAATCCTGGACTGTACATCGGTGTCGCCCTGGCCTACCTCGCAACCAGCATTATCTTAATGGGGTCGCTGTTTACCCGCCTGAATCGTAATCCGAATCTGCTATTCATCGTATTTCTGATCGACATTCTGGCAATTACGCTTCTGGCTGGTAGCAGCCGTGGCATGAGCAGCGGTTTACCTATTCTGCTGATAATTACGGTGGCGGCCAGCGCTGTGCTCATTACCAACCGCACCCTGGCGACCCTGATTGCTGCGCTTAGCGTACTGGCAACCCTGGCGGACACATTGCGCCTGATTGCGTTACATGAGCTTACTGTTAACGCGCTGTTTCCCGCTGGCCTGCTGGGTCTGCTATTTTTTGGCGTCTCGCTACTGGTGCAATTTATCGCCCATCGCCTCGGGCGTGCCGAAGAGTTGGCACGTAATCGCGCAAGCGACCTGTACAACCTGCAGCGTTTAAACGAGCAGATTGTACAGCACATGCAAACCGGAATTCTGCTGGTTGGAAATGATGGCATAGTACGGGTTATGAACAAAGCAGCCACCGGCCTACTCGCTCCCGAACGGCCGGTTTCGATGGAGCACGGCCGCCAACTGGCTGATTACAGCCCCGAGCTGGCCTATCAATTTGAACACTGGAAGGGCATTGGTCTGCACAAGGCAAAACCCTTTACAGTAATGGAGGGAGCACCTCCGGTAATCGCCAACTTCCGGGACCTTCAGCCCAGTACCAATCAGGAGTCGTTGGTATTTGTCGAGGATTACACACCGGTCACCCAGTATGCACAGTCGCTGAAACTCACCTCGCTGGGTCGACTAACTGCTAGCATCGCCCACGAAATTCGAAACCCTCTTGGCGCTATCAGCCATGCGGCCCAATTGTTGGAGGAATCCCCTGAGCTGTCGGACTCAGACCAGCGCATGGCGGAAATTATTTTGCATCACTGCGGACGCGTTAATCGAATTGTCGAGAGTGTCATACAAATTTCCAGTCGCGAACCTCCCAAACCAGAGTATCTGTCTATTGCCAGTTGGCTTGAAGAAATGGTCGCAGCCTACTTACAATCAAGTCAACACCCGGTAGTGATTACTGTTGATTGCGACTACCCGGAGCTACTGGTGGAGTTCGACCCTGAAAATCTGCAACGGATATTGTCCAATTTATTGGACAATGCCCTTCGCCATAGTAAGCTGGCAACTGGCAGTGAGGTGGCGGAAATCATAGTTAGCCTGGATTTTACTTCTCACAGGTGTTTGCTGGATATTATCGATGCCGGGGCAGGAGTTACCCCGGCAGACCAGGCCAAGTTATTCGAACCCTTCTTTACTACTGTACAGGAGGGAAGTGGTATGGGTTTGTATCTGTGTAAAGAGCTCTGTGAAATTAACAATGCGAGCCTGGATTACCGACCCACAGATCAAGGCAAAAGCTGTTTTCGAATTTCTATGAGTCAGCGCGCGCACTAGCGGTCCAGGTACAGCAGAGGCAAAGCATGGCTAATCAAAGCGTATTGATCGTGGACGACGAGCCCGATATTCGCGAATTACTCGACATTACACTAAGTAGAATGGGCCTGGAGACCCACAGTGCAGCAACTTTGGGTGAGGCCCAGGGCATGGTAGCTGAAGTCCTGCCCGATCTATGTCTCACCGATATGCGCTTACCGGATGGCGACGGAATCAGCCTGGTAGAATATATTCAGCGAGATCATCCACATATTCCGGTTGCCATGATCACTGCCCATGGCAGCGTTGAGACTGCGATCTCTGCCCTCAAAGCTGGCGCCTTCGACTTCATTAGCAAACCGATCGAACTCGAACGCCTGCGGAGTCTGGTCATCACGGCCCTACAATTAGGCGACGATGCAAGCAGAGAAAGTGCCGCCGTTGATCAAGAGCTAATAGGTTCAGCGCCAGCCATTAAGAGCCTGCGCTTGCAGATTTCAAAGCTCGCTCGCAGCCAGGCACCTGTGCATATACGCGGAGAGTCGGGTAGCGGAAAAGAAGTGGTGGCCCGTCTCATTCATAAAAATGGACCTCGAGCGGCGGGAGCATTCGTTGCCGTTAACTGCGGAGCAATTCCACCAGAGTTGATGGAGAGTGAGCTGTTCGGCCATATAAAAGGTAGCTTCACGGGGGCAAACCAGGACAAGATAGGCCTGTTTCAGGCTGCGTCCGGTGGCACTCTATTCCTGGACGAGGTCGCCGACCTGCCACTGTCAATGCAAGTAAAACTTCTGCGCGCCATTCAGGAAAAAGCCATAAGGCCGGTAGGTTCTGCCGCGGAGCAGGCCGCCGATGTTCGGGTTCTTAGCGCTACCCATAAGGACCTTACCGCGGAGGTTTCCGCAGGCCATTTTCGCAGTGACTTGTTCTACCGGATCAATGTTATCGATGTACATGTCCCACCGCTTCGCGAGCGCGCAGAGGATATTCCAGAACTGGCCCGAGCAATACTGAGGCGTATTAATACCACGGGTGACCGCCAACAACCAGAACTTGATGACTCAGCTGTCTCGGCACTCACTTCATACGCATTCCCCGGTAATGTGAGGGAGCTGGAAAACATGCTGGAGCGGGTAGTGGCACTGTCTGAGGGCGGACCTATATCGGCCGACGATTTGCAATTTAGTAACGCACAGGCAAAAACAGAAACGACCCCTGGTAGCGGTGAGCAACTACAAAATCATGATGCCGGAGGCAACCTGGAGGGTTATCTTGAAGGAATTGAGCGCAGTCTTATCAACCAGGCCCTGGAGGACACGCGCTGGAATAAAACCAACGCTGCAAAATTACTGGGAGTGAGTTTTCGCAGTCTGCGTTATAGGATGAAGAAGCTCGGACTGGATGACTAGTGTACCTCTGACGCAATCTACCAGCACTCCGAGGCCGAAGCCATGCCACTTTGGGACCGGATCCCAGTAGACGTTATGGTCAATGTCCCACAGCGCCGATCGGTCGCTTGCGCCAGTTGTGGAACTGCATTCAGCGTATAACCAGTGGGCGAAGCGTTGGTTAGAGTAATCAAATAACTTCTGTTCGAATCATCAACCGCAACTTTCGAACCATTGGAGGAAATCGCATAGGGACTCGCACTATAGCCCAGATTGGTTAAAAGGGTAGAATACTGTTTGTTGTTGACAAAAAACTGCTCCTGCCTGGCAAGAACAGTCAGCAGTTCACCTCTCCCTACAGTCCGCTTGGCTTTTCTAATATGCTCCTGATACGCGGGTACCGCCAATGTCATTGCTATTGCCACGATGGTCACAACAATCATTAACTCAATCAGAGTAAACCCACCCGCATTGCGCCTTGCCAGTGCACACCAGAGACTCCGCTGAGCCATTACCGAGTTAATCAGACGTGCCCTAGAGGTCATCAATGCCCGGTTCGCGCCAGTACACTCGATACAGCCCCCCAGCCAGACCAGGTATGAGTTTTTCAATTTTAAAATCTCCATCACCGTCTGAATCATTGACAGATATGCCTCCACCCGGCAATAAAAGCGCATTGCCAACTACCAACGCACCGGGGGGAATACCGGGACCAATGTCGTAGCGCCGCCTATTATTGTAAACCGCTGTGCCATCAGCCAAATTAACCAGGTAAACAGACCCCTGCCCCGTTGTCGGTATGCAGTCGGTTGCCCCGGAGGCAGGAGAAAACGTCGACAAAAATACTCTGCCTGCTTCCACTATCGGCGTCGACAGCCCCTTCTCACCTTCATCTTTTAGCTCTACTTTCCAACCGTAGGGCAGCGACGTTGCGCAATTGCCAGAGCCTTCGTCTCCGTTTATACACGAAGTTTGATCGGGCAGGTGTGCACTGCTAATAGTTAACGGCGCGCGAAATCTAACCGTATGATCTCCGCTTGCCGTGTTGCGATCCTTAATGTAGATAAGGTAATTCACGACATCGAGGTCATTGGGATGGGCTCGGTCTCCACTTGAGATCAGCACACCATCGAAATTTCCATTGTCATCGAAAGTTCTCACTACATCCGGCGGATGAAAGAACCTGCGATCAGTGGTCAAGCCATCGGTTCCCAGCTCTGCAAATTTGGAAATATACCAATTATTTTTCCGGTGCTCCGGTGTGGAGCCCTCCGGCAGATCCACGCGCCAAATTGCGCCACCGGTGTCACCGACATAAAGGCGATCAACAATACCGTTCCCATTTTCCAATGCAGTCACACTTGAAGGGATGCTATCCGTTAGATCTTTGTGATAGTAGGTGTTGTCCGTAGCAACCTTCGAGCCGTTCACCGCCTTCCAGATCAATTCTCCTGTTCGCGCATCGATTATAAACAGAGCGTTGCCAACGACATCATCCTCGTCGCCTGCGTCTTTACCCACCCTGGCTGTATAGTTCGAATCCCAGCCCCCGTTATATCCTCCGCCAAAGATCAGTACATCCCTGGCGTGGCCCCCATATTTCACCTTCCCAACTACGGGAACGGAAAAAGTAAGACCCATACCATCAAAGTCACCCCCGGTAGTGGGTGATATTTTCCATTTAAGTGTAGGGGGCAAAGTAGGATCGCTCACATCCAAAGCGTAATAGCTGAAACCTCCTCGCCTCAGACCGAAATAGACATAGGCCTCATCACCATCTGGCTTATTCAAATTGCCATCATTGTTGACGTCGACGACAAATGCCACAGGGCTGCCATCTACGCCGTAGCGCATCTTAAAACTCGACTCAGTATTGATTCTTTGCGTTGCAATATTGGCCAGCATTTCTCTGGGGTAAAACCCCAGTACCTCCCGACCGGATTCGCTTCCATCAATTCTGGTATTCTCAATAATGTGAAACATTCCATCTCCCGTCCCCAAAAACAAACGGATATTGGGGTTACCCTCGCTATAGCCACCAACGGCTCCGTAATTCAGGGCAAGTGGCCGCGAGTGAAGGACGTTCGAAAATATCCATGACCGCGCCTCGGTTTTATTTCCATCACCGTCTTCATCGTCTACATCGCTTCCGCGCCCCCATTGAATAAGATCTTGTGCGCCCCTAACTGTCGATGCGCCCAACAAATTTTGCAGCGCTGTCGCAGTGCGATGGTCTGAGTTGAAATCTACAAGCGCATTACTTGCACCGCTTGTAATTGAATCTGGTTCAAAGTAAATCTGTCTGGAGCCAAAGCCTGAATCAGCACCACCGTTACTTGAGCCTATCCAGTGAACACCATCATCAAGGAAGCCAACTATATTCTGACCAGCACCGCCTCTGGCCACCACCCTACCGTCAGCCATAGTGGGTATAGCCACACCATCGCCGGGTGGAAGTGCCGACGGATCGGTCCAGAAAGTCACCGCACTAAATCGAATGCGCCCCATATTTGGACCTGAGGATTCAAAGCCTGGATCACCGACCGCATCAACAATTTGGTCAAACATACCATCCGCATTGGTGTCCTTTAGTTTGAGTTTCTTGATGTTGCCCGGCCAACGCTGCGTTGATCGGGCCTCGAACAGGGCGATAAACAGATTGTCCAGTGACTCGGCGCGATTGTATGCGCTAAGGGGTACCGAAGCGGGCATATAGGTACTACTTGTGCTGCGCACCTCACTAAATGCCAGGTGCAAGGCGCGCTCTACTTGAGCAGGCTTGTCAATATCCAGCGAAGACTCGCCTCCGCCAGCTCTGACCCAACCCTGCGTAACCGCTGCGCCATCGGAACTTGAAATAATCACACTTTTCGCCAGGTGCTGAACGCCTTCGATACCAGAGACTAGATCCGATGTACTGTCGTGCATGTACTTCATCATATTCTCGAACGAAAGCGACGCCGACCCTGACATATCCGCTGCAATCTGGTTGCTCAATGAGCCATCCTGATCTGCACCATTCATCGCTATCAGTATTGAGATGAATTTTGTGCAGGCTTTGATATCGATGAAGGGCGGTATGTATGTTCCCCCGGTGATTATGGACCTGTCATAGCCGGGAAAATTCGTTTCACCAAAGTTGTTTTCAGTCGTGGTCCCGTTTTCGACAGCCTCGCCATTAATATACCGGTACCATTCATAGTAGGTCTCACTGGGTTGCAGTCTATGCGCCTCACTACTATTTTTAGGAGCGGCAATCTGACGCATTGTGGCGATCAATTCAGCGCCGCGATCGCCTAGTTTCTTATAACCTTCCAGTACCGTCCCGCCATTTACCGAATTGGAAATAAGGAGCGACATGTAGACATTCCCAAACAACGGATTATCAATAATTGTGGTCATAATCGCCACCAAAGCATCGTAGCGGGTTATGGTATCCGACGCCGCATGAGGACCGAGATTGTCATAGGTTTGTGCCGACATAAACGGCGGCAGACAAGAATCACCATAAGTACAGAGACCTTCAAAAACACCGGACTGGTAATCCAGCGTAAGGTGCACATAGGAAGCTCCGGGGTTTGATGTACTATCCAGATAAATATCAATATCATCGGCGGCAGTTTTCATAGTTCCCGCCGCAACACATATGATCAGAATATAAATCTCAACTTTCATAGTTCTAGGGCACCGAGTTATCTATTAGTAAAGCCATGCCCTGCGCCACAGAAGCCCGTCCCAGGCCAATATCACTTCCATCCACGTCGACCCTGGTTTCAAATAGCGCCACATCGAATGCCACGCTGCTGGTGACGGCGTTTTGTGAGAGTCTGAACGGCAAGCTCTCCATTACAAAGGGCCCCTTACGTTCAACCCGGTAGTTCACGCTAACCCCATCTTCTGCTGTATCTATTGCTGGATTGAGCGCGATAATGTTGGCATCGCAGTTCGAATCTGCGCTTACCTGATTGCAAATCGTGTATCCAATACCGCCCGTAACAGGAAAATAAGCGGCTTTTTCCGATATTGCAGACGCTATGCCATGAGCGCGCTGAAAGGCCTGTTCCAGAAACTGATCATTCCCTGCCATACGAAATTCCAACATGCTGATTTGCATGACGGATCCAGCAATCATCGCCAGCAACATGGCAAAGATCACTGCCAGTAATAATACCGCTCCAGCACATTTACTCCTGTTATGATGTCTCATTGGCAACTCCCTCGCGCCGCTGATGTACCGGCAATGTCGCATTACGCATTTGAACCGTCGCGCTAAAAACCCTGCGCAGAAACCCATCTCCCCGTGCCTTCACCTTTTTTTGTCCCAGACGGTAGGCCATGGTATTGGTGTAGCCCGTCAACTCGTTAACGCTGCGAATTAGCAGGAATATCCTTGCCACCACTGCATTTCCCATTTCACTCGCCGTTGGCGCTTGTTTGAATTGGTTAGGTACGCCATCTGAATCTGTGTCGATGCCAAACTCTATCTGCATGTCTTCAACTGCTTCGACAAGGCATCTGGTCGCCATTGCGCTGCCATTCAACCTTTCTACACACAGCGCTGGGACACCATCGGACATGGCGTTAGAGTAATTTCGAATGTAGAAAACGCGGGCATACATTTCCCAATAATTAATTTTACTGCCAACGCCAATGTCGCCTGAATCAAAGCCCCCGGCGTCAACATATAGCCAGCTCGGCAGGTCCTGGTAGTTTTGAATTCTCAAGTACCATTGAGTCTGCTCTGCTCCCTTTACGCCTGGGTGATATACGCCATTTTCCAATGTCGGGTCTCCGGCTGTGCGCTTTACTGAAAAGATATCAGTTCCCGGTTTCACCTCCGATGCTGAGAGACAGGTTAGCTCTGTGCCGTTAACGGTTACCATTGATAGGCTGTACTCATTAATTAGATCTATCGGCACGCTGGTATCCAGAGCCCATGTCGTCCCGGCGCAGTCGACAGCGACCGGGCTTGCAGCCAGTCCAGCCACCGAGGGCATGCCTGCATAGAAGCCCGCCATCATCAGTTCCCTTTTGAGCAAGTTCAGCGAAAAACGACCGCTTTCCTGTATTTGAGCTGCCTCGCTTTCGGCCTCAAAATTTCGTTTACTCTCGAGGTAAATATTCGCCATGCCCATAGACAGCAACGACCCAAGCAAAATCGAAACCATGAGCTCCACAAGGGAGAAACCTTTACAGCTGCCACACAGAGTATGCCTACTAACGTTCGTTCTCATAGGCATGGCTGCCGCACTCCTAATAGCATACTCAGACACCCCCGATATAAGTCGTTAATAACAGTAGCCGACGCAGGGTGTAATTCGGTCCATAGAGGCCACTGCTCTGACCACAGGTCGATGCGTCGGGGTTCGCCATATTGGTCGCTCCCCGCCAGGCTATTGCTACAGTGACCAGGCCCGCAGCGTGGGTAATACAGGCGCGGTGATCCAGCAGACCACCCGCACTCAAACCCGAGCGCGCAGGGGTGGCAACCTCCAGATCACCACTTAGAAACTCGTTCCATTCATCCAGATCCCGTTGTGCCAGGGGTCCCGGCGAGCAGATCTGGGTTGTGCAGTGGTCGGTAGATGGCGCGAGCCTACTGCCCAGTTCGGAGACTGCATATTGGGGGAGCTCGGATGGATTACTACGCATTCTCTCGAGAATATCCCGAGCCAGACTCGTCGCTACGGAGCGCTGGGCGGCCTCGTAGTTACCTCGCTTTGCAGTAATCTGCACAGTGCTCATCCCCAGGGCACCCACTGAGAACACCAGCGCTGCTATCAGCACCTCGATCATTCCAAATCCCGCCTGGGCTTGTCGATGACAAGCCGCTCCGCCCAGGTGCCAATGGGTGCCCTGTGCCCCACGAGCCCGCCCCGAGACCCATCGCTGCATTTTGCGGTTTATCCCGTCGGACATTCACCCCACCCTCTGGCGACCCTGGGCCTACCCACGCGACTCATTACCACACTCCACGACGCTGCCGCAGCGCTAAACCCAGAGCATATCTTGAGGGTCAAATTTCTACCCGATGAACCATCGGGTAGGTAGGTAATCAACTCGGAAGCGTCTCTAGTGCCCGCTCTATTAGTCAGGGTGAATCCCGTTGGTAAGCCGGCAAATGCCTCGATCACAACATCGGTGCTTACATCGACCGTCCGATCCCGGTCACGATTAGAAAAAACCATCCAGCCTCCCGCGTAATTCCCCGAACAAACAGCCGGGCCCGAGGTTGCGATAGACGAGGGACATAAACTGACGGGTTGGTTGCGGGCAATGGCCTCACTGCGTGCCAGGTTTATCGCGACCAGTAAACGCCTGGTCTCGGTGCGAAGAAGATTAGACTGAAGCAACTGGCGCAGGGGCGGTGCCGCCACCGACAGTATTATCGCCACCACTGACAAAACAACCAATAGTTCGATCAGGGTAAAACCTGGTTTGCGCCTCGCTAAAAAAAACTGTCCCACAGCACGCCTCCTTGCTGTGACAAGACTATAGCAACCCGGGTTCATAGCCAGTAAATGGCGGTATTTGGAGAAAAATGGTGGCCTTGGATGACTTCGCCACTAACAAAAGAAGGGGTTTTAACTCTCTACATGCAAACGCAATTCTCGAGGCAGTGAGAACTCTATGTCCTCACGGCGCCCTTTGATCTCGTGCAGAACATCGGCACCCAATTCACCGAGCCGATCCACTACCTCCCGCACCAGGATTTCCGGTGCCGAGGCTCCGGCCGTCACTCCCACCTGTTGCTTGTTCTTGAGCCAGTTGGGATCGATATCCTCGGCCCTATCAACCAGATGAGATTGCGCGCCGCTGCGCTGTGCTAATTCCCGCAGTCGATTGGAGTTGGAACTATTAGGCGAGCCAACGACCAGCACCAGATCACAGCGGGTCGCCAGGCTCTTCACCGCGTTCTGGCGATTCTGGGTTGCGTAGCAGATATCATCCTTGCGGGGTCCCTGAATCAAAGGAAAGCGCACCCGAAGAGCGTCGACAATACCGGCGGCATCATCCATGGACATGGTAGTCTGAGTAACATAGGACAAGCGCTCGGGTGTTCTGATCTTGAGCTGCGACACCTGCTTCTCATTTTCTACCAGGTAGATGTCGCCGTCGGAACCTTTGTCGTACTGACCCAGGGTTCCTTCAACCTCCGGGTGTCCGCAGTGACCAATCAGAATGCACTCCCTTCTTTGCTGACTGTAACGAGCCACCTCGATATGGACTTTGGTTACCAAGGGGCAGGTCGCGTCAAACACTTTCAATCCCCGGCGGTCAGCTTCTGCACGGATAGCCCGAGATACGCCATGCGCACTGAAGATAACAATGCCCTTATCGGGAACCTGGTCGAGATGGTCGACAAACCTGGCGCCCCGGTCGCGCAGATTCTGCACCACATATTTGTTGTGCACAACCTCGTGACGCACATACACGGGCGCGCCAAATACGTCCAGAGCTCGATTTACGATATCGATGGCGCGATCCACGCCGGCACAAAAACCCCGCGGATTAGCCAGGTGTATATCCATTATTTGGAGTTCACTCTCGCGTCGTCCGAGTGATCGTCCGTCAGAAAGCTGTCCCATAACATACCGACAGCACCGACTGATATAGCAGCATCGGCCAGGTTAAAAGCGGGGAAATAGTAACCCTTGTAATGAACGGAGATAAAATCGACCACATAGCCCAAAACCATCCGGTCCCACAAATTACCCAGGGCTCCCCCGAGAATCAAACCTATACTAATTGCCAGCAACAGGTGGCCCCGTTGCATGCGGTACAGCCAGACCGTCAGGAATGCACTGATGCCGATGGCGACAACACTGAAAAAATAACGCTGCCAGCCGCCGGCGTCGTTTAACAGGCTAAACGCGGCACCGGTATTGTGCTGCAATGTCAGGTTGAACCAGGGCAATAATTCCATTGGCCGCCCGTATACCAAACCGGTACTGGCCAGGCCCTTGGTATAGTGGTCTGCCACCGCAATAACAAGTGCGCACGCATACCAGCGAAGGGCCAACAAACCATTAGGCGTATTCACGTTGCTCACCGGCTCCCTCGATATTTTCCACACAGCGACCACACAAGTTCGAGTGCGCTGCAGTTTGTCCAACATCCGCTCGGCGGTGCCAACAACGCTCGCACTTTTCGTGTTCTGACAATACAACTTGCAGGCGCAATCCGGTTACCTCGGTATCGGGTGTTGCATCCGGTGCATCCTGCAGTGGAGCCAGAGTGGCAGCGGATGTAATCAACACAAACCGCAGCTCATCCCCCAGGGAATTGAGCCGGGCCATTAAATCCGCCTCACAAAATAGCGTAACATCGGCATCCAGGGAGCCGCGGATCACGCCGTCGCCGCGCTGAACTTCCATCTCGCGATTTACAGCGGCACGGACAGTAATCATCTGCTGCCAGAAATCGCGCCCCTTTTCCTGATCCTTCGGCAAGGCGCTTAGTCCGTCGTACCACTGACAAAGAAATACTGAATCTGCCCTCGGCCCGGGGATATTTTCCCATATTTCCTCAGCCGTAAAGCTAATAATGGGGGCCACCCACCGCGCCAGTGCCTCTACAATATGATACATCGCGGTTTGCGCCGACCGTCGCGCCTTACTATTTGCCGCCGTAGTGTATTGACGATCCTTGATTACATCGAGATAGAAACCACCCATGTCATTGGCACAAAAGTTGTGCAGCTTCTGGTAAATCAGGTGGAACTGGTAGGATTCATAGGCATCGATTATCTCTTGCTGCAACATTGCTGCACGGTCGATTGCCCATCGATCAAGCGACAACATTTCAGAAAAATTCAGGGCGTCCACGTCCGGTCTAAATTCATTGAGATTGGATAGCAGGAAGCGAGCTGTATTACGTATTCTTCGGTATGAATCCGCAGTGCGCTTGAATATTTCATCGCTCACCGACAATTCACCGCGATAATCCGTGGCTGCCACCCACAGGCGCAACACATCTGCACCCAGATCATTCATGGCTGATTTCGCAGGAATAATATTGCCCAGAGACTTGGACATTTTGCGACCATCCGCGTCGACTGTAAATCCGTGAGTCAACACCCCTTTGTAGGGCGCTTCGCCATCAGAGCCTATGCCCGTAAGAAGCGACGACTGGAACCAACCGCGATGCTGGTCAGAGCCCTCGAGGTAGAGATCGGCCGGCGCTCCCAAGCCCTCGCGCTGACGCAGGACGCAGGCGTGGGTCACCCCGGAATCAAACCATACATCCAGCGTGTCGGTTACCTTGTCGTAGTTCTTCGCATCCTCTCCCAGCAGTTGTTCCGCATCCAGCTCAAACCAGGCTTCTATGCCGCGTTGCTCGATAAGCCCTGCCACTGTTTCCATGAGTTGCGAAGTGTCCGGGTGCAAAGCAGCTGTCTCTTTGTGGATAAATACGGTAATCGGAACACCCCAGGTACGCTGTCTGGAAATACACCAATCCGGGCGATTATTGAGCATGGAGTCAATCCTGGCCTTACCCCACTGAGGAAGCCACTCGACCTGCTCTACTGCAGCAAGGGCCCCACCTAGCAACCCATTCTGGGTCATGCTGATAAACCACTGCGGCGTTGCGCGAAAAATAATTGGCGTCTTATGCCGCCAGCAATGGGGGTAGGAGTGCCGGTACTGTTCGCTATGCAGCAATACACCTTTATTCTGTAACAGTTCTACGATTGCGGCGTTGGCCTTCATGACATGCTGCCCGCCAAAATGCTCGACATCGGGCAAATAGACACCATTAGCACCCACCGGATTATGAACCTCCAAACCATATTGCTGGCCCACTACAAAATCATCCTGACCATGGGCCGGCGCGGTATGCACTGCACCCGTACCCGCTTCGGTGGTCACGTGGTCGCCCAGAACAACCGGCACCTCACGATCCAGATAAGGATGCAGCAACAGCAAATTCTCCAGAGCGGCACCCTTACAACGCCCCACAATGTCCACGACTTCGAGGCCGTAACGTGCCGCACAAGCCTCGGCTAATGCTGCTGCAACTACCAGTGCCTTCCCATTAGCCTCAATAACAACGTAGTCGAGATCAGGGTGAAGGCACACAGCCATGTTTGCCGGAATTGTCCACGGGGTTGTGGTCCAGATAGGGATCGCAATTTCACCACTATAATCGCTGCCGCTGGCCGCGCAAATGGCAGCTGGGTCGAGGGCAGTAAATGCGACATCAATCGCCGGGGACATCTTGTCCTCGTATTCCACCTCGGCCTCCGCCAGGGCCGATTGACAATCCGTGCACCAATGTACTGGTTTAAAACCCTTATACAGGTGGCCATTGTCAATAATGCGCGACAGCGTGCGTACAATATTAGCCTCAAATGCAAAGTCCATCGTCAGGTAGGGGTTGAACCAATCTCCCAGAACACCCATACGGATGAAGTCCTCGCGCTGGGCATCGATCTGACGCGCGGCATAATCTCTGCACTTTTCTCGAAATACCGCTGGCGTAACCTTTACACCAGGCTTACCCACCTTTTTCTCGACATTCAATTCAATCGGTAAGCCGTGGCAATCCCAGCCCGGCACATAGGGTGCATCGTAGCCATTAAGCGTCTTGGACTTGACAATAATGTCCTTCAGAATCTTGTTGACTGCGTGTCCAACGTGCAGACTACCGTTGGCATAGGGCGGGCCGTCATGGAGGATAAAACGCGGCCGCCCCGCAGACTCCTCTCGGATTTTTTGGTAGAGACCCAGCTTATCCCAGTGTTTCAGCCGTTGCGGCTCACGCTGGGCCAGGCTGGCCTTCATAGGAAATGCCGTCTTTGGCAAATTCAGTGTATCTTTGTAATTGCTCATATTCCCGCTTTCTTGTCCTTGTTACAGCGAGCCTATCCAGGCCCGCGCTCGCTCAAAATCTCTGGCGATATTCGTTTTCAACTCATCCACCGAGTCAAACTTTTTTTCTTCCCGGAGCTTATGCCGAAAAACAACCTCTAGCCGCTCACCGTACAAATCCAGTTCACGGTCCAATAAATGCACTTCCAGGTTGGCCCTGGTCCCATCGTCCACTGTAGGTCGGGTTCCCACATTGGCGACACCCTGGGCTCGATTCAAGCCAGCTCCAGACACTTCAACCACATACACACCCGACAGTGGGGCCTTTAGTCGATGCAAACCCAAATTAGCTGTGGGAGCACCAATTTCACGCCCTAGTTGTCGGCCGTAAACCACCTTGCCCGACATGCTGTACGGCCGTCCCAATAATGCCCCAGCCAACTCAAAATCTGCGTCGGCCAATGCTTCCCGAATGCGGGTGCTGCTTACCCGATCACCCGAAAAAGACCGGGTAGGTGTGGGAACAGCTTCATAACCATAGCGCAGGCCCTGCTCCCGCACCAGTGCCAGGTCACCCTTGCGGTCCATTCCGAAACGAAAATCGTCTCCAAGGACGATATAATCTACCCCCAGACCCTCGACAAAAATACTATCAATAAACAGCTGTGCAGGCATTGTCTGCAACTGCGCGGTAAAGCAAATTCGTAAAATGCGGTCTACGCCCAGGGCCTCGATCGCCCGAAATTTTTCCCTGAAGCTCATCAGCCGAGCCGGCGCCATTTTCGGAGAAAAATACTCTCCCGGTAGAGGTTCAAACACAATAACGACCGAGGGCAACGCCAGCTCTGCTGACTTTTCCAGCAAGTGCCCGATCACCGCCTGGTGTCCCTGGTGCACACCATCAAAGGCACCGATAGTTGCCACGCAACCGCGGTGTCTCGGCCGCAAATTGTGTAGGCCTCTTATCAGCTCCATGAACGGAAATCGAACTCTGTTAAACCAAACGTTAAATTATAGCGAAATACCTGACGCTAGTGTACCTCGTCACTCATACTGTAGCATTCAGAGCCTCCCAAGTTGTTCGCTGCGAGTGGTGCGGCACTCCGACGCAGCTCGCAGGGAATGTAGGTCACCTTGCCAAGAGTTGTAACGCGGCAGCGGGCAAATTGGGAGACTCCCTTCGGGCGAGCCGTCAAAAGTCACCCGCTGCGTTGCGTTTTCTTGACGTAGCACCACTATGCATGCGAAAGCGCGTCTTGCTGGTGACCTTTGACGACTCGCTGAATATTACAGTATGAGTGACGAGGAACACCAG
>JABHWT010000362.1 GCA_018657645.1 Halieaceae bacterium | reverse complement strand
GTCTGGCTCGTCACGTTGGTGTCTCCGAAGCTGCGCTATACCGACACTTCCCGAGCAAGTCCAAAATGTTTGAAGGGCTGATCGAGTTCATTGAGGAGACTCTCTTCTCGCGCATCAGTAAAATACTGAACGAAGAACCCACCGCCAGCCAACGCTGTGAAAAAATACTGATGCTGCTATTGGCTTTCGCGGAGCGCAACCCGGGTATTACCCGAATTCTTTCGGGCGATGCCCTGGCCGGAGAATCTCCCCGATTGCATCAACGTGTTAGCCAATTGTTCGATCGCCTGGAGCTTCAGCTTAAGCAAATTATTAGAGAGGCTGAAATAACGGAAGGTCTGCGACCGACAATTCCTCTGTCTGCTGCCGCCAATTTACTGCTTGCCGCCGCAGAAGGTCGTATTTCCCAGTACGTTCGAAGCGGTTTTAGCAGACCACCCACCACCGATTGGGCACAACAGTGGGAACAATTAAAGCTGGGGTTTTTTCGCGAGGCCGTTGGTCAACCGATACCGGGACAATCGGCAATACAGTAGGCACTGTCAAACCGGGTGAGCTGAAAACCCGCAGCCTGTTGAAAGCCGCCTCTAGCGTTTCGTATTAGTTGACAAATTGCGACGCAATTCAACTGTCTCGAGCAACAAAGTAAATCGATCCAGGTCTTTGCGAAAATTCGCTTGCACCTCTTCTATTTCCAATTCGCGGTCTACAATAGACTGTTCCGTTGCTGCTATTTGACTTTGTAGTAACTTCATTGCCTGCAGTTGTTGGCTTCCTACAGCTTGTCCACTCCGTTCAACATCTGCCGCATCTGCCTGGTATTTCTCTACCTGGTTGATGAGTGAACGAGTGTTAGATTCCAAAATACTAACCCGAACTCGCAATTCACGTAGTGTACGATCCCTGGCGGCCTCTATGTCTTCCAGGGTACTGTAGCGTAGTAACAGAGATTCGTCCCAGCGACGCAATCGCTCTTGCTCTGCTGCCACATCCACTTCAAATTGTACCCTATCCTCCTGATCTAAAACCTCTTGCGCAGAGGCCTTTGGAGGAACAACCCTGACCACAAAACCGTCGTTGTTGAGAACCTCATAACCCGCGTTCGAATACTCTGACGGAATTCGGTAGTCAATAACTACATTTCCCTTATCATTGACGTAGCGATACATCTCTCTCGCCACGGCACTTGGGGGGAGGCTAAGTGAAAATGCCATTATTAGGACATTAATAGCTGGTAGGGTGTAGGTCCACATTCTCAAAATATAAAGCTTCTCAGGCCTTTGCACAAGATCACACGCCGTACCGATCCCTGTAGGCCCGCATGTGAATCAGGACATCTTCAGAGTCGATCCCCTCTGCCTCCAGGTGGCTAATAATGTGATCCATGCAGGTAATGCTCAAAACATCAACGCCATAGCTTTGCTCTATCTCCTGGACGGCTGAGAGTTCTCCAACACCCCTCTCCTGCCGGTTCAAACCGATAACTACACCCGCCAGCTCAGCCCCGGTGCCCTCTATCATGGCTATAACTTCCCGTACTGCAGTTCCCGCTGTTATCACATCGTCAACAACCAGCACTCGCCCCTTAAGGGGTGCACCCACCAGGATGCCACCTTCGCCATGTGTCTTGGCTTCCTTCCGATTGTAGGCAAAGGGTACATCGAGGCCATGATTGTCAGCCATGGCTATCGCAGTAGCCACAGCCAACGGAATACCTTTGTAGGCTGGCCCCAGCAGCATATCAAACTGAAGCCCGGACTCTATAATACTACTCGCGTAGCATCGTCCCAGCACCGCCAATGCTGCACCGCTGGAAAATGCTCCAGCATTAAAAAAGTAGGGGCTTGTTCGACCAGATTTCAATACAAAATCACCAAAGGTGAGAACATTGTGGCGGCGGGCGAGCTCTATAAACTCTGTTTGATAGCTGTGCATGACATCTTCCGGCTCAAATGGTTGCGTTTGGTGTTCCCCAAGCGCCTGATATGCGGTATAACTGTCATATTCATCGCTGTTTCTAACAGTTATCTGCCCCTGGTGGAACCATAATCAATAGCGATGATGATGGAGAACAATACAAAACACTGCCGATCAGGCGGTCAACCCATGAATTGGTATATTCCACTGCGACAAGCTCGGGTATCATACACGCTCTAATAATAAGGGGCTACGAATGAGGATCATCAGTTTCAGCGCGGACGGTATTAAGAGCGCTGCTAAAAACGGTTTTTATGACTGGGTGATCGAGCAGGATGCAGATTTCATTTGCATTCAGGATTTACAGTGCTCGGAGTATGACTTGCAGGACAATGTCTTTTTCCCCCAGGAATATAACGCCTATTTTCTCGACGACGTAGAGGGCAAGGAAAATGGTGTGGCCATCTACTGCAAGCAGCTGCCCAAGGCCATTATGACCGGTCTAGGCTTTGTAGATTTTGACATGGAGGGGCGATATATTCAGGCAGACTACGACACGCTCAGTGTGGGTTGCTTGCTTGCTCCTCGGGCAGAGAGCGATAATCAGGAGCAACAGGAGCGCAAATCGGCTTTCTATACCCAACTCCAGGGCCACCTGCAAAAAATCCGTAACAAGCGCCGGGAGTATGTCATCTGCGGCAATTGGTATACGGCACACAACGCCGCCGATGTACAAGACAGCGACCGCAACGGTGGCGCCTCCGGTTTTCTGGCAGAAGAGCGCCACTGGATGGATGAAATGATGAGCTCCGGCTACGTTGATGCCTTCCGCGAAATCAATTCCGATCCAGACGAGTTCACCTGGTGGCCCGATGGCGACAGGTCCACCAATGGATGGCGCTCTGACTTCCAAATTATATCCGAGGGCCTAAAGTATGCCGTAGATTACGGCGCAATCTACAAAAGCCGCGCATTCTCCAGCCATGCCCCTGTTATCATGGACTACGAAATCGAGCTATAGGATTCCTCAAAGTGCTCTAATCTTCCAGCGCCTTCCGCTGGGTAGCGATCAACTCGGCAATACCCGTGCTGGCTAGATCCAGCATATTATCGAGTTCTGTTCGTGCAAACGGAGCACCCTCCGCTGTACCCTGGATTTCAATAAATCCACCGGACTCACCCATTATTACATTCATGTCGGTGTCGGCCCCCGAGTCCTCGGGGTAATCCAGATCCAATACTGGAATACCTTGATACACGCCCACCGAAACCGCGGCAACCATTTGCACCAGGGGATCCTCCGTAATCGCCTTATTTCGTTGCATGTGGTTGATCGCGTCAATCATGGCGACACAGGCGCCGCTTATCGCAGCGGTCCGCGTACCCCCATCGGCCTGAATAACATCACAGTCTATGGTAATGGTATTCTCCCCCAATTTACCCAAATCCAGTGCCGCGCGCAGGGACCGGCCGATCAATCTTTGTATTTCCACGGTGCGGCCGCCCTGCTTACCGCGACTGGCCTCGCGTCCCATGCGAGTGTTGGTTGAACGGGGTAGCATGCCATATTCCGCTGTAACCCAGCCGCGCCCCTGCCCTCGCATAAATCGTGGAACACTCGATTCCGTCGACGCTGTACATATTACTTTGGTGTCGCCGAAACAGACCAGCACCGAGCCCTCTGCATGACGGGTGTAGTTGCGAGTAATACTAATGGGCCTCAGTTGCGCCGGTCCACGGCCGCTGGGTCGTTGCATGGATAACTCCTATAATTTCTGAAAACAGCAGTATACGTTATTGCGCACCTCTCACTAACTCGATGATGCCCAAGCCTTGCGTTGATTAGCGATTATACCCTGTGAGCTCCAAGGGCAAACTGCTACACTCACGGACTACCAACCCAATAAATCGAGGGACCGCATGATTCATAGCATGACCGCCTTTGCTCGCGAGAGCCTGGTAACAGATCAGGGGATTCTCACTCTGGAATTGCGCTCGGTCAACCATCGCTATTTCGACTGTATATTTAAGCTTCCCGATACCCTTCGTTCACTTGAACCCAAGTTCCGAGAATTGATCAACGCGCGACTGGCCAGGGGCAAAGTAGATTGTCAGGCACGTCTACAGCCCAACCCCAAAGTAGCCACGGAGCTGAAGCTACATCAGGTGCAACTTGAAAAACTACTGAAGACAACGGCGCACATTGTAGAAAGCCTGCCTCAGGCCCGCCCTCTAAGCCCGATGGAAGTGCTTCAATACCCGGGAATCTGTAGCGCCGATGAACCCTCGTCGGAACAGCTACAATTAGATGCAGTAGCTCTATTTGATACGGCCTTAAGCACTCTAATAGACAATCGCCAGCGCGAGGGAGAGAAGCTGGCGGCGATGGTCCGTGGCAGGTTGCACCTGGTGCAGGAGGAAGTGACCACCACCCGAACACTGTTGCCCGAGTTAATGCTACGACAGAGACAGAAAATAATTGGCCGTATCGCCGACCTTGGAATTGACATCGATCAAAATCGCCTAGAGCAGGAGTTGGTCTATGCGGCGCAAAAAGCCGATGTCGATGAGGAACTGGACCGCCTGGAAACCCATATCCAGGAGGTCCAACGAACTCTGGACAAGGGCGGGCCCTGCGGGCGGCGGCTGGATTTTCTAATGCAGGAGCTAAACCGGGAAGCCAACACCTTATCGTCAAAATCCACAGCCAGTAGCACCACGCAAAATGCGGTGGAACTAAAGGTTCTTATAGAACAAATGCGGGAACAAATACAGAACATTGAGTAAGGGGCCCACAACCGAAGGAACATCGAGATCAGCCATGTCAAGTAGTAAAGGTACACTTTTCACTGTGTCAGCTCCCAGTGGGGCGGGCAAGACCAGCCTGGTCGAAGCGCTTGTACAACGGAATAATTCACTCTGCGTGTCAATTTCCCACACAACGCGTCCCAGGCGCCCAGGGGAGGAAAATGGGGTAAATTACCACTTTGTCAGCGATGCCGTTTTTGTTGCTATGCTGGAGCAAAGCCAGTTCCTCGAACACGCACTGGTATTTGAAAATCGCTATGGCACATCACAAGTATGGGTAGAAGAACAACTGGCCAGGGGTGTAGATGTCATTCTGGAAATTGACTGGCAGGGCGCCGCCCAGGTGAAGCGCCAAATGCCACAGAGCTGTGCCATATTTATCCTGCCACCGTCGCGTGAGGCCCTTGCTCAAAGACTGACATCCCGAGGCCAGGACGAGGCCAATGTCATTCAGTATCGCCTGGCAGAGGCCGTGGATGAAATGTCACACTATATCGAATCAGACTATCTGGTGGTCAACCGGGATTTTGATCTTGCACTGAACGAGCTCAGCGGCATAATTCTCAGTCAGCGACTGCGTACCGAACGACAGCTTGAGCCCCTGGATGGACTACTACAAGAACTGCTCAACTAACCTCCATTTGAACCACAGGCTTGTTGTCGATGACGTCGGCAATATTTACGCTGGACTGTCCCGGGGGTGTATGGGTTATAATTCAGGGTTCCTCCGGCGCGGCTGTGCCGCCCGGTCAGGGAGCTGTGGTCCATTTACACTATCCTAAACCTTGGACTCCAAGCTTCTGCTAATTACTTACTGATGTCGCACAGGTACGGAGCTTGCTCCGTGTTTCGCGCCCACCAATAGGAATCGTTGAAAAATGGCACGTGTTACTGTTGAAGACTGCTTGGAAAATGTTGCAAATCGCTTTGAACTTGTCATGGTAGCCAGCAAGCGGGCTCGCCAATTGGCCACTGGTGGGAAAAGCCCGCTGGTTGAACTGGAATCGGATAAAACCACGGTCATTGCCCTGCGCGAAATAGCCGAGGGTCTGGTTACCCCAGACATCCTGTCCCGCGAAGACGAGTTGGAGGCAGAGGAGGAATTGGCCGAAATCATGGAGGCTAGTGAGGCCCTGTAAAATCCCCGGGGCATCCGCTAGCCATGCAAACACTCGATGCCCTGGATACCACACTGAGAAGCTACCTTAGCCCGCAGCAGACTAATGGTGTTAAGCGCGCTTTTTATTTTGCCGAACAAGCCCACTACGGACAGTTTCGGCGTAGCGGCGAGCCCTACATAAGCCACCCCCTGGCGGTTGCTTGCATCTTGGCCGAGATGCATATGGACCACTACAGCCTGATGGCCGCCATGCTACACGATGTAATTGAAGATACCGGCATCAACAAATTGGCCATCAACCTCCAGTTTGGATCCACCGTGGCCGAACTAGTTGACGGCGTCAGTAAATTAACTCAGATAGAGTTTGATTCTCTGGCGGAAAAACAGGCGGAGAACTTTCAGAAAATGGCGCTGGCCATGGCGCGAGATATCCGGGTCATCCTGGTCAAGCTGGCAGACCGCTTGCACAATATGCGAACGCTTGGAGTGCTCAAGCCGGAAAAAAGTCGCCGTATTGCCCGCGAAACTCTAGAGATTTATGCTCCAATAGCCATGCGACTTGGAATGAACGCGGTTCGAATGGAATTTGAGGATCTGGGTTTTTCCGCTCTCTACCCGATGCGCGCAAGGCGTATTGATGCGGCCCTGCGCAATGCCCGCGGCCATCGCAAGGAACTGGTCGACAAAATTCGCCACCAGATTGAATCGACCCTTGAACAGGAGGGTCACCTGGTGGAGGTCAAAGGGCGCGAGAAGCACCTTTACAGTATTTACAAAAAGATGAAAGTGAAAAGGAAATGCTTCGCAGATATTATGGATATCTATGCGTTTCGCATAATCGTCAGCTCGGTCGATACCTGTTATCGGGTACTGGGAAGCATTCACAGCCTGTACAAGCCTGTGCCGGGCGAATTCAAGGATTATATAGCAATCCCCAAGGCTAACGGCTACCAGTCCCTGCACACGGTATTGATCGGTATGCACGGAGTTCCTATCGAAATCCAGATTCGTACTCGTGATATGGAAGATATGGCGAATAAGGGCATAGCCGCCCACTGGTTGTATAAAAGCGAGGATCAGTCCGCCAGTGGCAGCCATGCCAGGGCTCGATTGTGGGTACAGGGCCTGCTGGAAATGCAGCAGCGGGCCGGAAACTCGCTGGAATTCATAGAAAATGTCAAGATAGACCTGTTCCCCGATGAAATTTACGTGTTCACACCCAGGGGCGGAATCCTGGAACTGCCTCGGGGAGCAACCCCCGTCGATTTTGCCTACGCGGTGCATACCGACGTCGGTAATAATTGCGTCGCTTGCCGCATCAACCGTCGCCTGGCTCCCCTGTCAGAGCCCTTGCAGAGCGGACAGACCGTGGAAATTCTAACGGCCTCCGGTGCCCAACCCAACCCCTCCTGGTTTAACTACGCGGTAACCGCAAAAGCCAGAACCAACATCCGACATTTTCTCAAGGAGCAGACCTGGGATGACTCGATTACGCTGGGCAGACGACTCCTGAACAAAGCACTCATGGGATTTGACAGTCAATTGGAACACATCGACCACGATCAGTTAAAGGAATACCTTGCCAGCCAGGGCTATGCAAGTCTCGAACCGATGCTGGAGGATATTGCCCGGGGTAATCGTTTGCCGGCAATCACCGCCCAACAGCTGTTGGGTGAGCTCAAAGCAAACCCATTAGAGCGTGGTAGCGGTGCGCCCAATCCAGTTGCGATTCGCGGCACCGAGGGCTTTATGGTCAGCTATGCCAAGTGCTGTCACCCCATTCCCGGCGACCCAATAGAAGGTTACCTCAGCCCGGAAAAGGGGATGGTGGTGCACCGCGAAACCTGTAACAATCTGGCTGACATGAAGGAAAATCGTGAGCGCCTGGTGACCTTGCGCTGGGATGACGAGGTGGCGGGCGAGTACGTGGCCGAACTCCGCATTGAGGTGGAAAACCGCCGTGGAATGATCGCGGTACTAGCCACCCGAATTAATAGCATGGATGTCAATATTGACAATATTTCCACCGAGGACAAGGATTACCAGTTCACCTATGTGGATCTTGGAATGCAGGTTAAGAACCGGGTTCACCTGGCTCGCATTATGAAACGCCTGCGCTCGATAGAGTCAGTTCGCAGGGTAATCAGAGTGACAAACTGATAGCACTTAACAGAAGGAGAAAAACATTGAGCAATAGAGCCGTAATCTCTACTCCCAATGCCCCGGAAGCACTGGGCCCCTATTCACAGGCCATTAAGGTCGGCGATACGGTTTGGCTATCCGGTCAAATTCCCCTTATTCCCGGGTCCATGGAGTTAGTAACGGGCGATATCAGTGCCCAGGCGACGCAGGTTTTCAGTAATTTGTCCGCTGTTGCCGATGCTGCTGGCGGAACTCTGAACAATGCCGTAAAAATTAATATTTCGCTAACGGATCTTGGTGATTTTAACGCGGTTAATGAGGTAATGGCGACTTTTCTACAGCCACCATATCCCGCCAGGGCCTGCGTTCAGGTAGCCGCGCTACCCAAGGGCGTGGACATAGAAGTAGAGGCTATTCTGACAGTCTAGTCGGCGGACCTGTTTTTTATGACACTAACAGAATTACGCTATGTCGTTGCTTTGTTCGAAACTGGTCACTTTCGTAAAGCAGCCGAACAATGCAATGTAAGCCAGCCCACCTTGAGTATAGCGATCAAGAGATTGGAGGGGGAGTTGGGGGTTAGCCTGTTTGAGCGCTCGCGCCAGCAGGTTCTAGCCACCCCCGTCGGCCAGCGTATCGTCGACCAGGCTCGAACCGTTTTGCGCGAGGCACAGAATCTGCATAGTCTGGCAGAGATCGGCAAAGATCCACTGGGCGCAGTTCTGTCGGTGGGAGCCATTTTCACCGTGGGCCCCTATTTGTTTCCCCGCCTGGTCCAGCGGATGCAGGAAATCGCGCCCGGAATGCCTTTATACATTGAGGAAAACTATACGGCCACGCTACGTCCCAAACTGCGCAGTGGCGAGTTGGACGCGGCCTTCATCGCCCTGCCGTTTACCGATACTGATATCCTGACTCGAGAGATATACGACGAACCCTTCGTGGTATTGTTGCCCACCGAGCATCCACTATCTAAACAAAGCGCCATCAACCCCGCCGCACTGGCGGCCCATCACGTACTATTGATGGGTGAGGGGCATTGCTTCCGAGACCAGGTTCTCGAAGCCTGTCCCGGCCTTGAAGCGGCCATTTCGGAAAATTACTGCAACGGCTATGCCGTACTAGAGGGCAGTTCACTTGAGACTTTGAAACACATGGTTGCCAGTGGTCTGGGAATTACCGTACTACCCCAGTCAGCGGCCAAACTGATGCAATACGGAGAAGATACCCTGGCAGTAAGGCCGTTCACTGACCCGGCTCCCCGCCGCACTGTCGCTTTGGCCTGGCGCACCAGTTTCCCACGGCACCAGGCTATCGACACACTCACCAAGGCCCTGAGGAGCTAGAGGGAATACTAGTGTACCTCGTCACTCATATCGCATTTTTCAAAGGTACTCTCGAATGGCCCGGATCGCGGTTCTCTCTGTAAGAGAGCTAAGAGGTGTGGGGCCCAAGCTGGCAGAGAAGCTGGCCAATCACGGGGTTGTTCTGATCGAGGACCTGCTTTTTCACCTGCCGCGACGCTATCAGGACCGCACCCGGGTCACACCAATTGCTGCTGCCCGAGAAGGCGATGATATTGTTGTGGAGGGGGAAGTAAAAGTTTCCGATGTTGTTTTCGGTAAGCGAAGAAGCCTGGTTGTACGATTACAAGATGGAAGCGGCACCCTCACCCTGCGGTTCTTCCATTTTAGTGCTGCCCAGCGCAATAATCTGGTGCGCGGTAGCAGATTACGCTGCTTTGGTCAGTTGCGTCGTGGCAGAAGTGGGTTTGAAATGTACCATCCCGAATATCGGCAAGTGGAGGATGATGGAGGCGGGGTAGAAGAGGCCCTTACGCCCATTTACCCAACTTCGGCTGGTATCGGCCAAACACAGTGGCGCAATCTGTGCCAACAGGCACTGGACCACGTACAACGCATTGATATCAAAGACTTGCTTCCAAATGCAAGCAGCAACTCCTTTGATCTCATTCAGGCTTTACAATACCTTCATGCACCACCACCCGATGCTCCCCAGGAGATGTTGCGCGAGGGCAGCCACCCGGCCCAGCTTCGACTGGCATTGGAAGAGTTGGTGGCACACAATTTATCGCTGCGCCAGCTACGCGCCCGGCATCAGCGCGATGGCGCTCCAGCACTGCCCTATCAACACGATATGCGTGCCGCTTTTCTATCAAAGCTATCATTCACGCCCACCGCCGCGCAGGAAAAAGTATGCCAGGAGATTGCAGACGACCTGATTAAACCCTACCCGATGTTGCGCCTGGTACAGGGTGATGTGGGCTCCGGCAAAACACTGGTGGCAGCCTGCGCAGCACTCCAGGCTATCGGCAGTGGTTATCAAGTAGCGATAATGGCGCCAACAGAAATTCTAGCAGAGCAGCACTGGCACAATTTTTCGAACTGGTTTGATCCACTGGGTATAAGCAAAGAATGGCTTACCGGCCGTCTCAAGGGTAGCAAGCGCGATAGGGCCATTGATCGAATTGCCAGCG
>JABHWT010000423.1 GCA_018657645.1 Halieaceae bacterium | reverse complement strand
TCTGGATTTCCAGGGATTGTGTAAAAACGCCAGGCCATGGCACCGTCGGCTACGTTATAGGCGCTGATAAATCCCCGCACACCAAACTCTGCGCCCCCGTTGCCTATTAGTACTTTGCCCTTGACCACCCGGGGTGCCCCGGTAATGGTATAGGGCAGGCTGCTATCGACCGTGGCCACTTCCCAGACCAGTTTTCCACTGGCAGCATCGAGGGCAATAAGGCGCCCGTCCAGAGCGCCAACAAATACCCGACCCTTCCATACCGCCACGCCGCGATTGACCACATCGCAACAGGCATGTAACGACTTGTCCTTGGCCACCCCGGGGTCAAAACTCCACAACGGGTTACCGGTGCGAGCATCGAGTGCATGCACAATGCTCCAGGCAGAGGTGGTATACATGACGCCGTCGACTACGATAGAGGTCGCCTCTATGCCACGTTTGGTATTTAAGTCATATGACCAGGCCAGGCCCAAGGTGTCGATGTTGTCTTTGTTAATGCCTCTGAGTGGGCTATAGCGTTGTTCTGAGTAGGTTCTACCATAGGACATCCAGCTACCGGGTTCGGTATCGGCAGCAATCAGGCGTGCCGTATCGACAGCTGCCACGGCAGGCGCAGCCGAACTGGCAGCGGATTCACCTGGGCGGCTGGAAGGGCCACTCTGATCCTGCTTGCTACATGCGGTTATAGTGAGAGCGATTACGCACAGAGCGATAGTGGTGAACCTTGATGCCATGATAATTCCTCGATTTTATTTTTTTGTCTGCAGCTAAGCATAGCACTAGTCCCGCAGCAGTGAAGTCACATTATGTGCTAATGGCTATTCTTTGGGCTTATTAGAGCTCTCATTTTTCGAGTTCTGCTGCGAGTGACCGAATGTGGGACGGTGTGGTGCGACAACAACCACCCACCCAATCCGCTCCAGCTGCAACCCAGCCCACTGCTGCATCGACAAATCGCTCGATATCGGCCTGCCCGTGCCAGCACTTCTCTGTCGCATCGTATTGCTCACCCGAATTGGGATAGACCAGCAGTTTTACCTTCGAAGCCCTCGAGGCTTGCAGTTGTTTGTGGATGCGTTTGATCAGTGGCGCAATATATCGCGGAGCCGAGCAATTGACACCAATTGCGATGGGCGGGAATTCACTGGCCAATACTTGCTGTACAGCGCTTTCTATATCGCTACCATCGGATAAAGCACTGGCGCTACGACAGCTGAAGCTGATCCAGTAGGGTTTCGGGTAGTGCCTGGCCAGTTCGGTGAGGGCCAGGGCCTCTTCGACACAGGGGATGGTCTCACAGGCAAAACAATCGGCGTCGCTGTCCATCAGAATTCTCCAGCGCGCTTCGTGAAATTTCATCAGGGATGAAATGTCCAGACCATAGTGTCCACGGTACTCCGAACCGTCGGCAAGGAAGGCACCATAGGGTCCAATACTGGCAGCTACCACCAGTTCACTGGCATTGGGTTGGAGTAAGCGCTGCTCGTGGGCCAGTTTGACGGCCCTGTTTATAAGGGTCAGCGACCGCTGCGGGCTATAGCCCTGCTTGGTGAACCCCTCAGGAGTTGCCTGATATGTGGCCGTCGTTGCAACCTGCGCTCCGGATTCAAAATAGTGGCGATGGGCCTGGGCGATCAGCTCCGGTGCTGTATCGAGAATGCGAGCAGACCACAATGCGTCATTGAGGTCAGCCCCCAAATTCTCTAACTCGGTGGCCAGTCCGCCGTCCAGAATGAGGGGTGTTTCGAGGGTCAGAGTTTTGTGAATCATAGCCTAAAAACCGGTCATTTGACCGGGCCTGGATCGAAGCACTTTGAAACGGTGAAATCCCAGGCTCTGCAGGTAGTCCAGGTCGAAATCCATCATCCCAAGAATATCTCTTGACTTGAGGGATTGTGAGCATTGCCAGAGACTCTTGTCACCTTCCTTGTTGACCTTGGAAACACTGGTATAACAGATTTTTGATGGACAGGTCATTGCGCACCCTGCATTGGCAAACAGCATGACCCGCTGTTTCTCCGGAATCGATTGCAGGAGTTTTTCATCCTCGTTGGCCTCCATGGGAAGAATAACGGTGTCGTATAACTCATAGGCCTTTTCTACCTTTTTGAGAGTATTGATATTCTTGATGACACTCGCCTCAACTCGATAATCCGGAAAATCAGCTCTAACCCACTTGGCCAACTTGTCATTGGTGATAATAACCGAGTTGCCGGGCCTGTAGTGCTTTTCCAGGAACGGTAGGCATTCGGCATATTCCTTAGCAGTTGCGTAGTGATTGGTGAGCGGAATTCTGAAGTTGATACCCATTTTATAGAGGGAACGTAAATCATAGCGACTTAACTCGGCGCCTGTATATACTCTTCCACCATACAAGGTGCAGGGTTCTGCGAAGCCAAAGAAGCTCTCTATCTGCTCTACAGGTAGATGGCCGAAGTTCTTCTTGATGAGCTGTTGAATCGGTAGCGCCGGAGATTTTCCGCGTGCAGAGACAGTAAATTCCATAATGCTCACCCCTAGAAATTGATGGATATATCGGCGAAGACCGATCGAGGTTGGCCTACGAAGTAACGGTAGTCACCAAAGGCGAAGTCGGCGCGGTCGGCGTAGTTCTCATCGGTGAGGTTGGTCACACGAAGTCCAGCAGTCAGGTGTGGACTAAACCGGTGATTGAGCCTGAGGTGAAGGAGATCGTGGCCATCATAGGTGTGCCCATTTGCAGGTTCCAGATAGTACTTTCCCAGGTGGGTCCATTCGAGCTCCGCATGGCTGTTGCTAGCCATGTCCCAGGCGAGTCGCACTGAACTCATGTGCCGCGGCGCGGTGTCGATGTCGTTACCCTCTATGTTATCGCCTGCATTCACACCTCTCGGGGTGGCATTATTGTCGTATTGATGGTGGGCATATGTGCCGTCCAATTCGATACGCAATTGGTTAAGGAGCTGCCAACGCAGGCTGTATTCAATACCATAATGACGCGTTTTTGCACCACTGACATTCTGACGGTCGGCATCCTGAAAAATGACATCGTCCTTTTTCATCAAAAAAGCCCCAACAGAAAAGCCTACTTGCGAGTAGCTACCGCGCAGCTCGACTTCAAAGCTGTCCAACTCCTCGGAATCTATGTCGGCAACTGTCTGGCCATTTTGCAGGCGGTACAACTCGGTGGCCTGGGGCGGTCGAAAGCCATGTGCGAAATTGAACGCCAGGGTCAATTGATCGCTCATGTCCCGCATAATCCCTAGTTGTACTGTGTAATTGTTGAAATCATCGGAGCGGTCGGCCGGTCGGGTATAGCGGCAGGGGATTTCGCAGGGTGTTCCATCATCTTTGGTGTTGCCATCGATCATTCGATTGTCGTAATCATATTCCACGTAGTCGAGGCGAACGCCGCCACTAAGCCTGGTGTTGGGGGCCACCTGCCAATTGCCGTTGACAAAGGCCGCTGCCATTATAGAGTCAACCTCGTAATCATACTGTTTGCCCACGGGCAGGAAAGGGCGCAAAAAAGACTGCGCAGCCTCGTTAAATTGAGTTTGCCTGAGATATGCACTCGTGTATTCGGCGTCCAGGCCTGCCTGCCAGTCTGTATTAACTGATGCCTGGCGAAAGTAGGTCATTTGCATTCCAGCACTTTTTTGCCCATTCTCCTCCAGCGGCTGACCAGGCAGAAAATGCATCAGAAAATCCATTTCGGTGTAGCGTAGGTACGGCGTCAGGTTAAGCGAACTTGAGTTCGACGGGTTCCATTTGAACCGGGAGTGGAAACGCGCTGATTTACTGTCGCGAAATGCCTCTGGGTTGTCGTTATCCTCCACCCTGTCATTATCTTTGTACGCCTCCTCCCCCTCTATAAATCCGGCCGTCTCCTGATTGAGGTTGGTGACCGTCAACAAGTTTTCGACCAGCCAGTCATTGCCCTGGTAGTCGTGGCGATAACTCAGTTTTTGCTGGTCGTATCCCGAGTCGTCCTTGAACCCGCCGTCGTGGGCACCGTTAACACTGAGTCTATAAGCATTGTTACCCACGGCATTGCTGTAGTCCAGCTTCAGTCGGCCATAAGAATCTGGGCCAGCCTCCAGCGAGAGGCTACTTTCACGCTCATTGGCCGGAGCCTGACTGACAACGTTGATAACCCCGTGCAGCGCGTTGGCACCATGAGAGGCAGTGCCGGGCCCGCGTATGACTTCGATACGAGAGGCCTGTTCGGTATTGGCATCGAACAATTGATTAACATTACAAAAGCCGGTGGCGCGCAAGGGAAT
>JABHWT010000044.1 GCA_018657645.1 Halieaceae bacterium | reverse complement strand
TTCATTAACGAATTTATGAGTCACTTGTGTCTGATAGTCGTGACGACTACATCAACAAGTGCCCACACATCTGTCTTCATCTTCTTGTTAAACAACGCTTAATATCGCTGGGACACAAGCATTCGACAGGGCTCGCCCTGATCGAGGATGCGTATTATACGGACTACGCCCCCTAAGGCAACAACTAATTAAAAGTTTTTTACCGCTTTTTCCCGCCTCAAGTATCGGTCCATATTTTAAATCTAAACCCATGAAACGGCTTGGGTTTTTTGACCGCCTTCAGAAAACTCAGGCGACTTCAAAGAGGTGGTATTTCTTCTTGCCCAGTTTCACCAGGTAGAAGCGCTCAAATAGCGCTAACTTGCTGTCAAAGCAGGCCGAAACATCGTCGTTGTCCTGCCAGCCAATCTGGCGGTTATTGATTGTCACCGCGTTTCGACCCAGCGCATCCTTGACCTGCTTACCGGAGGCGACCATTCCAGCCTCGGCCAGTAACTGGGTCAATGTTTCTGGAAAAGTCTCCCGCTGGATAGCTGTTGAGGGGAGACCATCCTGGCGCAGTTGCAGAACATCGCCCTCAGACAGGGCCTCCAGGGTCCCGCTAAATAGTGCATCGGTTATTCTGCGTGCTGCTTGTAACCCCGCCTCACCGTGAACCAACCGCGTGACTTCGCGGGCCAGAACGGACTGTCCCTCTGGCCGCCCCTGGCGTTCGTTATCGGCTGCTTCTATTGCATCAATTTCCGTGACATCGAGAAAAGTAAAGTACTTGAGAAACTTGTAGACATCCGAGTCGGCCGCTCCCAACCAGAACTGGTAGAAGGCATAGGGCGAGGTGCGACCAGGGTCCAACCAGACAGTGCCGGACTCGGTCTTGCCAAACTTGCTGCCATCGGACTTGGTGATGAGTGGCATGGTCAGGCCAAACACCTGGTTACCGTAGATCCGCCGGGTCAGGTCTATGCCGCCGGTAATATTGCCCCACTGATCAGAGCCACCGATCTGCAGGGTGCAGTCATGGCGGTTGTTCAACTGGGCAAAGTCAAAGGACTGCAATATGAGGTAAGTGAACTCAGTAAAACTGATGCCACTCCCTTCCCGGCTCAGGCGCTGCTTCACCGATTCTTTCTGAATCATGGCATTAACCGAGAAGTGTTTACCCACGTCCCTAAGGAACGTCAGCACATCCATGCCCTCGGTCCAGTCCAGGTTATTAACCACCTTGGCAGATGCCGGGCCGGCGTCAAAGTCGATAAATTGCGCTACCTGCGCCTTCAATTTATCGACCCAGTTGGCCACCACGTCAGGCGTATTTAACTGCCGTTCCTGGGCTTTGAAACTGGGGTCGCCAATCAGGCCCGTGGCGCCGCCAACCAATGCCAGTGGCTGGTGACCCGCAAGCTGAAAGCGACGCAGCATTAGCAGTGGTACCAGAGAACCAATATGCAGGCTATCGGAGGTGGGGTCGAAGCCACAATAGAGCGTGCGCCGACCACCATCCAGCCAGGGACCAAGATCATCTTCCCCGGCAATCTGGAATATCAATCCGCGGGCGCGGAGATCAGCTAACAATGCGCTACTCATTGGTTACACTTCCTTCGTTCATCAGTTGGTTTACAAGGGGCGCAAACAATACAACACCCCCTTCCAAATGCAAGTTTTAAGTTGCTGTCACGAGGCACACTAGTGCGCATCCGGATGGCCGCCCCCGTAAACATTACTTTTTCCACTGGACATTGGAGACGACTGTATAGCCTAGCTGTTTCCGGATAGGCACTAGCTACAAGTGGAAATAACTACAATTTAAGACAAGAAGTTGAGGTAACTGCCTGTTGAATCACGCTTTTTTTTTATATACTGGGGCCAGAAATCATATCGGGGAATTTCCAGGGACGTGTTTGCGGCGAATAAACAGCGTGGTGCCACTGCCATTGGCGCGGGAAAGCGACTGAAGCGAGGCCATGTTCTGGCGGTTGCTGCCCTTGCAGCCTGCACGGCCATTGGGGTTTCCATAGTGACCCCAGGGGATATCGAAACCGACACATCTGACCACCAGAGCGCCGCCCTGATGCCACCCGGCAATACCAGCGCTCCGGCGGCCACACAAGCTACCGACGACGAGTCTGCCACTATTGTCGCAGTAGAAGTCACCGACGACCCGGGGGAGCCCTGGACAGATTTCACCGTTAAAAGCGGCGATAATCTGTCCCTGATTTTTCAACGCGCGGGTTACACCGACCGGGACGTCTATCGGATAGTGCACAAAACAACGCAGGGAAAAGCCCTAAAACGCATTTTCCCAGGCCAAACACTGGGATTTATGCCCGACGACCAGGGTAATCTCCTCTCCGTCCGTCACACTCTGTCGCCGCTTGAGACCGTAACCTATACCAGCACCGGCCCCACCTTCGAGCGCCAGCGGGATCTGCGCTCCCCTCTGGCCCGGGACAACTGGGCCAGTGGCAAGATTGTTTCTTCGTTGTTCCTCGCAGGCCAGAAAGCGGGCTTGTCACAGTCCATCATTATGGAATTGGCTAATATTTTTGGCGGTGTAATAGACTTCGTTCTCGACCCGCGCAAGGGTGATACGATCCATGTACTGTATGAAGAACTGTATCTGGACGGTGAGAAATATGCCGACGGGGAAATTCTGGCCGCATCTTTCACCAATCGCGGTACAACGTTTAATGCCTACCGCTACCAGGACTCCAACGGCAACGTGGGCTACTTCAACGAGGAGGGCGTGAGTATGCGCAAAGCCTTTCTTATGGCACCTGTGGACTTCACCAGAGTGAGTTCCAACTTCAATCTGCGCCGCCGCCATCCCATCTATAAAACAACGCGTCCACATCTCGGTACCGATTATGCAGCTCCCCGGGGAACACCGGTATTTGCGACCGGGGACGGAAAAGTGGTAAAGGCCGGTTATACCAGATCAAATGGCAATTACGTGTTCATCCAGCACGGTGAGCAGTACGTAACCAAATACCTTCACCTCAATAAGCGCAAGGTCAAGCGCGGCCAACGGGTTGTTCAGAGCCAGATTATAGGCTCGGTAGGGTCCACCGGCGCGGCCACGGGTAGCCACCTGCACTACGAATTTCTGCTCAATGGTGTTCACCGCAATCCGCGCACCATTCACAAGAAGCTACCCAAAGCCAAGACGCTGGCGGCGGCTGATTTACCGCGATTCAAATTGGCAATTGGCAGCGTTGCCACGCAACTTGCCTCTCGCCAGAACCAGAGTCAAGTGGCCCTGGCGGGGTCTGCCAATCTAACCGCCGCTCCATGAAGGCATGAGCCGCACTCTTTACGTAGGGCTGATGTCGGGCACTAGCGTCGACGCCATTGATACTGCCATTGTCCATTGTAGCGGCGGGGG
>JABHWT010000153.1 GCA_018657645.1 Halieaceae bacterium | reverse complement strand
ACAGATCCAGGCAAATCGGTGGTCAATGAATGGGGTCGCGCCCATGATGTCAAGAATTTGTTCATCGTCGATGGTAGTGTATTTGTCACATCCGCTGCTGTGAACCCAACATCGACAATCCAGGCACTGGCGCTCTATATCGCAGACCAGATCAAGCAACGGCTCACAAACCTGTTCGACTAACTGACTTAAGGCACCTCTGAACTATGCCGACACAAGACAATCAACTGCTGGCCGCCGTACTCGACGAACTCGTCCCCCCCCGGGAGGAACTCGGCCTGGCTGGCGCGGGGCGGCCCGAGGTGGTTAATTACGTGCTGCAAAAAATCATATCGACAGACCTCGCGCCCGTTGTGGACGCCGGACTTGATGCCGTTTCCGGTCGGGCTAAGGAGCAATTTAATAGGCCCTTCCAGGATATCCCGGCGCCGGATCGAGCGCCTATGCTAGAGGCTGTTGAAACCGAGCAACCGTTTTTTATTCCAGTGCTGCTACTTCACGCCTATCCGAGCTACTACCAGCAAGCTGATGTCCTTGAGCAACTTGACTACGAAGCTCGACCGCCATTCCCTAAGGGGTACGAGATAGACATTGGGGACGAACAATTACTGCAAGATATTCGTGATCGGGTTGGACACAAAACAGTGTAAACACTGTCGATGAAGGGAACCCTTCACTCCCAAGCCCATAACACTGGATGCTGAGACCTCCCCCAAACAACGAGTTAACTTAAGAGGCGCAAGATGGCTACCGCAACCACAAACTTTGATTTTTCTGGATGTCATGTTCTGGTTACAGGTGGGACCAGTGGAATAGGCTATGGCATTGCAGACGCCTTTCAGCGCGCCGGTGCCTCCGTAATGATTACGGGCACCCGTGGTTCTCCGGCTGATTATGATGAGGTGGACCTGAGCCGATTTGAATACCACCCATTACAAATGCAGGACAAAGAAGCAATCTTTGCCCTGGGCAAGGCTATTAGCAAACTGGATTTCCTGGTAAACAATGCCGGAGCAAACCTGCTATTTGCCGAGGGAGGTGAGTGGGCCCCAGAGAACTTTGCAGAGTCAATCGAGATTAATCTGCTGTCGGGTTTTCACATGACGAGCGCAGTGATCGACAAGCTTATGCAAAGTGAGGTCACCAGCGGTGCCTGTGTAATTAACATGGGGTCACTAACGTCGTTCTTTGGCAATGAACTAACACCTGCATACGGTGCCGCCAAGGCCGGCAATAGAATGCTATCGATGAGCCAGGCCCATAAGTGGGCCTCGAATAACATTCGCGTGAATGCAGTGGCACCGGGCTTGATTGCCACCCGAATGACCGCGCCGATGCTCGATATGCCGGAGTTAACCGAGGCCATGATGGCCAGGACACCGCTTTCGAGGTGGGGCCTGCCCGCAGATGTTGCCGGGGCCACTTTATTTCTGTGCAGTGACCAGGCCAGTTGGATTACCGGTCAAACAATTATAATAGACGGAGGGTATTCCACCATGGGTTGATGATGTGGCCACCCCTGTCCATCTGGCTACCGCTTTGTTAATGTTCTACCAGCTGAGTCGACAATCTAGGATTGTAATCCATGGGTCTGTTTATCAAGTTTATTGTTTTCCTGCTCATCCTTGGGCTCTCCGGTTTATTTTTCCTAAAACGTCCCGACGGGAACCCGTGGCTGTCCATTGACGATTTTGATCTGTCTCTTCCCCTTAAAGACATTGTAGCAACACAGCAGCTGGAACGCCTTAAAACCCCGACAGATGAGTCGGAAGGCGAAGGAGTGACGGTGTACCGTTGGCGCGGTGAGGATGGCAGTTGGCAGTTTTCCGATGTTTCACCGGGTCCTGGCATCGGAGAAAAACTCACAGTATCCACCAATACAAATCGAAGCATCGCGCCGCTGGCAGACACTGCGGCCAAACCAAAGGGCGATACGCCGGAGCAGAACACACTTAACCCCAATCAGGGTTTGCCAATCTCTCCCACTACGATTCCACTGGACCAGATTCCCGCGCTTATCGAAGATGCCAGGAAGCTTCAAATCAAGCTGGACAAACGCCATGAGAAAATGGAACAGGCGGTGCAGTAGCACACTTTCACCCCCATGTTGCCCACACATTACTAGCAGTGTGGTCAACGAGCCACTTTAAATAAACGGATTCCGATTCAGTCAAAAGACAATTGGGAGTGGCCAGCGCAGAGGATTTCTTAATCCAGCTCATAAGAAAATCTGTACTTTGCCGACAGCGTTTTGTCTTGATCTTCTTTTATCAAAACACAATTGCCGACGACCAGGAGTTCTATATCGGTCGCAATAAAGCAGTTAAAAGCATCCTCTGGAGTACATACAATGGGTTCACCTCTGACATTGAAGGACGTATTAACCAGTAATGGACATCCCGTCAGTTCCTTAAATCTGGAGATCAATTGATGATATTTATGGTTAGTGGCATCGTGAACCGTTTGAACTCTCGCCGAATAATCAACATGGGTTACTGCGGGAATATCTGAGCGCTGTACATTAATCTTATCAATGCCGAACAGAGCCTGGTTTTCCTTTGTCATAGGCAGTTGTTTTTCTAGCGCTACATCAGCCACAAAAAGCATATAGGGGCTATCGGCATCCATTTTAAACCAGTCCGAAACATCCTCCCGAAGCACGCTGGGTGCAAACGGTCGAAAAGACTCCCGAAACTTGACCTTGAGATTCAGCAGTTTTTGAACGGTCGGCGACCGAGGGTCCGCTAGAATGGAGCGTGCACCCAATGCACGGGGCCCAAACTCCATTCTGCCCTGATGCCAGCCAACGGCCTTGCCTTGTGCAAGCGCGCGGGCCGTAGTATCAATCATTTCGCTATCCGGCAATCTATTGAACACTGCGCCGGCACGGGTGAGGCGCTCCTCTATATCGCACTGTTCAAATTCGGGACCCAGGTAAGCCCCCTTCATACTGTCTCTGGAATTAACAGTCCGCTGGTGGCCAAGCATTAAGTAATAGGCTCCAAGCGCTGCACCTAATGCCCCACCCGCGTCGCCCGATGCGGGCTGAATCCAGAGGTTGTCGAAAATTTCTTCTCGCAGCAATTTGCCATTGGCTACACAGTTCAGAGCCACACCTCCTGCAAGGCAAAGGTTGTTGTGCCCGGTAGTTTCTTTAATACCCCTGGCCAATTTAATGACTACCTCCTCAGCAATTGCCTGGACCGAGGCTGCCAGGTCCATTTCTCGCTGGGTAATCTCACTCTCAGATGCTCTAGGAGGGCCGTCAAAGAGTGTGTGGAACCGATCGTTGGTCATGGTCAAGCCCGTACAATAATTGAAGTAGGTCATGTCCATGTGGAATGTGCCATCTTTCTTAATATCAATAAGGTGGTCTCTTATTTTGTCGGCGTACTTCGGCTCGCCGTAAGGTGCCAGCCCCATTACTTTGTACTCACCCGAATTGATCTTAAAGCCTGTGTAGTATGTAAATGCCGAGTACAGCAAGCCCAAAGAGTGGGGGAAGTGAATTTCCCTATCGATGGTAATCTGGTTGTCTTGCCCCGTCGCAAGCGAGGTTGTCGACCATTCTCCCACACCGTCCATTGTTAAAATCGCCGACTGTTGGAAGGGTGATGGGAAAAATGCCGAGGCGGCGTGACTCAAGTGATGTTCCGAGAACAAAAGCCGTGCAGACCAATCCACATCGCGATGTAAATGGTTCTCCAGTGCATCTATTATCGCCTTTTTTTGAAACAGTTTATCTTTCAGCCAGACAGGTAAGGATGTCGCGAAACTACGAAAACCCCGGGGTGCATAAGCCAGGTAGGTTTCCAGAAGGCGCTCGAACTTGAGGAATGGCTTGTCATAAAATACAACGTAATCGATGGCCTGGGCATCTAGTGCACGCTCGCTCAGGCAGTAGCGAATAGCATTTGCCGGAAATCCGGCATCGTGCTTTTTACGAGTAAATCGCTCCTCCTGGGCAGCGCAAATCACTTCACCATCCACCACCAGACAGGCCGCCGAATCGTGGTAGTAAGCTGATATTCCCAGGATTATCATCGGCTAAAACAGGGTGTAGATAAAAGGTGCGACAACCGACCCCTGTGCGGCTATGAGCAAAGCCCCAAACAACACCATTACAAAAATAATGGGGGCCAGCCACAACTTCTTTCGAACCCGCAGAAACGCCCATAGCTCTCTAATAAACGACATTGTTCACACCTTAAAACTGGTTCTTGAAAGAATCGGAGGGTTGGTCGGTTGACTCTCGTTCTATCCAGTAAGACGCAATAGGACTACGTTGTAATCGCAGTTCATCGCGTCCAAATACTCGCAAGACGAAGGCTAACGGGGTTAGTATTCCAAAAAATATACACCCAAGAACAATCGGGCTGACGACTTTTCCGAGTAGTTGCCCAAACCTGAACCAGGCTTTATTGAAAGGCTTGAGAACATCGGGCAACCAGATAGCTATCGGCAGTATTGTCAAGCCAGCTAACAGGAGGGCCAGGGCAAGATCAGCCCGCCACTGCGCATACCATCCATAGGCACTCAGGCCCACACAAACAACGGACAGCATGAGTCCAAACTGACGCTCGGCGGGAGGCTCTGGTACATATTCTGAACTCATTGCCGCTCCTGGTGTAAAATGGAAGAATTAGTGGCTGCAAGGGAAAGCTGCATCTATTCTCTGGAGTAATTACAGTGGACAAGTGCAGTTTACATGAATATTAGCCTCCATATATGACTACCCCACATACAGTACGTGCACCGACCTTGATTCCTCCACTCATCCACCAGAGCTGGATATCTGTACCGATTCCTCATGGCTGAAGACCCTTGCCGGCACGCTCAACAACCCAGATCCTGGCGACTGCGAGGGTTTCACCTTTCATCAGGGAGCGGACAGCCTGGGCCTGGATAGTGGCAATGGCGGTCGCAATATGGCGCAACTGCTGGCACGTAGCCGGCAGGACCCACGAGTGCGTGCCGTGAACACTGACGGCTTCCTCAAGTATGCCCTGCGCCCATTTTTTTGGAGAAAGAAATCCAGTGACTCTGAATGGAATGAGGGACTCTATATTAAGCGTCGCAGCCTGTATTGGCGTCAGCAATTAGTTCGCCTGGGCAGGGCTTGTAGTCGTTTGTTTGGCGCATAAACCCAACAAGACATTATCCTGATGAACATTTGTCAGTACCTATATCAATGTTACCCTATGATAGGGCAGTCCTATCGCACTGGAACAAGGGCAATGATCCAATGTCAGCTCAGAATTACATCATTGCACTTCTTTAGGCTATAGCTTGGATCCGCATAAATGCGCCACCTCACAGCAATTAGCAACATTATTCTGATCATCACGAGCATTCTTTTGGCGCTTGTCCTTTGCGAATTCATTGTCCGAACCATGAAGCTTGCACCAGAAGTCGTCTATATCGAGAAGTGGCGTATGCGGCTGGCACAAAATCCAAAAATTGGTTTCGAGCCCATTCCCAATGTCGACAGCACCGGAAAGAGCGTCCAGTACTACTCTTACGATGGTCAGAGTAACGATTTTGGTTTTAGGGACTACAACCATAGCCTGCACAAACTCGCTGGAAGTCAGCGAATTGCCGTGATTGGCGATAGCGTAACGGCCGGTTTATGGGTGAACGATGACACTCAGGTGTATCCGGCGGTGATGGAAAAATCGTTGCGCCGGAAGGGAATCAATGTCGATGTGATGAATTTTGGCGTCAGCGGCTACAATACCCAACAGGAGGTAGAGACTCTAAAGGACAAGGGCCTACAATTCGAACCCGACCTGGTGATTCTGGGCTATTGCCTTAATGACAAGTGGCGGGATGATGGCGGCATTTATCAGACACTACTGCACGAACAAAGGCTTTCCGCTAAAGGCGGCAAAATACCTAATACATCTTCGCTAAATCCTTTGGTAAAGCAGAGCGATCTGGCACGCTTTGTATATTATTCTCTGCTAAAGAATAAGAACACCGCCTCTCAAGGTGACGATGCTAATAAGTTCGATAAGGATAATGTAGCAGAGTATTTTGCGGAGCTGAATAATCTGTCCAGGACACACGGTTTCGAAACTCTGATTCTAATCTTTCCGGACTTTGGTGAGCAGGACGCAAACCTCAAGAGCTTCGATACCTACCCATTTGCCGCCGAACACCACGCCATTGCGCAATTGGCAAGCACCAACAATCTTCCCTATCTCGATCTTTACGGGATTTTTCAGGCGTGCCACAACAGCCTGGGCTACAATGTCAGCTATGATCGCTACCATCCCACGCCACAGGGAAATACCTGCGCTGGCAACAAAATTGCCGATCATGTTGCCACCATCCTGAGGCAGTGACTTTCCCTGGCAGGTCGCGCAGTTATCCGTATCGTCCCTTCACCACGCTCCCGCCTGCCCTATTTTAGATCAGCCCGGGGGGTGCACCTCACACGCTTTTTGTGAAAACACTACTCTGGTTGTCGGAAAACAACTGATGAACGTCCTGATTTACTAGTCCCTTGGCGTGTACCAGATAGGCGAGGTGTAGGCTCTCTCCTGAATCGTCGGGGGACCTTCTGCTGGCGGTTCGGTCTGCAGTGAGACAGCATCGTATAAAGAGTGTCGCGGGGTCGGGATTTGTAGCACTCGCACGTAGTAGAACGCCCTTTGCTGGGGGTCAAAATCCGGGTCTGTCCACAGCCCTGATAACTGCTCAGCGCCAACGTTGTTGGTATAGCTTGCGTCGTTTAAATCAACCGTATTGGTCACCGCGGCAATCTTGCCGTTGGCATCCAGCTCCCGATCACCAGACCAGGCGACGTTGTACACCCGCTCGTGTTGCGCGCCCGCTTTATCGACCCAACCCTTAATCATTTGAATGCGATCCAAATTTGCATCATTGGGGTCTTTCAGGGCACGGATCATCATCTGTGGAGCTCGTTCTAGTGCCGTATCCAGAACTGCTGACAAATTGCCACCCATTGGCACACCCTGTCGATAACCAAGGGCCGCAAAATCGACAGACTCCAGGGTACTTTGATCAAAGTCCCAACCGCCAAATACCTGTACTTGCATCCGGGTGCCGGTTGTTGCGTACACCTCTTTGCGTTGAAAAGCCGCAAATATTTCCTCGCGTGTATTATCCCCGGCCCATACCGCAGCCAACCCGGAAGCAGACATGCTCCATCCGGTGACTTCTCCGCCGCCGATCTTGTCGCTGCTGCGTTTGGTTTGCGGGGTAGAATCGCGAGCAAATTTGCCCCAGAAGTTATCTTCCTCAGCGGAAGATAGGCCCGAGTGTGAATCGGTGGAGCCAATCATGCCAAATTGGTAGGGATTGACGCCGGTTTTCTGCTCCAGTGCCAGACCCAATCGCAAAGCCGAACGTGCGTAATCTGCCGGGGTGGGGGCGTACGTCTGTCTATCCTGCTGAATGTAGTGGCGGTAGGTTTCAAAATCTGCAAACTCGTCATCGGGCGATACGACGGGATGTGTTTCGGAGTCGCCCTTAATCTGGGTAATCTCCGACACCGGCTCCCAAACCATGCGACGACGCGCGTACTCAGCGGTGATCGGCGCGCCCTTGAGAGATGTTTCGGCGTACATGTAGCCCTTGGATATATTAGAGTTGTGGGGCATGGCCACAAAGCGGGCACCGGTTCGATCGCGGGTATCTTCAAGCCACTGCCAAAGGTCTTCCGGGTACTGACTCTGGTCGGAGCCAAAGGGCACAAACTGCTTGGCCTTATCGCCCGAATCCGGCGTGAATACAATCCGGTGGAGGTTGGCACCCGTTGGAATAGAACTCCACTCCCAACCGATAAATGAAGTGAACTGGCCCGGTTTATTATGTCTTTCCGCCGCCTCCACGATTTCATGCCAGGCAGTGGTTTCCGTTGCCAGAGTATCGCCGAAGGTACCTGTCGGAAGTACATTGGCTGTATCTGCAACCGGATCACCCCCGGGGTTGTCCGGGGACTTTGGCAGTATCGAATTGAACACACCGGCTCCCTCACCACCCTCGATGGCCCGATTGAGTAGGGTAACTGCAAACCACCGCTTGAGATTGCCCCACCACCCCAGGTCCTGTTGATCTGCACTGCCCTGATTTATTGCCCGTATGACACCCATTAGCTCGGCATGATCGGAGACCACTAAAAAGTCCAGGGGAGTGCCAATCCGAACCCGGGCCCGGTTAAATGGATGAATGACCGGTAAACCCCGAGCCCAGCGATAGGCGGTGTCGGGGTCTGCTGTCTGGTTTTTATTGAGATAGGCATCGAATGAGTAGGAAGTGTGCAAGTGGGTGTCACCAAACAGCAGTTTGTTGGATTCCCCAGCGATTGTCGCCTGAGTCAATCCGATCCAGAGTAGTCCGATTACAGCCCGTCTAAATATCGTCATTATGGCGCCCTTGATTTTCGATTGGATGCTTATCTGGCGTGAAGGTCATGCTCAGTTCTCACAAAGAGTTCACATGAGAGCGTTGAACACGTTGTCCACTGAGCACGACCCACTACCTGCGTGGCCCCAACGCTTGGAACCCCACGACCTTAAGCGGGCCGTGCTCAGCATACAACTGCATAGTCGCCCTCTGTTAGCTAAGTGCCTGGACCATGCCGAGTAATTGCGACAAATTGTTACATACATTTCCACTTCTGAACATGTAACATTCGGAGTCTTTGATAGTCAAATGAACGAAAGGTGTCTTTGCATCTCGGAGTTTTATGTATGTACCCTTCAATGTCCTTATCCGAAACGGTGTCGCTCTTAGCCTGCGTGGTTAATTGTTCACTGGTGAACACAGCAGGCTCGACTGTCCATGAGTAATGCCAATGCGCCCCCGATGAAAAAGGCCCTTGTTCTGGCGACAATAGTGTTGCTCATTGGCGCATTTTTCTGGTTCGACCTACATCACCTACTCACCCTACAGGGACTAAAGGATGCGATTAGCCAGTTCGAAATCAGGCAAGAAGCGAACCCTATAGCAATTGGCGCTGGATTTTTCCTACTATATGTGGGTGTTACAGCGCTGTCTCTTCCCGGTGCAGCGATAATGACGGTCGCAGCCGGGGCCCTGTTTGGTCTTGGATGGGGGGTTGTGATTGTATCCTTCGCCAGTTCTCTGGGGGCCACTCTGGCATTCCTGGCTTCCCGCTACCTGTTTCGTGAAAGTGTTCATAATCGCTTTGGCAATCGCCTGTCATCCATCAACGACGGTGTGGCACGAGAAGGTGCATTCTACTTGTTCGGACTGCGCATGGTTCCGGCTTTCCCTTTTTTCCTGGTCAACCTGCTAATGGGGTTGACTCCGATTCGCGTGACAACCTTCTATTGGGTGAGCCAGATCGGCATGTTTGCAGGTACCGTAGTGTACGTTAATGCCGGAACCCAACTTGCCCGCTTAGAGGACTTGTCAGGCATATTATCGCCGGGTTTGCTATTGTCGTTTGCATTGCTGGGGGTCTTTCCCGTTATTGCCAAGCAGGTGCTCGCCGGCGCTCGGCGCCGCCGAGTCTACGCAAGGTGGCAGCGCCCCAAGCGTTTTGATCGGAATATGGTTGTAATAGGCGCCGGTGCAGGCGGTCTGGTAGCAGCCTATATTGGTGCAACGGTTAAAGCCAAAGTCAGTCTGGTCGAGGCGCACAGGATGGGCGGTGACTGCCTGAATTACGGATGTGTTCCCAGTAAAGCCTTGATCCGCAGCGCAAAGTTGGCGCACCAATTACGCCACGCCGATCGCTATGGACTAAAGAGTAGTGAGCCGGTTTTTTCTTTTAGCGACACTATGGCGCGTGTTCACAGCGTCATTCGATCCGTAGAGCCTGCCGACAGTGTCGAGCGCTATACGGGACTGGGTGTCGATGTGATACCCGGCTATGCTCGTCTGATTGATCCCTGGACCGTGGAAATACAGTTAAATAGTGGCGGCACGAAGCGTCTGACCACTCGCAGCGTTGTGATCGCCGCTGGAGCCAGGCCATTTGTTCCGCCACTACCGGGAATTGAAGATGTCGGTTATGTCACCAGTGACACTCTATGGGATGAATTCGCCAAACTGGATAAAGTACCCAAGCGACTACTGGTTCTGGGAGGCGGACCGATTGGCTGTGAACTGGCCCAGTGTTTTGCCCGGCTGGGATCACAGGTCAGCCAGCTTGAGATGGGGCCGCGGATCCTGATTCGAGAGGATGAGGAGGTTTCCCAGCTTGCCAGGGAGAGTCTGGAGCACGATGGTGTGCGGGTACTTACAGGGCACAAGGCACTGCGCTGTGAGCTTGACAATGGCAACAAGTTCATCATTGTAGAGCACGCGGATACCGAGCATCGCATCGAGTTTGACGCCATGATTTGCGCGGTGGGTCGGGTTGCCAGACTCGATGGCTATGGCCTTGAGGATTTAGGCATAGAGACTGATCGCACCGTGGTGACCAATGAATACCTCGAGACCCTCTACCCCAATATTTACGCCGCCGGTGATGTCGCGGGCCCCTTTCAATTTACCCATACAGCCGCACATCAGGCATGGTACGCAGCGGTCAATGCACTATTTGGCCATTTGAAGCGCTTTAAAGCAGATTATCGGGTCATCCCCTGGACCACGTTTACTGATCCCGAAGTGGCCCGGGTCGGGCTCAATGAGCAGGAGGCCAGGGAACAGGGCACTTCCTACGAGGTGGTACGCTACGATATTGCCGACCTGGATCGTGCAAAGGCCGATGGTGCAGCCCACGGTTTTGTCAAGGTGCTGACAGTGCCGGGTAAGGACCGCATTCTGGGAGTGACCCTGGTGTCTGAGCATGCCGGTGATTTGCTGGCAGAATTTGTACTGGCGATGAAGCACGGCATTGGTTTGAACAAGATCCTGGGCACAATACATACTTACCCCACCTGGGCTGAGGCGAACAAGTACGTTGCCGGCGAGTGGAAGCGAGCACACGCTCCCCAGCGGTTGTTGCAATGGGTGGAGAAATATCACGCTTGGCGGCTGGGTCGATAGTGCTGCGCCTGTTTATCATGCTGTCTGCGCTTTTGATGGCCCAGTGTTCAATGGCGGACTCTCTCGATCATCAAACCTGGGATCGATTGCTAAAAGAGAATGTGCTGGTGTTGAGTGGTGGTCGCGCTACGGTGGTGGATTATCAGGGTATGGCGCGCGATCGAGCCTCTCTTAGGAGCTACCTCTCAAACCTGTCTGCAGTCAGTCGGGATGAATTTGAAAGGTGGGGTAAGCAGAATCAATTGGCCTTCTTGATTAATGCCTACAATGCGGTCACTGTGGAGCTCATCCTCGACACCTATCCCAACCTGGAGTCCATCAAGGATTTGGGCAGCTTTTTCAGATCGCCCTGGAGTAAACCCATTGTCACCCTGCTGGGGCAGAAATTTTCTCTGGATGATATTGAGCACGACATCATTCGCGGTTGGGACCGATATAACGAGCCGCGAATACACTTCGCCGTCAATTGTGCCAGCATTGGTTGCCCCTCTTTGCGGGCGGAGGCCTACATCGGTCGTGACCTGGAGAAACAACTGGAGGAACAAACACACCTTTTTCTCTCTGATCGCAGTCGCAACCGACTCAATGGGGACCTCCTTGAGGTCTCATCCCTGTTCAAGTGGTACCGGGAAGATTTTGAGCGCGGCTGGCAGGGTCTGGATTCGCTAACCGATTTTTTTGTCCAGCATGCCAACAGCCTGGGATTGACCGAGGAAGACCTACAGCTACTATTATCCAAGCAGATCGAAATCGATTTTCTGGATTATGACTGGCGCCTCAACGACCACAAATAGGGCATTGGTAGCCAGCAGCCAATGTATCTTCGCAGTGGATTTCTGATTCTCCCTCGACAGTAATACAGTAAGAGTGTCGTCAGTGATCCAAGCTGAAATATCAGTCTCCGGTTCATTACGACAAGAGCGAAATCGTAGGCCGCCGTGCCCGCTGTGATTTGATGAAAGCCTAGCTACTGAGCCAGCGTAATGGGGCACTAGACACCCACCAACCCATGTAGATTAGGCTGTTAGCAGAACTATGGGTCACATACCAGTGACGTCTGGCGCTCGAAGTGGCCGATAACAAGTCGGCCGAGCAACCTTGTTTGAGCGTGCCATGATCGTTATCGAGAAAAGCGCCGAGCCTGGAAAACCTCGCCGAGACACAGGGCAGGCACACCATAAACAGCCGCAGTGCAGCCATGGTGAGACCTCTCACCCCCTCGCTTTCCCTGTCATTAAAAAAGCCCCGCCAATCAGTGTCAGCCTCGTGCAGGGACAGATAGGCCCAAATATCTACCAGGCTCTTCAGGCGTACCACCCCGCGTTCAACATCACCACTGAGCGACAGCAGAAGTAGCAACAGGCAGTCAGCTTCTGCGAGTACTTTAATTTGCAGCTCGTTGATGTTTATATTCACAGCGCGAGAAACCAGGCCATCTATACTAATTTTGTAGCCCGGCCGTACTCTCAGTGTGTGATGCAGGTCCAGTTCCAGCCCCGCACGCTGCCATGAAGTGGCGTGCACTAAGCGTCGATGCAGGTGAGGAGGGAGGATCCGCTTGTCTCGATAGCCCAGCTCAAGCAAAAGTTCAGAGATCCGGGACTGATCCGCAGGGGAAACCAGCAAATCCAGGTCGCGAACCCGGCGGGCATTCAGGTTACCGTACAGGGCCTGTGAAAAGTGAAAACCCTTAAGCAGAACTAGTGATGTTTGGTGGAGTGCCATCTGCTCCACTATCTCCCGCAATGCCGAAACCAGCATTAGGTGTCGCTCTTGTCCCGATTGTATCGCTGCGATTAATTGCATTAATAGCCAGGCCGGAATAGAGGAGGAGGCCTGGTCGCGCTGGATCATCCAATAAAATGGCTGCAGAAGATCATGGGTGGATAGGAATCGAAGGAGTTCATTTTCCTCTGTATCCGGAGCGTGAAGAATTGCAGAAACCCTTTGCCAATCGGAAGCCAGTGCGGCATCCAGCATCGGTAAAAAACGGTTTAAACTGACTCGAAGCTGGCTCCGGTTAGACACTGAGCAAGCCCGAAGTCATTCGCTTGCGACCATCAAGCGAGCCTGGGTTAGCGCCACTTTGGTACGTATTTCTTTGTTATCGGGGTCCGCAGCCAATGCATCCCTATAGCGTTTCAGGGCACTGGCGTAGTTTTGTTCATCGAAATCACAATTGGCCAATAGTGCCAGGGGATAGGCGGAAAACAGGCGACGATCATAGGACAGCGTCGTATCACCGGGGCCATCGGGCGCAAGTGCCAGCAATCTGGCAAGCAGTTCTCGTGAGGTGGCACGATCCCCCTGCGCCAGCCGCTGGCGTGCGCTCCACCATATAATGAGGGGGTCACTCGGGTGCGCTGCCCAGGCCTCCTCGTGTAAGCTCTCTATATCTGTCAGCTCTGCACCGTTGGCCCGAAAGTGCAGGCTCAACAGATCTGCATAAATAATCGCCTGAGCAGGATGATGATCCTGTGTGCGAACCCGTTGCAATCCCTGCCGCCAGGCCTGTTGCGCAGCATGCGCATCGCCCAAACCCAGCTCGCATTCACCCAGGGCATGCCACAGGTAGAGTCGCTCGGGCCAATCGTTAAGGGCCCGCAACAGCATCGGGTGATTGCGCCGGTGCTTATGGCTCAAATCACCCTCGTAGCCCCCGTGTTCGATGGCGATGGCACTGTGTACTATCTGCCCTTTCTCGCGCGAAACAATAGCGTCGATATCCGGCATTACCGTTTCGTGAATTACACCGCGAAAGCGTATATCGGGACGGTTGCGAAACAGGCGATACTCGGGATATGTGGTGAGATTAGAGGCTGCCCTGAACTGCACCGTGGCAGCGACAGCATTGTCTTGTGCCAGACACTGGAGCGCTGACCGGTCGGCGATGACCAATTCATCGGCATCGATATAGAGAATCCAATCGCCACGGGCGTGGCTTAAGGCCGTATTTCTTGCAGAGGCGAAGTCATCGCACCAGGGCTCTTCGATGACCGTGGCACCGTGAGATCGAGCAATTTCCAGGGAGTTGTCACGCGAACCGGTATCCACGATGACAATTTCATCGCAGAGCGGGTGCAACTGGGTTATGCACTGGTCGAGGTATTGCTCTTCATTGCGTACTATTAAACAGGCGCTAAGCAGCATTTAGCGCCACGAAGCAAATAGTAGAATTTTCGCTATGTCAAGAATCCGCGATCAAAAAGACATATTGGCCTGAGCAGCAGCGGGTGTTGCCATTAGACCCGACATGGTAAATGTACCCACTACCGGCAAGACAAAACCTGCCTTCACTGATTTGCGCAGGAAAGCACGGCGCTCGGGGGAGATGCTCTCCAGTACGTTCTTATTATCCTGTTTAGACACAAAAATCACCTCACACGAAAAATTGTCCGAACATTGTATCGGATACGGCTTGTAATTCAAGCACCTGTAATCAGTTCATGCAGCTGTCTAGGATACCTATGAACAATACCCCAGTAGCTCAGGGATGCCTGAGGCAGTTGGAACCAGTGTCAACCTACGGACATATTGGCCTGGGCAGCAGCGGGTGTTGCCATTAGACCAGACATGGTAAATGTACCCACCACCGGCAAAGCAAAACCTGCCTTCACTGATTTGCGCAGGAAATCACGTCGCTCGGGCGAGACGCTTTCCAATAGGTTGTTATTATCTGCTTTAGACACAAAAATACTCCAGATGAGAAAATATTCAGACTATTTTAGTGCATTTGTCCAGTAATTCAATACCGCGCGCCTGCTACCGCGCATCAACTGCTGCATGTTTTTCAAGCAACGTCAGAGCTTCCCCGGGATTTCCTAGAGTTAACTCCAGCCCCCCGCGCGCGGAAAGCCCTGAGGCGTACTCCACTAAGCGGCTCCTTGTTGTCCCCCAGCCCATGTCGCTTTTCAACAGATGCTGAAGTATCGCAAAGACAGGAAGAGGTTGCAGAGTGCTGGCACCGCCATGGTTTGGCGATATCCAGATGATCTCATCCGGTGCCCCTGCAGGTATAGCCCACTCATAGCCCAGATCAGTGGGATCAAGTGCTCTAATAATCTGGTCGTTACCACGGCTGCCGGGCAGCGAGCCTTCAGTAGCGGCAAGTTCGGGTGCCAGGGTTGTAAACCCCGGCTTTAGATGTAGCCTTCTAGGGCAGGCCATTGCCGTCCCTCGCCGCACCAGCACCAGTTCATCCCCCTCGAATTGATGTCCGGCCAGCATTAGATGGGTCATTAACGTGGTTTTACCGGCACCCTTGTCGCCTAGAAAAAGACAACGTCTGCCGGCAATACTGGCCAGCCCTCCGTGCAGCACTATCCAGCCCGCCATGGCATAGCGCGTTAATGTTCTCTGGTAAATCCGCCGGTAGATAACATACACAACATCTTCCATGCTCCCGACTTCCCCAAGCAGATCTCCAGATTCACAAATGGTATAGGTACCGCAACCGGTAATAGTGTAGGCAAGCTGTTTGGTGGGTGTTAGTGCCTGCGCAGCCGCAACCGCAATGTAGGCCAGTTGATCCCGTAAGTCCGGGTCTTCGAATTGTAGTGAAACCTGGCAGGCAAGTAGTTGAAACTGGATCTCATGCAAGTTAGCTGACGTCCACTACGGTCAGGACTCCTTCGTCAGCCAACTGCTGCACTGTGGAGCGGACAGCATCCAGAGGAAGGTCTTCTGTTTCGTATAGCTCGATGAGCAACGTCTCCAGATCGGTCCGGGACTGTTGCCTGGAGCAAAGTTCAAATATCACACCGGCCGTGGGATTCAGGTGATGCACTTTATCCGTCTCGGCATCGAATACAATAAGCCCGTCTTCGGCCTCGTGAACGTCCAGCCCTTCGGACTGAAGAAGTTGTGTATTGGCTGTAATTGGCATAGCGCCATACTAGCAGATCGCTGCAGATTATCCTATCCAGTGCAGCAAGCTTCGCATTTGCCTGCTGACAACAGCAGGACTATGTTCGCGCTCCACGAAACGACGCGCGTGCCTGACAAGAGCATCCCGCTGCTGGGTGTTCTCCGTCAGGTGGAGTATGGCCTCGAGCATGGCGTCGTGGTCATCCGCTATCATCAATTCACGACCATGCTGTACCGCCAGCCCCTGTGCTGCTTTGGAACTGGCGACAATCGGTAGTCCCTGGGCAAAGGCTTCAAGTATTTTAATCCGGCTGCCGCCGCCGACTCGCAATGGCACCACGCCTATCGATGCGCTCTGGTACTGGGCCTCCAGATCTGTCACATAACCCAGCCAGTCCACCCCGGCATCAGAGCCGTACTCGGCGGCTATTTGATCACCGCCGCGACCGACAACGACCAGCCTCGCATCCGCCACTTGTTCTCGCACCCGCGGTAGGACATGTCTTAGTAGCCGGAATAGGGCATCCTGATTCGGCGCATAATCGAGATTGCCCACAAACAGCATTCTGAATATATCGTCCACCCGGCGCGAATCGACAAGGACAGAACTCGAGACAGTATTGGGAATACAAACCCCGGAAATGGCGTAATGTTCCTGAAGCAAGGCGAGCTCCGGCTTAGAGGCGCAGGCGACGGCATCGAACCAGGGCAGACTAAACCGTGCAAAGCGGTCCAGGATATCCGCCTCACACTCGTACTGGGATGCCCGATCCGGGTCTCCGGCTTCATCGCTTAGCCGAGCCAATTGCCGGGCAACCCCGGCATCGACCTCGTCGATATCCAGGACAAAGTGAGAATCCGGCATTTCGACTTGCAGCGGCAGCGCGACGCCAGCAAGATAATTTCGCAGGATATACACAGTATCGAAGCGCTCTTTTCCAATGTGATCAAGTACAGCAACGCCCACCGCAGGAGAGGCTAATCTGACCCGTTGAGGCATTGGCGACACCTGGCCAAGCAGTGCGCGCCCACGAGGATAAGCAAGCCAGCTACGCGCCCCCTGGTAGGCACTTAAAAGCGCGACATGGGTAGAGGCATCACCCTCGCTATCCGGCTCGGCCACAGGCACGACTACGGTTGCCACACTCCCCATACCGGATAGCGCCTGACGCAGGGCTTCGGCCCGCATGGCCAGACCATTTCCAGTGCTACTGGGGGTTATCGGCGATAGCAGTAGCGATCGGTGATTAGCAGATGTTAGTATGCGCTTTCCCTCAAATAGTAAAAACCGACTGCCCGACACACCTCGTTCGGACTAGCATCATGACCAAAATTCCCAGAATCGTCCACTTCGTCTTTGGCTTGAAAGAACAACTGGAACCCTTCCACCTGATGCACTACCTGGCGATCGAGTCCTGTCGCCAGGTTATCCAACCTGACAAGATTTTCCTGTATTACCACCACCTGCCCTACGGCGAGTACTGGGACATGATTCGCCCTGAACTAACACTGGAGCGAGTGGCACTGTCAAAGAAAGTTGAAGACACCCATTACGATGAAACCCTGGTTCCCAGCCGCTACCGCTACGCCCATCATGCCGACATAGTGCGTCTCGACGTTCTTCTGGAAAGAGGTGGCATTTACGCGGATATCGATACACTTTTTCTTCGCCCCCTGCCGGACTACTTGTTTGAAAAGCCCTTTGTCATCGCTCGGGAACCACACTACAAAGATGAGCTTAGTGGCCAATTGAGGCCCTCTTTGTGTAACGCCCTTATGCTGTCCGCACCTGGCGCCTCGTATGTGCGCCGGTGGCGCGATCGTATCGCGAGCGAGCTCAATGGTAGTTGGAGCAATCACTCGTGCTTTCTCGCTCATGTGCTGGCCGAGGACTATCCCGATGAAGTTCATGTAGAGCCCGGAACCTCCTTTCTTGGCGTACCCTGTTCGCAGGCGGGACTGCGAGCCTTTCTCGAGGGCGTCGGCGAACTGGATACCAGTAGCAGCTATTCACTGCACTGGTGGCAGCACCTGTGGTGGGAGCAGCAGCGCACAGACTTCTCTACCGTGCACGGCGGCGACTTGACGCTTGACCACCTTCGGCAGGGCGAGACACCGCTATGTAAACTGGCCCAACCTTTCTTGCCTGCCCTGGAGCTGGAATCTTTGGGCACCTGCCCGAGGTGAACGCATCGGGGCTCAAGTGTTACTCCCTGTCACCCGGTTGCGGCTATGGGGATGCCACCAGCCAGTATCTTGTGGGCTTGCAAGACCTTTCCATTGCCGTGAACTGGCAACCTATAGGCAATTTCCTGGGAGAGAACCAGCCGCGTCGCAACTACCTACGCAACCTGCAGCCTGAACTGTCTCCGAAGTTGACGGCCCTGTTGCATCGAGACATCAGTTACGACACCGTATTAATCTCTCTTCCTCCCACCGACTGGTATCGGGAAATTCTGGAGTTTGAGCAAGGGAAAAAGCTGTTCGGCTATTTCACCTGGGAATTGGAGCGACTGCCAGAGGCGTGGGTGCCAGTCTTGAATCGGCTGAGTGGATTGATGGTACCTTCCCGGTTCAATCAACTCGCCTGCCGCCGCAGTGGTGTTACGGTGGACATTGCTGTTATACCCCACCTTGCCAGGCGCTTCCATCCCGCCCCGAAATCCCCTCAGTGGATGTCGCAGTATGACAACTGCTACATGTTCTACACAATCGGCACCTGGACGACACGAAAGGCTATTGAATCGACTGTGCGCGCTTTCCTGGATCGTTTCACAGCAGAAGACGATGTCTGCCTGGTCATTAAAACGGATGCCATCGACTACATTGCCCAGAATGCCAGCACAAGTACTTCCATCTGTACGACTCGAGAGACTTGCGCTTTCACACTAGCAACATTGCTGTCGGATTATACTAACCCGGCGCGCATACACCTGCTCGGCACCAGAGTTACGACAGACATAATTGATGCGCTGCATGAACGGGGCGATTGCTTCGTCAGCATGGCTCGAAGTGAAGGCTGGGGGCTGGCTAGCTTCGACGCACTACAGAGCGGTAACCCCGTGATCATGCCGGGGTTT
>JABHWT010000260.1 GCA_018657645.1 Halieaceae bacterium | reverse complement strand
TGGTCGTCATCTGCCGCCATGGCGCGAAATACACTAAACACGGCAATATTCGGCGTTTCCATTAGCCAGCAATTGGCCTGTTCAATTAACGTAAGATCTTCATCTCTGCAGCGGGTCCGCAATCCAAAACTCTCGGCATGGTCAGTGATGGCGACAAAGTCCAGCGGGCGAGACAACTGCATTAACTCGCCACCGGGGCTGCGTAGGGAGTCACCCTTCGAAAATCGATAAGCGTCTTGTACGGTAAGCGTGGTGCCGAACAGCACCGCGTCTAAGCTCTCCACCGTGTGTACGTGAAGGTCACCCCAGTACACGTTTTTAAGCGGATTGTAGGGTTGTGTTATATGCGCTTCCTGCTCCGGAATCTGCACTTTTGAATCATCTTGCAATGCATAATCATCCGCTGCGGTTGCGGGGGAGCTCGCATTTTGACGCTCGTACAACTCTTTGCCGAGGCCAAACCAGCCTACTGCGACAGTTAGCAGTACAAGACCAAGAAGAGTCAGTAGTGTTTTTTTAATCATGGGGGTGTCCGATAGCGGCGTATGTTGTTTTTCTGGTTAACACCTTAAGGCAAACCGACGCAGACCTCAATTGGCAGTTAATAGCCTAGCCCTGCGCGGCTTCAACCACCAAGCAGGACATTGTTGTAGCGGGGTATGGCATAAACTATAGTAGTTTCGGTCTCGCGCCTGAAAGTATGTACGAAACCCTGCTATCGTTTCATATCGGTATGTATTGGACCATTGTCGCCCGGATATCGGTGTATGTTGCAGCAGCGTTAAAGCATCACTTTGTTGATAAGGACGAGGTACTTGTGCGGATGCAGCCGTTTGTGAAGAGAGGCCAGTGATGGGCTCTGTCGCAAACCGGCACTGAGTCTCTGGCTTCTTTGCACTTAGGACAATAACAGACTGTACACCAAGAAGCTGCCTTGGTGATTTTATCTATATATATCAAGAAGTTAATGGCGGACCGGACGGGACTCGAACCCGCGACCTCCGGCGTGACAGGCCGGCATTCTAACCAACTGAACTACCGGTCCTCGGCAGTATAAACTCGATCGTATTGGTGGGTGATGACGGGATCGAACCGCCGACCCTCTGCTTGTAAGGCAGATGCTCTCCCAGCTGAGCTAATCACCCCCTTATCGAGAAGGCGCATTATAGAGATAATATTATGCCTGTCAAACCTTCCCCGAGAAAAAGCTCGAAAAAAATGATCAATGAAAAGTTGTTGATTTTAGTAGTAAAATTGCTCGGCCTGGGTTGCAGCCAGCAGGGACAGCAAAAAATCCAGCGCACCCGAGAAGAAACAGCAGGAGCCATAGCACAGGATGGAAATTTACAAAGAATTTCACTTTGAGGCAGCCCACCGTTTGCCCAATGTGCCACAGGGGCATAAGTGCGCCCGCCTCCACGGCCACTCCTTCCATGTGAGATTGTCAGTGGAGGACGAAGTCGGCGAGACCAGTGGCTGGGTTATGGATTTTGCCGAGTTAAAGGCACGCTTTAAACCGGTCTACGCCCAGCTGGATCACTACTACCTCAATGACATTCCCGGGCTGGAAAATCCCACCAGCGAACATATTGCTCGCTGGATATGGGAAAAGCTCAAACCCGACCTGCCCCAGTTGTGCGCCGTGGAAATACGAGAAACCTGCACATCGGGATGCATTTACCGGGGATAAAAGAACCTCGAGCCAAAGTGCCAGGTAGTGCCTCTATCGAGATAAAAAATATTCGGTAACATGCGCAATAGTGCTTGACGTTTACATATAAACTACGGGGAAAGCACTCTGGTGATAGTTCGTTTTTTAGCAATTGGCTTAGATCACGCCCAATGTTCCCGATAAGTTGCAAAAGTTACCGCCCGTAGCAGCAGGTAATTGTTATACACATGAATTTGGGTCAAAAGACAGATTCACAGACTTAGCGTCTTATTCACATTAAGAACATCAATATGCGGCGCTATCTTATTGTTTTATAAGCTTTATTTACTATTGTGCAAAATTTAGCCAATTTGTATCGCGGCCGGTAGCTGCTGTCTCAGGGGCTCGGTTGAACAATTTATTCACCGACTTATCCACAGTTTCTGTGGGTAAATGATGCCTCCGCAATTGTTACCATACCGCTTTGATCACTCTACAGGTTTCCATCTGAATCCTGGTCATAAAAGATGACTGCGCGCCAGCTGTGAAAAGTGCATTGCGCCGGCTGCCGCACCATAGCAACCACCCTGACAGCCGAGAAACACGCCCTCAGAAACAGGTGCTAAAAAGTGAGCCGGTCCAGGATCTGATTCACCGGGCAATTTAGTGCAGGGTATTGTCCGGCTCTCCCACTACCACGGCCTGCAGGATTTTACCGAGCATGATGACATTGCCCTGACGCCGCTCCAGGCCATCGAAGCTGTAATCAAACCGATATTGACGCCACACTCGCCAGCGCCCTGCTTCATCCCGGCTTAGCGAAAAGCGCTGCAGGTGCACGCTCTGATCCAGTAACTGGAAATCGTCCCGCTCCCCGGCTCTTGCCACTGCCTGAATTGCCAATTCTCGAATCCGGGTGGCCGCCAGAAAATACAGGCACAGTCCCCCGAACAGGAACAGGACCACAATATCACTCAGGCTGAAATACATTGCAGCTTCAGATGGATTTCTTGAGGCGGCGCATGACCACCTGAAAACTCAGCACCAGGTCTTCTTCCACCAGCAATTGACCGCGTACAAACGTCATGGACCCGGTGCGTTTTACCACCTTCCCGGTGGCCTCTATCCAATCACCATTGCGCGCTGCGGCCATAAAGTCACAGGTGCAACTCACAGTGGCACAGTTCTCCTTAACCCCGGTAAGGGCCAACATCGTGGCCGCGTAATCCGCAAAACACATCAACACACCGCCGTGCACCGTACCCAGCCCATTGCAGTTCTTGTCCCTGGCCTTAAATCCCATATGCAGTCCATCGGGTGTTTTGCGGTAGTAAAACGGACCGATATCATCCTCCGCCGGGCTCACCCCTTTCAGCTGCTTATAGCCCGCGGGTATTGTCGCTTCATCGGTCATGGGTTGTCGCTCTTGTGTCTATGGGGTTGATGGTGGCCAGCATACTGACCTTTACAACGCCGCGCCAGATGAAAATCCCGGCCGCCCATAGGACAGTTCTGAATAATGCAGGCGCCTCGGGCCATACTGGGGTTATTCAGTGTGGCCCTTCAGGGGGCTCAGAAGAAAGCGTTGGACTATGCTATTAAATAGTCGCGGCTGCTCAGCGTGAAGCCAGTGACCACAGCCGCGCATGATTTTGAGGGTGGACTGAGGAAACATGTTCCTTATAGGGTCGCGATGACTCTCCAGAATATAATCCGACTCCCCGCCCTTTACAAACAGCACGGGCCCGGTATAGGTCCGGTTCGAACCCAGTCCCGCGCGAATTGCTCCATAACTGTTTTTGATCTCCTCGAGATTAAAGCGCCAGTGATAGAGTCCCTCGGCATTGCGCTGCAAACTCATGAGAAGAAACTGGATTACCATTTGTTCGCTTACATGCTCCGCCATCAGCACAGCCGCCTGCGCCCGCGACTCGCAATGGGCACTTGAAACCGCGTCCAGTGCTGCAAATACCGAATCGTGGTGAGGCTCATAGGACACGGGGGCTATGTCGGCCACTACCAGTGCATTTACCCGCCGGGAGTGTTGCAGCGCCACTTCCATCGCGACCTTACCGCCCAGGGAATGGCCGACAAAACTGGCCTTACGCAAACCCCGCTGATCCATCCACTCGCCTATACAATCTGCCATGGCAGGTATATCCGCCCCGCTAAGCCAATCCGATCTTCCGTGATTGGGCAGATCAACGCTGTAAACCCTGTGCTCAGCCTGCAGTGATCGCGCCAGCGCCCCAAGATTGCTGCCCATACCAAACAGGCCGTGGAGCACGATTACCGTGGCGCCCTGCCCTGTTTCTGCCCAGTGGAGTTTTACAGTCATTAACGCTGTGTCTTCAGGAAGATTTTGCTACCATGCCCACCACTATAACGGATTAGGACTTATCATGCGTCTATTTGCACCACTTGGCAGACTTCTCACCATAGTCACCTTTAGCCTGGGTCTACTGGCCTGCACCAGCGCACCCACTTATAATCCCAGCGTCTTTCCCTTCGACATCAATGCCGATGTTTTGGCCAATGCCAATATAAAGACCGTGGTCATTCCCCATATCAACCTGGGGGCCCCCTCCCGCTCCTATCTTGAAAAAGAGGCCCCGCGCATCGATGGTCATATAACCCAGTACCTGAAAGAAAACGGCTACAAGGTACTGCCGCAGAGGGAGTTCAAGCAGCACTGGAATACCGCAGTTCGCGCCTATGGCAACCCGGTTGATACCAGCACCGGCAAGATCAACATGAAGACCTTCGCCCAAATCATAACCAGCGTGCGCGATCAAATGAGAAAATCCGGCAAGCTGGACGGTTTCGTATTCACTGACCTGTTGGAAGTACAGTCCTCCTTCAGCGGTGGCCTCAAACACCTGGCGCGATGGGATGGTGTCACCCGTAAGCCGTCTCTGCAGGGCCCGGGAACCGGCGTAACCGCGGGCTTCGATTGGTATCAGCAGGTGTCGGTAGCATCCCTGCAGGTCAACATATACGACATCGAATTACAGCGCGTTTTCACCAGTCGCGGCGGCATGGACGCCACCGATGCCATTGACACCCGCTCGTCCAGCGGTCGCTTTGTGAGGCGGCGTAATATTCTCGAGAACAAGGAGTATATTCGGGAGGGAATCGAACTGGCCTTTCACCCCTTCATTACCATGGAGCGCTGGCCAGGCAAACCGGACTAGTGTTCTATCGACCTGATAACACCGACCCTGTGTTATCAGAGCACTAACCCACAACTTCCAGCGCCCGCTCCATGCACCACATGGCCGACAGACTTCCCAGGACATAAACCGGCACTGGCAGGAGTCGACGCTGCCAATCGGGAGAAATGGGGCGCTTCAATAGCTGCCACAGCGCCAGGGTGGCGAGGATAAAGGCGATCTGGCCTATTTCAATCCCCACGTTAAAAAACAGCAAGGCCAGAGGTACGTTGTCCTGGGGCAAGCCTGTCTCCGCCAGGGCTCCGGCAAACCCCATCCCGTGGAGTAAGCCAAAACCGCCCGCCAGCCACCAGGGGTAGCGCCGAAACAGCCCACCGCCCCCCGCCCTGGTGAGTTCGAGCGCCAGGACAAAGATACTCACCGCTATGGTAAATTCCACCAGCGCAACCGGGTAATCGAAATATCCGAGTGTCACCAGTGCCAGAGTCAAACTGTGCCCAAGGGTGAAGGCGGTAATCGTCCATAATAAGCGCGAACCACCGCCGACCAGCAATAACAGGCCAAACACGAACATCAAGTGATCTATTCCGCCCCAGATGTGGTCAATACCCAGCAGGGCGTAATCACTCATCACCTCCCCGGTACCGGGTTCGGGCGGAACCAGGAATTGCGGGTGCTCTGCATTCAGAATTTGTTGGTACTTGCGGCCATCCCTAAGATTCACCATGACCATGGCGGAGGCCTGATTGGCACCCAGCCCGGTGACGCCCAGTGTCTCGCCCACCATGCCATCGTCCCCAAGGTCCGTGCAGCGCAATGTCCAACTGATGACATTGCCCGTGCCCTCTCGTTGAACCGGGCTGACAGATTCAATTTCGCAGCCCTCGGGCCAGACCGGTTGCAGCGGAGTACTTGAGGTACCCTGAGCGGGTGTTTTCCACACCAGGTTGTACTGCTGGCCTGTCATTTCAGTCATCTTCAGCAGCGACGGTGCAAAACGATGGGCGTGGGCGGTTTGAGCCAACAACACCGCAGCCAGCAAACATCCCACCAGGCGCAAGCCACTCATATTCTCACCTCGTAGTCGTTACGCAACTCTGTAATCGCCGCCTGCAGAGCCGCCGAATGTGCCTGTGACTCCAGATCCCGTTGCAACTGCGCACGCACTTCCTCCAGGGTAGTATCCCGCTCCGGCTCCAGGGCGCTGACAAACACATAGTGCTGACCGTAAGTGGACCGAACGGGGCCAACCCACTGTCCGGCTTGCGGCACGGCGGCTTCCAGGTTCATCACAAAGGCGGCACCGAAATGGCGCGCCAGTTGATCAGGTGTCTGACGACTAAACACATAGCCTGGAAGGAACGGCGAGCTCATCTTGCGCGCCGCGGCTGCACTTAGTTTTTCCTGCGCTATGGTGGCCGCCACCGAGTCGATCTCCGCCTCCCGCTCGCGGGTAAAATACAGATGTTCGATAGAGTAGCGTACCGGTTCGCGCAACTCGGTCTTGCGTCGACTGAACTCAGCAGCCAACTCGGTCTCGGAGGGTGAAGCCGGTGGATTCCTGGACAATAAGAGCTGTTCCATGATCTGAATAAGGCGACGCTTAACTACTTCGTCCCCGAGGTGCAATCGCATTTCCAGAGCCTCACGGTACAATGCCTCATCCGTTTTGCCCTCTGCCAATTGCAGAAAATTCATGTTGCGGAGCAGGCGCTGATATACCACGTTGTCGTAGAGATGCACCTCCAGCTCCAGCGCTTTCAAAAACAGCATGTCCCGGTCGAGTTCCGCAGCGACAATCCGCTCCAGCTGCTGCGTGCTCGGCGGACGTCCGGTACTGGTAAACCACTGCTGTTCCAGGGCCTCGATACGGGCTTCATTCAGCGGTCCGACCACCGGCCTGGGCTCTGGAAACAACCACAGCTGAAGGTTAAACAAAACCAGCCCTAGCACAATAAAATGCAACCAGGGGCGTCTCATCCAGGCCAACCACCTCATCCTTTTAACTCCTGAAACTCAGTCTTCATATACGGCTGGCTGTTTTTCCACCTGGCTCTTCATGCCGGCGGCCAAATCATCCTTGCATAGCATTCCGGCGTTCCAGGTGGCGATGTAATTCAAACCGTCTACTACCGAATGGTCGCGGGAATAGAGGATCATTTCCTTGGAGCCACGCACTGCCAGGGGAGATTTGCTAGCTATGTCTCTGGCGATGACCGTCACCTCTCGCAACAAGGTTTCCCGATCCTCAAATACGCGGTTAATAAAGCCCAGCTCGCG
>JABHWT010000482.1 GCA_018657645.1 Halieaceae bacterium | reverse complement strand
GAGCCACTCCGCTCCGATCAGGCAAGCACCCAGTGCGGCCTGTCTATTGTCTATACTGGTAGACAAATTCCACTCTCGCAGTAGTTGTTGTGCCCGGCTGTATTTATTCGGGGTGCCAGTATCGAGATGCAGGTCGATGGCGCTTTGAATGAATTTCCCTGCTCTTGAGTTTGCAGCATACACTTTATCGTGTTTGATAAGAGAAAACTCGGATTCAGAGATGGGCCCAAGCTGCTCAAACAGTGCCAGGCCCCGGTGTGCTCGATTGGTCATTCGGGTGGGGAAGCCGTGCTCTGGCCGATAGTTCTCTCGCTCTGGATTGTCCATCTCCCCGGTAACATTAAACGGTGTCTGGTTTGCGCTGTGTATATAGCCCGATGTGGGATTGGTGACCTGTGGGAGTTTGTCAAATGGCATGTACGTCTGCCAGATTAGCCGACTGTCGTCCCCGGGGATGTACTTCGACCAGTCGAAACCCGGTATTCGCAGGGGAGTGAGTGAGTTATGCACGAACATGGTGTTGCCCGCTTTGTCAGCGTACACAAAATTAAAACTGGCAAAACGGTGTTGGCGCATGGCGTCGCGCCACTGATCGAAATCGCCGGCCTTGTTCATTGCCAGCCATTGCTCGACCTGGCGCATTTCACCGTGACCTGCATAGCGCACAGCGTAAGTTCCGTGCTCGGTGCGCATGACAGGCCCGTGTTGGGAGCGCAATCCCTCCCTGGTGACTGTCCAAGGTATAAATCCAAGCACCTGAACCTCGATATCAATGTCCCTTTGCTCAAGAGCCTGCCACTGGCCATCGAGGCGATATTGCATTGGGTCGTCCGGGTTAATATCCAGTACATAGATATCCACCAGGTCGGGCTTGTTGACCGTAGCGGCCCAGGCCAGATTGTCGGTGAAGCCCACGCCAATAGTCGGGCTTCCGGGGAAAAGGCCTCCCATAATATTCAAACCCTCTTTGCTTTGAATATGCGCTTCATACCAGGCGACGGGACCAGTGGTAGGTTGGTGTGAATTGATGGCGATGCGGGTAGCGCCATCAGTACTATACACCGGGGCCACGGCAAAGGCGTTAGAGCCCACCGGGAGAGCGTCAATGACCACGCCGCCAGCTTCACTGATAGTTCGCTGGCGTTCGGGGCTTGTTAATTCCCTCATAACGCTATCAAAGCCATAGAATAGCAGGTGCCTGAGCATGTAGCCTGCCACGATATCCTTGCCCGTTACCGGAAATACGCCCCGCATGAGCTGCTTCGGATGCAGTGCAGCGTAGTAGTTAAGCCCGTCCGCATAAGCCTCCACATAGTGGCGAGTGTGCTCCGATAATTGAGTTGCGTAGCCGTCATCCAATGTGTCCCAGATGCCCAGCCACTTCACCAGGAAATCTGTTACAGCTGCCTCGGAGCCTTTGTGCCTGGCTGCTGTACCGCGATAAAAGATCACCGTGTCCATGATTAGTGACCAGTTATCTTCTGCCTGGGCGTAGGCAAATCCAAAGGCGGTGTCGGCGTCCTGCTGGCCCATTATATGTGGGACACCTAAGTGATCACGCTCAATAACAACGTCATACTTCTCGCCTAAATGGAGATAATCGCTCTGCTGAAATGCAGAATTGCAGCCCATGACGAGCATGCCAATGACGGTCAAAAGGAAAAGAACTGGGATTTTTGTCATGATACTTCCGGTGTGTGCTCGCTTTGGCTGGGGCCAGGTGACAGCCAATGGTACCGCAAAAAGAGGCATCATTGTGTATCGCCTCTCCCAGGGTTATAGAGGCCTCGTTTATGTCGCTTTCAAAACCGACGGAAGGTTGGGCCGCACTTGGCATAACCATCCCTCATTGGTTATGAAATGTCGCACGACACGGGTCAATTAGTCTTTATACTATAGGCTGGGGCTCCGTTTAGCATGATTGCCATTTTTCGGAGGTGCCCTAGGGCTCAGCCTGTTGTATCCAGCGAGTGACAAAGAGATGAATATGCTGATAGATGAAAGGGAAGTATGATTAAGCAACGTGATCAGAGTTTGCTCGAAGGCGCGCAGGGTCGGTGGCAAGACACGCAACGTATATGTCGAATCGCCTGGGAGTTCATCTATGGATTCAGGGCATTAAGAAACCTTGGGCCCTGCGTGACGGTGTTTGGATCGGCCCGATTTTCCTCTGATCACCATTACTATCAATTAGCCAGAACTGTAGGCTACCAACTGGGCAAGGCGGGATTTACCGTGATGACTGGCGGCGGGCCGGGAATTATGGAAGCGGCAAACCGGGGAGCTATAGAGGCAGGTGCAAAATCCGTGGGATGCAATATCCAGCTGCCTGCGGAGCAGCATCTAAACCCTTACCTGACTCACCACTGCCAGTTTGATCACTTTTTTGTGCGCAAAGTTATGCTCGTAAAGTTCTCGTCAGCCTTTGTTATTCTGCCCGGCGGATTTGGCACAATGGATGAGATATTTGAAACATTGAACCTCGTTGAAACGAAGAAAATAAAACGTTTTCCCCTGGTTGTCGTGGGCAGTGATTACTGGCAGAAGATGATGGAATTTATACGCGAAGATATGCTCGGCGAGGGCACTATTTCGCTGTCGGATATGGAACAGTTTCATTTGTGTGATGAGCCGGAATCAACCGTAAGCTATATACTATCCAAATTGTCATTGTCGTAGCGAATGAATTTGCTGGTGTCGCCTCGTTTACACTGTGGCTGCCCGTTTGCAGCAAGGATGTAAAATGCTTGAACTAATCCAGGTGAACAAGGTGGTAGATGGTGAAGCGACCTTGGAGGATGTAAATCTCACACTGTCTAATAATGCAATCAATATCCTTCTGGGCCCAACGCTATCGGGGAAAACGACCCTCATGCGAGTGATGGCTGGCCTGGACAGGCCGAGTTCTGGTGACATCCTGTTTAATGGAGAATCTGTTATTGGTGTGCCGGTGCAAAAGCGAAACGTGGCCATGGTCTATCAGCAATTTATTAACTACCCGTCTCTAACGGTGTTTGAGAATATCGCTTCACCGCTTCGAGTCTTAAAAGTGGACTCAAGATCGATAATAAAAAAGGTACAAAGGGCGGCGGCGATGTTACAGATAACTGACCTGCTGGATCGGACACCAGAGCAACTATCGGGAGGGCAACAGCAACGAGTCGCACTGGCCAGGGCACTGGCCAAGCGTGCAAAGCTGGTGCTGCTGGATGAACCTTTAGCAAATCTCGACTACAAGCTGCGCGAGGAACTTAGATCCGATCTACCCAAGCTCTTTTCAGAGCAAGGTGCTATCTTGGTGTATGCGACAACAGAGCCTATCGAGGCCCTGCTACTGGCGGGGAAAACAGCTGTGATGCACGAGGGACGCGTCAGACAGTTTGGAACGACCATTGAGGTTTTTAATAATCCCCGAGACATCACGGCCGCCAGGGTGTTCTCCGACCCGCCACTTAATATCGGTACTGTAACGAAAATGGGTGCGTTGTTAAATCTGGGTGAATACTCTCTGCCTCTGGGAAGCCAGGCCAATGATTTGACCGACACTGAATATCAGGTTGGAATTAGACCGCATAACATCAGTCTCAATAGAGATGGCGAGAATAGTGTGGAAATACTTGGCACCGTAACAGTGAGCGAGATTACCGGGTCGGAGAGTTTCATCCACTTTCACTTTGCCGACTGCCACTGGGTAGCTCTCGTACACGGTATTCACATTTTTGGGCAGGGAGAGGAGATTCAGCTTTATCTCAATCCGGAAACGTTTTATTTCTTTTACCGAGACGGGAAGCTTGCGCAGGCACCAGAGGATAGTATTCGATGACTAGGCGCACATGGCCAAAATAATTCTCGATGGAGTCGCGCACTCCTATATGAAGAACCCACTTCTCGAGAGGGATTATGCGCTCAAGTCAATTCAACATGAGTGGCATGACGGTGGGGCCTATGCCCTACTCGGGCCATCCGGGTGTGGTAAAACAACCTTGCTCAATGTTATCTCGGGGCTTGTCAGGCCCAGCCGTGGAAGAGTTATCTTCGGCCGTCAGGATGTAACGTTGTTGCCTCCCGAGAAACGCAACATCGCTCAGATATTCCAGTTTCCAGTGGTCTACGAAACTATGACTGTTGCTGAGAACCTGGCTTTTCCATTAAGGAACCAGAATATACCGAAGCCCGAGCGAGATAGGCGGGTTGGCGATGTATTAGCCATGCTTGATTTGGAAGCTGCCGCAGGCAAGCGGGCCAGAAATCTTGGAGCGGACACCAAGCAGAAAATTTCTCTGGGTAGAGGATTGGTGCGTACCGATGCCAATGCCATATTGTTTGATGAACCCCTAACCGTTATTGATCCGGCGCTGAAATGGCAGTTGCGAGCGCAGTTGAAGAAGGTCCACCGGGAGTTTAGCCACACCATGATCTATGTAACCCACGACCAGACAGAGGCGCTCACTTTCGCAGACAAGGTTGTTGTCATGCGCGAGGGAGAAGTTCTACAAATCGGTACGCCTGAAGAGTTATTTGACTCGCCGTCGCACACTTTTGTGGGACGATTTATCGGCTCTCCGGGAATGAATATTTTGCCCTGTGAGGTGCATAATCAAACGGCCATCGTCGGAGCCCATCGAATACCACTGGACCAGAGCTACTGCCCCGCAGCAGGAGGGTTGGAACTGGGTATCCGGCCAGAATATGTCGATCTGACCGAGGAAACTGAATCTGACAATGGATTGCCTGTTACTGTATGCAGCGTAGAAAATCTGGGTCGCTACAAAATTGTAGAGGTAAAGCTGGAACAGCATAAACTCAAAGTGATGCTGCAAGAGGGAAGGCCGGTGCCACGATCACCGCACATGTCGTTTCATCCCGAGAGGGTAAAAATATACCAGGATTCCGTTTTGCTTAGTAGCGCTCGGGGATGAAACGCTGGAACAACAAAGCCTGGTTGTTGGTGGTGCCCATGCTGGCGCTGGTAGCATTTAGTGCAGTGATTCCACTAATGACGGTGGTGAACTATTCGGTACAGGACAGCTTTGGTAACAACGAGTTTTTCTGGGTAGGTACGGAGTGGTTCCAGGAAGTGTTGCGCTCGGAGCGCTTTCATAATGCCTTGTTGCGTAATCTTGCTTTCTCCGGAATTGTTCTGGTAATAGAAATTCCATTGGGCATTGCAGTTGCATTGTGCATGCCAAGGCGCGGCCCCATGGTGTCTGTTTGTCTGGTACTCATGGCACTGCCGCTGCTAATACCCTGGAATGTGGTCGGTACAATCTGGCAGATATTTGGCCGGGCCGATATCGGTTTGTTGGGCTATTCGCTGGCCGGGGCGGGCCTGGACTACAATTATGCGCAAAATCCCCTTGATGCGTGGTTTACTATTATTCTAATGGATGTCTGGCACTGGACCAGCCTGGTTGTATTGTTGTGCTATTCCGGTCTTGTGGCCGTGCCAGATGCCTATTATCAAGCGGCGCGTATCGATGGCGCGTCGCGCTGGGCAGTGTTTTTAAACATTCAATTGCCGCGTCTGAAACGTGTTTTGTTGATAGCTATTCTGTTGCGTTTTATGGACTCTTTCATGATTTATACTGAGCCGTTCGTACTAACGGGTGGCGGACCAGGAAACTCAACAACTTTTCTGTCTATTGACCTTGTACAAATGGCTATTGGGCAGTTTGATCTTGGTCCGGCTGCGGCGATGTCTCTGGTTTACTTTCTGATCATCCTGCTATTGTCCTGGATTTTCTACACGATTATGACAAGCACTGATGACGCCGCAGGGAGCCCGGGATCATGACAACCAGTGATGCCCAGCAAAACGCTGTGGCACGACACAAGACAAGATTGATCCAATGGGTAGTGGTTGCACTATACCTGTTGTTTCTTCTGCTCCCGCTCTACTGGTTGTTTAACATGAGCCTTAAAACCAACCAGGAAATACTGTCGAGCTTTACCTTTTGGCCAGAGAACGTCACTCTCGACAATTACAGAATAATTCTTACCGATCCGAGTTGGTATAAAGGATATATTAATTCATCGATCTATGTTGTGCTAAACACACTAATCACGCTGACCGTGGCGCTGCCTGCGGCGTATGCCTTTTCTCGCTATCGATTCCTCGGAGATAAACATCTATTTTTCTGGTTGCTTACAAACAGGATGGCACCACCGGCTGTTTTTGTCCTGCCTTTTTTCCAGTTGTACTCTGCAGCGGGGTTGATTGACACCCACATTGCCGTAGCACTGGCACACTGTTTGTTCAACGTACCACTGGCGGTGTGGATTCTGGAGGGATTTATGTCAGGTGTGCCCAGAGAAATTGATGAGACAGCCTATATTGATGGTTACTCATTCCCCGCGTTCTTTGTAAAGATATTTACGCCCCTTATCCGCTCGGGTATCGGGGTCG
>JABHWT010000045.1 GCA_018657645.1 Halieaceae bacterium | reverse complement strand
GTTCGGTTAAAGTAATTACGGGTCCTGATCGAGCACACCTGATGACCCGCTAGCAGGTACTGAATAGGCACCCCCGAAGGCTGTTTCTCATTCGCAGCAGTGGGAATACCCGAGCGCTATTGGTAAATTGATGCATGCGGATAAGCGCCTGATAGCAGCATACCACCGCCGATGGGCATCAACAATTGGCGGAAGTGCTGTCATCTGCTGGCGCCGTTGTTACACTGTCAGTGCATTGCCAATGCCCGAGCCAATCGCCGGGGTAAACCGGACGGCGAAGATTTGTGTTTGAATCGTATTCAGGAGATTACCGATGAGGGCTTTTTGCTTTTTACTTGTGTTTTCGTGCATGCCTTCGCCGGCTCTGGCAGAGCCTATAGACTTTACCAGATTCAACTTGGTTGACCTCTCTCACAATTATAACGCTAATACAATCTACTGGCCTACTGAGCGCACAGGATTTGAATTAGAGAGCGAGTCTTTTGGCATGAGCGATGGAGGTTACTTCTATTCGGCCAACCGTTTTTCTACGCCCGAGCACGGTGGCACACATTTAGATGCACCGGTGCACTTCGCCGAGCAGGGATGGAGCCTGGATGAGATACCGATAGACAGGTTTTTCGGTTCGGCGATAGTGATCGATGTATCCGCAAAAGTGAACACAAAAAGAGATTACAGGTTATCGGTAACAGATGTTGAGCAGTTCGAGAAAGTCCATGGACGGATAGGCGCGGGCACTATGGTGCTGATGAGAACCGATTACAGCCGGCTGTGGACAGATAGGTCAAAATACCTTGGTAGCGACAAAATAGGCGATGCGTCGGACCTGCATTTTCCAGGATTCGGCGAGGCGGCGGCACAGCTGTTAATTCAGGATAGGCAAGTCAAGGCCATTGGAATTGACACCGCGTCAATTGACTACGGGCAGTCCAAAGACTTCATTGTTCATCGGATTGCTGGCAAACACAATATTCTGGGCTTTGAGAACCTGACTGACCTGGAGCAGCTAAGCCCCGTTGGCTCCAGCCTGATCGCGCTGCCGATGAAAATTGGTGGTGGTTCCGGTGGTCCTTTGCGTATCATTGCCCTTGTCCCAAAATAATTCGAAATGGAGAAAACAATGATTGCCAGCATTTTTCTGGGGCTTCAGGCCCTGCTGTTTATTCCCTATGGCCTTTACTGCCTGGTTCATCCTCAGTATTTGTCAGAAGTGGCTGGCGTGTCCGCCTCCGGTATCACCGGGACTATTGAATTACAGGCCATGTACGGTGGTCTGCAGACAGCGATCGGTGTTTTGTGCGCACTGGGTGCCGCGCAGAAGAGCATGCGTCGACCGTCACTCATCGCCCTGCTGTTCTGCTTCGCTGGATTAGCAGTGCCCCGGGTAACGCTGGGGTTAATGAATGGTGATTTTGGCAGTTATACTCTGGGCGCCATGATTTTAGAGGCCGGGTCTGCTGCTTGTGCGCTATACCTTGTTACCCGACGGGAGCCCGCTTAGCAGCGTGTTGAAAATGTTTCTGGCGGCCAACAAAACGTCACCCGAGTCGATCAAAAACTGGCAGGCTGGGTGCTCTTCTCACGGGTGTCGCGACGTTTACGCGTAAAATTTTGGCAGGAAAGTGGCCGCAGAAGAAAATTGTGTTCAAAGTTCGCTCTTGATGATTGACTGAAACGTTTCGGCGCTCTATACAGGTTATGTTCCCTCCAAGAGGCCGACTTATAATGAGCCGCCAACGCCATGTCTCCTCTCACTCATGTTCCCGATCAAGCTACAAATTCTCTTTGTCCTGTATGCTAGCTTGTGCATTGTTCACATTCTTTCCCTTTGTTCACGCCAGTAGCAGCATCATATTTACAGAGAGCGAGCGATTTCGCTACGAAGCACTGGATGGTCAGGTACTACACCTCTCCTGCTACACCACAATGACGGATGAGAAACAACTGGCTACGACTAAGGTGGCACAACTCATCAACGGTACGCTGGTGTGGCTTATCCCGGATGTGAGTGACACACTTGAACGGATCACCCTACAGATTGAAGAGCTTATCGACCTCAAACCGCCAAACTATGAAAAGAGGGTGTCCAATAAGAATCGACAAAGAGACGACCTCGAGCGCGGTGATGCGGGCTGTGGACAGACACTGGGTGTTAGTACCGATAGGGCCGAAATAGGCACCAATGTGAGCTGGGTATCCTCCTACGCATCGCAGTTGGTTTTTGTCGATGGCTTTAAGCGATCTCGGACATGGATACCCAATAACTACCCGCGTGATGACAGCTGGGACAGTGGGGTGGTAATACCCATGAGCCCCAACGGATACCCCACCGAAATTCCCTTTTACCCAGGTGGCGGGCTTCCAGCTCAGATTGTCACCACCATAATGTACGATGAGATAGATGGGCACTATCCGGCTGGCAATTACACCCTGACCTTTCAAGGGACAGGAACTATCGCACTGTTTGGAGATACCGAGGATCTCATTTTTAACGACGGCGGCAGCTATCAGGTGGCGGTGGACCCGAGACAGAAAGAGGGAGTATTCCTGGAGATTCTCGAATCCAGTCCCTCAGACCCAATTCATGACATTCACTTTATAATGCCAGGCTACGAAAATACACACGAGGAAAGCCCGTTCTATCCCCAGTTCATTAACCGGCTTAGACCCTTCTCGCCGCTACGTTTCGCCCAGATGCTTCAGATTAATGGCGGAGATTACCCCTGTGATAATTTGGTCAATGCTACTGATGGCAGTTGCTCCAAGGGGTGGTCCAGTCGCCGCAAGACAACAGACCAAAGCCAGGGTAACAATCGCGGTGTAGCTTATGAATATATTATCCAGATAGCTAACGAGGCAAACTCCGATCTCTGGCTGAACATACAGCACGGTGCAACTGACGAGCACATGAGAGAGCTGGCTAAGTTGGTGCGAGCAACCTTGAAGTCAAACCTGAACATTTATCTTGAGCTATCCAATGAAGTTTGGAACGGGTCGGGCCCCTATCCACAATACCAATGGGCGATCGACAATGGTCTGACCCTGGGGCTGGATGCGGACCCAATGCTGGCGGGAGGGAAATTTCTGGTGCAACGCTCGTTGGAAATGGTAAAAATCTTCAATGATGAATTTGCGGGGGATGAGGCTCGGCTAATTCCGCTGGTAGCAGGCTTCGTGGCTATTCCTGACCTTAATGAGAGCATGATGGCCGCCATGAGTGACCCTGCCATCAACCCCCATGGCGTTACCATTAAGGCACTGGCACTGGGTGCCTATTTTGGGGGAGAGGTATTAAACGAGGCCGCTTATAATGGTCTTGAAGATTCCATTACTGTGACTGAGATTCTAAAACAGGCGCGCGACAGCATTACCAGAGACAGGCCCGACTATGAGGACCCGAGCTATCAAAATCATAGTCTGCAATACTACATTCAGCGCAGTAAAGCCGTGGCAGACAGATATGACCTGGATCTTATAACCTATGAGGGAGGGCAACACATCGTGCAAAGCTCGGGCTGGGATGCTAACGAGTTCCTGGGGACCAAGGGAGTAAGGGCCAACCGGGATGCGCGCATGTATGACGCTTACAGGGAGCTGCTCAGCATGTGGACCACGGAGTCCGGTGGCGGTTTGTTTGTTCATTACAGCTTTGTTCTTAAACCCTCGCCGTTATGGGGGTCCTTTGGCGCACTGGAGTTCATGGGGCAGTCGAGCGCAAAGGCGCACAAATTCAGAGCGCTTCGGGATTACATGTCGGGCCAGTAGTCGGCCGCTGTACAGGCTTGCTGAAAAAGCACGCGTGACAGTACAGACGCTATGTGCACACTTTGGTATGCTTGCTGTTGTTTATGCGACAATGGATGCACCGTGCACTTTTTCACCAGTATTACCTGCAATTATATCCCCAAGGCACGCGTTTTAGCGCACTCGGTGAAGCAACACGTACCCGGTGCCGTGTTTCACCTCCTGCTGTGTGATAGACCACCTGAAGATTTTGATCTCGATAAGGAGGATTTTGACCACCTTATCCTGCTCGATGACCTGGATATCGATAACAAAGCTGCCTGGATTTTTAAACGCGGCGTGGTGGAGCTTTGCACTGCAGTTAAGGGGCTGGGTTTTCAAGAAATTTTTCGCCGATTTGATCCCGATAAAGTTATCTTTTTCGACCCTGATATCGCGCTGTTTTCTAATGTAGACCTGATTGAACAGGCGCTGAATCAACACAGCATATTGCTGACGCCACACTTGACCGAACCGGAGCAGGCATATTCAGCAGTTCTCGATAATGAAGTCAGTTGTCTTAAGTACGGGGTGTTTAATCTAGGTTTTCTGGCTGTTAGAAATACATCGCAGGGAATGAGCTTTGTTAACTGGTGGAGCGAACGATTGCGAGATTTTTGTTTTGATGACAAGCAAAGTGGCCTATTTACCGATCAGAAGTGGGTCGACCTTGCACTGGCATTTTTTCCGGACATCGGCATTCTGCGGGAGCCGCAATGCAATGTATCAACCTGGAACTTGAGTCACCGCAGAGCAACCGGCGACATCACATCCGGCATCCAGATCAACCAGCGCCCTCTGTGCTTCTACCATTTTTCTGGATTGGATAGTGGAGCGCAGAAAGTCATGCTGGAGGTTTATGGCGAGCACAGCCCGGTACTGCTGCAATTGCGAAACTGGTACCTGCAACAATGCAAGCAAATGGGTCAGAAACAACTTGGCCAGGCCCCCTGTCATTATCAGTTCTATGACAATGGCGATGAAATCAGCCCGGCGGAGCGGCTTTTGTACCGCTATCGGGAGGAATTGGCGGAGCGCTTCCCCGATCCTTATGCATGCCCTGACTCTGGAGACAGCTATCAAAACTGGTACAGGCGGCAAGGTGGGGCGCCGCAGAACGTGCCCCCGGATAGTGAGTCTCTCTGGGTACTGCAGCGGGAGTTGGATTCCATTCATCATTCAATCAGCTGGCGGATTACCAGAAAAATGGCGCAGTTATATCGCAAGTCTGGCTTGAGGCTGGGGCTGCGGCGGTTTATACACTAATATGCACACCCACCCCGAAAATCAGCTGGAGAGTGAAATACGCCTGTTGTTCGTCAGTCATGATCTCGGCGGAGGTGTCCAATGTCACCTGAGCCAGCTAAAGCAGTTGCTCGAGGCAAAGGCGCAGATAGCCACCCTGCAAAGTCAACCCGGTGACTTTACCATGCTTAGTCTGGGTGACCGGCGCTGGTATTTTCACCAGCGGAAGCACTATGACGATCTTGTGAGCCTGTTGCGCAGGTTGAAGCTTTCCAGAGTGCACTTTCATCACTTGTCGGGTTTTGACGAGCGCTTCTGGCAACTGTCGGAGGCACTGGAAGTGCCTTTTTGCGTCACGCTTCATGATTTTAAACTAATCAATGGTTCGGCTAGTTTGAGTGACAGCAATGGCTTCTTTTTGCAGAATATTACCGAGCAGTCACTCCCGGAGCACGCAAACCTGCCAACATGGTGCATGAATTTGCAGCAGTGGCGACCGCTTGTAACTGCGTTTTTGCAAGGAGCAGAGGTTGTTTTTTGTCCCTCCCAATTTGTGGTGGACGTCTATCGGGGACATTATCCCCGGGCGACTTACCGGCAGTGTTTTCATCCGGATTGGGAGCAAGCGGTGCCCTATCCACCAGTAAAACCCGCACACGGCAACGGCGGAATACTGCGGGTAGCGGTACTGGGTATGCTGAACCAGGAAAAAGGTGCCGATCGACTGGAGGCCTGCGCGATGATGGCTCGGGAACTGGGGCTGGCATTCGAATTTCTCCTGTTCGGCAGGGCCTACCGTCAGCTGGACGAAAGTGTAAAGCCCATGGGGCCCTACGAAGACCAAGACATCCCGGCGTTATTAAAGCAAAATGCAATCGACCTGGTCTGGTTTCCGGCGCGATGGGCCGAGTCCTACAGCTACACTTTGTCTCATTGCCTGGAACAGGGCCTGGCGGTAATGGCTCCCGATATCGGTGCCTTCGCCGAGCGAATGATGCACCGCCCCCTGAGCTTTATTTACGCCTATAAGGACTCAACAGATAATGTGTTACGGCAGCTTAGCGAAGTAAAACAACAACTGCAGAGTATCGAGCAGCCGGTTAACTGGAGCGGTCAGCCGGGATTGCTAAGCCGGGATTTTTTATATGCCAGAGACTATCTGACAGGTGTAAGGGGGCGGGAGGTGATGACGTCCCTCGATCTAAATGCGTTTGATAAATTTCTCGCGGTGCCACGGCGATTACAGCCAAATTTGCTGAAAATCCGGTTACTAAAAGCGCTACTTAAGCTGGGAAACTGGAAGTATTTGTCGATCGTGCAGAAGATGATTCCCTATTCAATACAAAAGCGATTGAAGCGTAAGTTAAGTCATAAACCTCTGCATGAGTTAGACCTGTGACAATACACCGGCCAGCGGTGATCGGCAGAACAGGCAGCGCCCACCTGCATCCAAAAGCCATTCACCTACCTCATAGCGATTGCGCTCAATAAGCTGTTTGCCACAGTTTGAACAATAGGTTGAGCTACCGACAGGATCGTGAATGTTACCCGTATAAACGTGATGTAGTCCGCAGTCCAGTGCGATCTGTCTGGCCCGGGACAAAGTGCTGATCGGTGTCCGAGGCGTGTCGCGCATTTTCCAGTCGGGATGGAAGGCGCTAAAGTGGTGCGGTACATCGGGACCCAGATTGCTCAAGATCCATTCACACATCGATTTAATTTCATCCGTGGAGTCATTGTGCCCTGGTATCAGCAGGGTACTGATCTCCAGCCAGACCCGGGTTTGGTGTTTTACGTAAACGAGTGTGTCGAGTACGTCGTGCAGGTGTGCGCCACAAAGCCGGTAGTAGAAATCCTCTGAAAAGCACTTCAGGTCAATATTGGCAGCGTCCATGGCTGCAAAAAATTCTCGCCTCGGTTGAGGGCTGATATAGCCCGCGGTTACGGCCACGGTGCATAGTTCCAGGCGTCGGGCGGCGGCGGCAACATCTATTGCATACTCGTGGAAGATCACCGGGTCATTGTAGGTAAACGCAATGCTACTGCAACCGAGTTCCCTGGCCGAACGGGCCAGATACTCCGGTGATGCTGTGTGGGCAAGCGTGTGCATTTCCCGCGATTTGCTCATATCCCAATTTTGGCAAAATTTGCAGGCCAAATTGCAACCCGCCGTGCCAAAAGATAATACCTGACTACCGGGAAGAAAATGATTGAGCGGTTTTTTCTCGATAGGGTCCACGCCAATCCCGCTGGTGCGTCCGTAGGATGTTAATACCACTTCATCGCCCTGGCGGGCGCGCACAAAACACAAACCACGCTGTCCCTCTCGCAGCTTACAAAAGCGTGGACAAAGGTCGCATTGCACACGCCCGTCTGCTATTTCATGCCAGAAGCGAGTGGAGACGGTAGTTGAATCAGTCATTTATATCTGCAATTTGCTGGCTGAACTATAGTATAGGACAGTACACTGGTGTATATATCGCAGCCAGGCTGAATAATGTCTCAATTACGATCGACAGCGGTGGCGGGACTGTTCTATGCCGCAGACGCAGCTCAACTGCGTGGCGATGTAGACGCCTTGCTGGCACAGGTGGATGGCGGTGGTGCCTGCCCAAAGGTGGTGATCGCGCCTCATGCGGGCTATCAATATTCAGGGCTGGTGGCAGCGCAGGTATATGGGCGGGTAACGCAGGCGGCTGGAACGATCACCAGGGTCGTGCTACTTGGTCCCTCTCACAGGGTTGGGTTTGTGGGCATAGCCGCCAGTACCAAAGACTATTTTGCCACGCCTCTGGGAAACGTCCGCGTAGATCGCGAAGCTCTGGGCCTGATCGACGCGCTGCCACAAGTGCATTACCGAGACCGGGCTCACCTCGAGGAGCATAGTCTCGAGGTTCACCTACCTTTTCTACAGCGCTGCCTGCAGAGTTTTAGCCTGGTCCCTCTGGTTGTCGGGCACGCATCGCCCACCGATGTAGCCGAAGTACTTGAGTGCTTGTGGGGTGGGCCAGAAACGCTGATAGTCGTGAGTTCAGACCTCAGCCATTTTCTTCCCTATGGCGCTGCGCAAGCGCGCGATGAACAAACGTCTCGACGCATTGAATCCCTGGCCTCGGATATCAGCGGCGAGGAGGCCTGCGGCGCCCATCCACTCAATGGATTACTGTGCCTGGCATCCCGTCGTGGGCTCAAAATAGAGCGGGTTGCACTAAAAAATTCTGGAGATGCCACCGGGGACAGGAACCGGGTAGTAGGTTATGGCAGTTACGTAATATATGAGCCAGTTCAGCCTTAATAATGCGCAGGGCCAGCTGCTCCTGCGTGTAGCGGGGGAGGCCATTGACGCTAGACTACAGGGTGGGAAATTAGAGCTGAATAAGGACGACTATCCGCCCCAGTTGTGGACCAAGGGAGCCAGCTTTGTCACCCTACACCTGGATGGTCGCTTGAAAGGCTGTCGTGGCTCGATATACCCGCAGCGGGCGCTGGTTTGTGACGTTGCAGAGAATGCCACAGCCTCAGCTTTCAACGACCAGCGCTTCACCCCTGTGGGCGCGCAGGACAGGGAAAATCTCAAGCTGCATGTGTCCGTGCTCAACCCAATGGAAGCCGTCGCAGCAGACAGCAGGCAGGTTTTGCTGCGACGTTTGCGTCCCGGGCTGGATGGGCTACTGCTTCGGTGCGATCAGCGTTCCGCCGTGTTTCTACCCTCAGTATGGGATACCTTGCCGGAAGCTGAAGATTTTATCAGCCAGTTGCAATTAAAAGCGGGAATAGATCCAGAGTCCTGGTCTGCCCAAACCTGCGCCTGGTGTTATACCGTCACCGAATTTGAATAGGCGTCGGGAAATGGCAAACGTCACCCGCGCCTGCGGGCGACATTGACTAATGGGCCCACCCTAATTAGGGTGAATGGCTCTTTGGGGACATACTTCGGATGGGTATGGATAATAACGACGAACTATTTTCCCTCAGCGGGAGAATACGAAGTATAGGGCATGCGGTCGACGGCGTTATCGAAATGCTCAAAGGGCAGCACAATTCGTGGGTCCATATAGCCATCACACTCGCAGTCATAGCATTGGCTTTCTTGTTCAGGGTGACAGCCGTTCAGTGGTGCGTCCTGATAATTGCTATCACTTTGGTGTGGGTGGTTGAGGCACTGAATACCGCGTTCGAGTCTCTGTGTGATGTGGTATCCCCGGAGTTCCACCCGCTGGTCAGGAAATCAAAGGATATAGCCGCAGGGGCGGTCCTTATCAGCGCCATCGGCGCGATTACTCTGGGGCTGATTGTATTCATTCCTCATGCTTGGGGTGTAATGGCATACATGCCACCATAAAATGGTGATAAGGAAGTAGGGCCACGGGCATGGCTGTTCATGCCGGGCCAGAGTCGGCACCTGGTTCGAGATAGGCGGCCGTCGCCAGCAATAGGGTGGTGACGATAATCTCTATCGCAATCTGCGGTACGGCCAGGCTGGCATCGTGAGCAAACCATGCCACCAGTCTACATACGGCGGTAACACCAATCAGCATGGCGGCGGCGTCCAGCCAGGTACGGCGCTGGGTAATCAGCCCTAAAAACACCATGCTACTGCCGGCGATGAAGAAGGCACCCAGATCTCCAATCTGGGTGCTACGACCCAGCCCGTCCAGCAACGGCATACCAAATTCCGCCGCCACGGCTTCCGGGGTGACCAGCCAGCGAATGCCAATTAGCATAAAAAGTAGTGCCGGAAGGGCGGAGATTGTGCGCAGTATTTTGTTCATTATTTTGTCCTTGTCGCGGATGCAATTGTGGCGTTTTCATTGTCTGTCTTATCGGCCGATCGCCCATTATTCAGACAAATCGCAAGCAGTGTAGTCTATTGATATTGGGCATGCCATTTATATGCTATGGTTTTAATGCAATGCACTTACGGGAGATGTAGTGTTGGTGTCAGCACACGATACAACCAGATACAGTATCCTGCACTGTTTAAGCGGCGTGCTCATGGTGTTGACCCTGTTGCACTCCACCCCAACCCGAGCGCAAGAATCGGCCGATTACCTAAGCCTGATTAAGCAGAATCTGGAGAAAATGGATGCCGAGGTCATGGACGAGGAGTGGTTCTTCACCATGACCACGCATAGGGATGGCGATGTCCTGGTGACACGAAACAACCCCACCTATGACAAGCCCCGTCGCAATGAACTAGTAACCGTGAATGGCGAGCCCCCCACACCCAAACGACTAGCCCAGTTTCATAAAAGTGAGGCCAAGCGATTGGGTGATGCAGAAAAGCGAGGCGACGATGGCAAATTTGGTAGCATGGTTGATCTGGCTACCCTGGCGTTTGTTGAGGAGGTCGACAGTTATGCCATTTTGTCTTTTGTGCCCAATTTGAAGGGGATGGAAAAAGAGCGAGAAAAGTTTATAGGCAATCTGGTACTCAACACCGAGACGGCTTTGCTGGAGCAAATATCGCTCGAAAATATCGGCAAGGTTTCTCCGGCTTTTTCAGTGTCATTGAAGACCTACAAAACGGTTATGTCGTTTGTACCTATTCAGGGCGAGCTGCTGCTTGGCACACTAGTGTCCCGTATTGTCGGAAAAGTCGGATTTTTCAAAAATATCGACGTTCTGGTTGAGGTTGAGTTCAGCGAGTACACCCGAATGGGCGCCGGCCCGACCTAGCGCCGCCTTATTTTGACGGTGCCTCCCACGCCGGTAGATTGCCTATGACTTTGTTTTTTCTCAGGCGCTCAAACTCGGCCTCGCTAACGCCAAGCTCGTTTATGAGGATTTCCTCATTGTGTTGGCCTAGTGTTGGTGCGGGGCGGCCGTTGCTTGTCGACGGCCCCGAGAAGCGGGCAGGGAATCCGGGGTAGCGCGTGGGGCCAGTAACAGGGTGGTCACGCACCGAGAAGAACTCGCGATGCGCCAACTGCGGGTTGGGCATTACAAAGTGCGCATTGGTCAACACAGAGGCCGGAACACCCTCTGCTAACAGGGTATCGACTGCCTCTACTGCATTGCGTGGTGCACACCACTTTGTCAGTTCCCTATCGATCAGATCGTGCCCGGTGCGTCGCCCCTGGGCCGAGTCGAAGGCTGGAGCAGTAGCCCACTCGGGCTCGCCCAGGGCGCGTCGCAAGCCCAGCCACTGGGCGTTATTTTGTACAGCAATGGCTAACCAGGGCTCATTGGGGCTGGTGTCGCGCTGTGCTGCTGGTTCCCCTGCACACTGGTAACATCCCTGCGGTGCTGCTGCGGGGCCACGATTTCCGTTGCGAGTTAATAGTTCGCCGTAAGCACTCCACTCGATGATTTGTTCCGCTGCCAGATTGAGGGCCGGTTCGATTAGCGCGACCTCTACAAGCTGTCCCTTGCCACTTTTGCGACGATGCTCCAGAGCGGTCAACAGGGCTACCAGAGTGTGCATGCCGCCCACGGGGTCACATACGCCGCGCATGACCAGTGGCATGTCGGGGTAGCCTGTGATCCAGGCCAATCCGCTGGCCTGCTCTACATTGGCAGCAAATCCAACCCTGTCTCGCCACGGCCCGTCCAGTCCCCAGGCCGGCATGCGCACCATCACAAGTTGCGGATTAATAGCGTGGACAGTGTCCCAATCCAGGCCAAAGTGATCCATTACCCTGGCCGAGAAGTTCTCGATTAATACATCGGCGCGTTCCAGTAACTTCAGTAGCAGCGCTTTCCCTTCCTTGGAGTCACAGTCCAGAGTGATGTCTCGCTTGCCAATATTGGCGCCGTGGACAACGGCGGAGCGTTCCCAGGCGGGGTGTATCGGGTGCGAACTGGCAAAACGCATGCCGTCGGGACGCTGAACGGACTCGATCTTGATAACGTCGGCACCTTGCTCGGCCAGAGTGGAGGTAACAACCGGGCCGGCCCAGAACGCGGTTAGGTCAACGATTCGCAGGTCTGCAAAAGGGCCCGCAAGCCCATTGGCACCCGGGTTGGCAATGCCGCGTGGCAGCGCCCACTGGGCATCGATCTCGCCGTCGTGCTGTCCAATGCCGGGCGCGGGCGCAAGGGGAATGTCCGCACAGTCGGATAATCTGTAGGGGCGTCGAGGCTGAAGAAAGCCAGCGGGATTTTTAATAAAAACACCGCGCTCCCGATAGTGGTCTGTTTCCAGAACTTCCTTGCCATTGCCAATGGGCGCCGCCGGAACCCGCAGGGAATTGGCCAGAGTCATGATCTCTTCGGTTGTCTGCGATCGGGTCCAGTTATGCATCGCCTCTTGAATCATTTTAAGGTTATCCATTCGCACAGTGGCATTAAAGTACTTCTGATCGTTGCAGAGGTCCGTACGTCCGATCATTGCGCAGAAATCCTGCCACTGCTGCCCGGTATAGGTTGTAATGCCGATCCAGCCATCCTTGGTGGGCTCGATCGACGGGGTCTCGAAGTTCTGTGCCAGCGGTGTTTCCAGCCACTGACTCTGCAGGTCGTGATAGATAGTGAGCGCCGCCACCGCCACCTCAAACATCGACAGGTCGGCATGTTGCCCGCACCCCGAGTGTCGAGACGAAAGCCAGACGATGATGGCACTGACAGCCGCGTAGCTCCCTGTTGCCCACTCCCCGATCTGTCCTCCGGCGGTGACCGGACCGCGCTCCGGAAGGCCACGATAGGCGGTTGATCCGGCCGCTGCCTGAAGCGTAAATTCGGTGGCTGGGCGATCTGTCCAGGGCCCAGTTTGTCCCCAGTGCGATATCGAGACCAGTGAGATGGTGTCGGAGATCGACTTCAAGGAGGCGTGGTCGAGTCCACGGTGCGCAAGGTTTCCAATCCCGGAGTCCTCAATAACTACATCGGCATTGGAGGCAAGACAAAGCAGTCGCTCGCGGCCCGCGTCAGTACCCGGATCGATAATGATGGATCGCTTAAGGGTATTCAGGAACTGAAACAGCGCGCCGTCCACACCTTCTGCAAGAGATTGCCCCGAGGCTGACCACTTGCGTAGAGGGTCCCCATCTGGTGGCTCAACTTTGACCACATCGGCACCGGCATCCGCGAGCAGCTTTGTAGCATAGGCGCCCGCCAGGGTCGTCGATGTATCCAGTACCCGCATCTCATCCAGAGGACCTTGGGTCATTCTAATGCGTCTCCGTGTTTTGTTTACTAGAGTGCTGGGCAGAACAGACACTGTCAATGATCACTGCGGTGTATTTGCAGCTGATAGCTGGCGGTCGAGTAATTGCGGTTTAACAATGCATTCTACCTGCTGGAGAATACGGATTTGAAACATGTTCTGCCGACCCGACGCCTGTACACGGGCTGTATGGATTGACTTCAACAGTTACCCCTGTATACATTGACTCGCGAGCCAGGAACTTGCATAGACAAGTGAACCCAAACGCTGGGTGAAGGGCTCGATTACAAGGGGTAAGAAACTCCAATAAACAGGTGATTTCACAACATAACCCAAACTGGAAAGAGGTTGGTATGGGCAGCTTGCAAGAAATGATCGAGACGTTGGAAAGAGACCAGGCAATCGAACTGATCACCCAGAGACTGTCATCCGGAGAGAATCCGGTCGCCATTCTGAACGATTGTCGCGAGGGTATGACCAGAATAGGAGAGCTATTTCAGGAGGGAGACTATTTTCTGGCGGAGCTGCTTTTATCCGCGGAAATTTTTAAAGAGGCCGCTGCGCTTCTCTCGCCCCACCTCCAAAAGGAGGGGGCGACCGATGTATGCGGCACAATTATTCTGGCCACCATGCGTGGCGATGTTCACGACCTGGGAAAGAACATTCTCGCCACCTTGCTACGCGCTCAGTCTTTTGATGTTCACGATCTGGGCGTTAACGTGGAGCCAACCGACTTACTGCAAAAAGTGAAGGAGATAGAGCCTGATTTTGTAGGCCTGTCAGCGCTCATTACCACGTCTTTTGAAAGCTCCAAACAAGCCGTTGATATGTTGGAAGAGGAGGGCTTACGAGGCAAGTTTAAGCTACTGGTTGGCGGCGGTGTTACCACCAACACGTTCAAAGATCACATCGGCGCAGATTTCCAAACCCACGATGCCTCAGCCGGAGTAGAGTATTGTATTGAATACATGAGGAAAGCCGGATGAGCAATGAAGGGTATGAACGCGTGCAGACGGCAATGCGCCTGGAGCCTACCGATCGCATTCCAGTGGTGCCGACCCTGTTGCCAGAGCCGGCCGCGGGTTTGGCCGGTGTGCTTCTTGGCGATATGGTTAAAGATAATACCCTGGTTGTAGAGACTATTTTTAAAGTGTTTGATGAGTACGGTGGGTGGGATGCCATCTATCCAGGCTTTTATATCCCCATTCAATTGCAGGTAATGGGTAATTTTCCGATGAAAATGAGTATTTCCGGGCAGGAACTGGCACCCGATATACCTTTTCAATTGAACGAACAGGAAATACTGCAGGTCGAGGATTACGACAGGATAGCCGAGATCGGCTACGACAAGTTTTTTCAGGAGGACTACCTTTGGCGGATAACCAAGGCAACGCCCGATGAAGTGAAAAAACATATGGATCAGTTGATAGCGGCCGATGGACTTTTTACCCGGTGCTGCGCGAACAGAAATATCAGTCGATTGTTTACCGGCAATGGTACCCACCCATTTTTCACCCTGTCTCTCATGCGTTCAATGGTGCCCTTTACCCAGGATGTGTATTACAACCCGGAACCTGTGGAACGCGCTCTGCAGCGCATGACCGACGATTTGATAGCTGCCAAACTTGCAGAGATGAAACACTGGGATAGTAATATTTGGCTATTCACTGAGGAGCGAGCCGGCGGTTACTTCTTTAGTCCCAAAATGTTTGAGCGCTTCTGGTGGCCCTACACTCGACAAATTGTGGAAGCGATGTGGGAGCACGGAATTGTCACCCTGTTTCATCTCGATACCTGCTGGGATAAGAACCTGGCCTATTTCAAACAGCTACCAAGAGGATCTATAGCTCTTGAACTTGATGGCACGACCGACCTGGCGCTGGCCAAGGAAATCCTCAATGATCATGCATGCCTGAAAGGTGATGTGCCCGCCGCCTTGCTCGCCCTGGGAACTCCCGAGGAAGTGGCCTCGTATTGTAAGGAGAAGATAGATATTGTGGGTGCCGGAGGCGGGTATATTCTGGGTACCGGTTGCAGCGTGCCGCCCAATGTCAAGCCGGAGAACTTTCGTGCAATGATTGACACGGCCAAAAACTACCGGCCCAAGGCGGTACTTTAAGGCGCCACTGGGACAATAGCTAAATAATCAGAGACGCCTTAACATGAGGTTGATTTTATTGGCCGGCTTTCTAGGCTCCGGCAAAACGACTATTTTACTCCCCATGGCAGGGGCGCTCATTGAGCAGTCATCAAAAGTCGTTATTATTGAAAACGAGATGGGTGAAATAGGAATCGACGGCAGCTATCTCGCTAGAGAGGGGCTGCAGGTCCAGGAACTGTTTGGCGGTTGCATCTGTTGCACTCTCTCCGTTGGTCTGGTTGAATCCATCGACAAAATAGAAGGCCTTTATCATCCCGAGGTGATTGTTGTAGAAGCCACGGGTATTGCAAGACCCGGCGACCTGAAAAAAACCATTTTTCAATACAATAAATGCATCGAAAAGATAGATACAGTTACCGTGGTTGACGCTCAGCGCTACGAGGTATTGCGACATGCTCTGGCCCCTTTGTTTGAAGCCCAGATAGACGCTGCGGATATCGTGGTACTCAACAAAATCGATACCATTGACGGGCAGGCGGTGAGGGACATTTCTACAGATATTGGGCTGATTAACCCCGATGCAAAGTTGCATACAGTATCAATGGACGAATCCAGTGGCTTCGAAGCGCTACTGCGGGACGTCCTTTGACCCATGAGCATACATATGAAACCGCATCCGCCTTTGCGGGGCAAAGGCATCTGTCTTTTTTAGAACCGATGCCTATAGCGAACATAAAAGAGGCGATTTCAAACCTTGTTCTGGAGTTGACTCGTGCGCTTGAGGTTCAGGGGTGTACGATTATAGGCCATATAAAAGGCAGGGTCGATGCGGGCAGCAGTGGTTCACTGTTTTTCAATACGACCCAGTTTGCGGTTGCACCTCGGTTTCGGGGTGAGCTTCAGGAACCGGTATTAAGAGCAGAGCTGGCGATTAATATCATTGTCTACGGTGTTACCGAGGCGCAAATTGATAGGGCTTTTGAAAACAGTCTGCGGCTAATTTTGGTAGTGCCCTAGCAGTGTATTGAAAAGTATCTGGCGGCACATTACTTCGTTGTTTCCAAGCTCAAAATGCTCATTTATTGGCATATAAACTCCGCGTTTTCCTCTGAAAACGCCTCGCACTGCGCTCGCCAGATACTTTTGCAATACGCGGCTAGGATAAATCCGTGTTGGCGGTCTCCCGCAGTAGCAGTGCCACCGCCGGCAATGCCAGCAAGGAACTGAGTGTCAGTAGGGAGATGGCCGCGGCATGGGAACCTAATTGGGTGTACAGGCTACCCTCCAGGGTGAGGCCAGCAACCCCGGCCGTCACTGAAAAAATGGTGCGCAGGGTGGAGGCAGTGGACCGGCAGCGGGTGGGAAACAGCTCGCCGGTGGTGGCATTGGCCACCACATCGACTACGAAAAAACTGAACAGCGCGGCGATCCAGGCCAGGGGTAAAAGGAAGCCGCTACTGTTGTAAAAAAGCAGAAAGGCCGTGCAGTTGACTGCAATTCCGGCGGCCAACGTGGGACGGCGGCCAATGGCGTCCGATACGCGACCGGCGACAATATTGCCAAATATGGCCGCCAATCCCGCTATGATGAACAGGCTGCTGACCTGACCTGGGCTGTAGCTGTGGGTCTCCTGGAGGTACTTGGATATAAAGTTCAGGGAGGCGCTGATCTGGAACCAGAAGGTGGTGGAAATAAGCGCCACAGCGAGAATGGCACGCCGGTGGTTGAGGAAAATCTCAGCAAAGGGTTGCCAGAAGGGTGCCTGCTGATTGTTCCTGATCTGTTGTTCATACATTCGCGATTCGGGCAGCTTTCGCCGCAGCCAGGCCACATACAGGATTGGCAGGGCCCCAATGACATACAGGGCACGCCAGCCCCCGGGTAAAAAGTCCACGCCAGCATATAGCAGTGCCGCCAGCCCAGAACCCAGAGCCCCCATGGCGGCCAGGAAGCCGACTCCCCAGCCACGGTGTCGACTCGGAAGCATCTCCAGGGCATAAATAACTGCCAGAATCTCCTCGGTGGTGGTAAACAAGCGAGCGCAAAACTGGAATGCAATGAACTGAGTGACGGTCTGGGCAAAACCGGTGGCCACTGCACTTAGGGATAGGCCCAGCAGAGTGACGACCAGCAGGCGACGTCGACCGACACGGTCTGCCAGAAGTGCCAGAAGAATAGCGGGTAGGGCGCCCAGGCGGGCAGTGCCGAGCAACTGGCCCAGGCTTTCCTCGGAAATACTAAAACTGTCCTGTACGTTGGGGAGGGCCAGGGTGAGTATGGTCATGTCGTACTGACCAACAAAAAATGCTGTGGCCAGTAGCAGAAGTAATCTTTTCTCAGCAGCGCCCAAGGCCGCGGGTGTCGCAAATAGAAGTGACATGCATACCATCTTATTGTTTTCAGCAGGCGATGTCTGCTCTGACTACGCCACAGGGTAACACGGTAAGTGGAATACGGCTGTCTAACAAGTGTTGTGTGTCAATCGTGGGTTCGCGCCCCATGCGATTCAATGTGCTATCCTCCACCAATCAATTGCCAAGTATGTGCTGAAAAGCAGTTAGTTTTAAATGGGAGCCCCCGTGAGTAATGTGATAGAAACACTGTTAAAGGATGGCCCGGTGATAACCGATGGAGCCTGGGGAACCGAGTTGGACAATAGGGGTCTGGGACCAGGCGAGATGCCTGATCTGTGGAATCTGAGCCACCCGGACCAGGTTGAATCGGTCGCCCAGGCTTATGTGAATGCAGGCAGCAAGGTCGTATTGACCAATACCTTTAGAGCAAGTCGCTTGGCTTTGGGGAAATTGTTGGAAGGTAAGCCCGAAGAGTTTGTACGCGATATAAATGTTGCGGGAGTGAAAATCTCTAAGCGCGCTGCGGGAGATAAGGCCCTGGTGTTTGCTTCTATCGGCCCCAGTGGAAAATTATTGCTGACTAAGCAGGTTACCGAAGAACAACTCGCCGACTCATTTGAGGAGCAGGCAAATGCACTGGCTGAGGGGGGTGCGGATGCGCTTGTCGTAGAAACGATGATCGATCTTGTAGAGGCAAAAATAGCCATTGGGGCTGCAAAGCGAACCGGCCTGCCGGTGGTTGGTAGTGTCGTTTTTGATTCCGGCAAAAACAAGGACAGAACCATGATGGGGGTCACGCCCGAGCAGGCTGTTGCTGAACTCGAAGACTGTGGTGCCGATATCATCGGTGCCAACTGCGGCATTGGTATTGAGAACTATATCCCCATTTGCGAGCGCTATGCACAGACGACAGATTTACCCATTTGGATTAAAGCCAATGCAGGCATGCCAGAGCTGGTAGGTGTTGAAGTCCGATACAACACAACGCCTCAGGAGTTTGCATCACATCTGAAAACACTCATTGCAGCTGGTGCAAGTTTTATCGGTGGTTGCTGTGGCACTAGCCCCCTGTTTATCACAGAGCTGGTGAATGAGCTCCGGTGAGTGGTGATGAAGACGCAAGCTGGTTGCGGCAAGCGCTGACACCCCTGCCGCTCGATGCAAGTGGATCCAGTCGGGACCTGGTGTGTAGTTCCATTAATTTTGAGCGGCCAGAGCGACTCCCCTACAGTCTGATCAATCCCGTTCGCAGTGATTTCTTTGAGCTTGCCTCGCTCGTATGGCGAGAGAGATATGCGCAGCAGAAAAACCTGAAGCCCAAGGGCGAGGTGTACTATGACGAATGGAATATAAAGCGGGAGCGAGTCGAAGGACTTTTTGATCTGGTAATTGAGTATCCTTTATCTGATCTTGCAAAACTCGATGGATATGCTTTTCCGCAAATTCCATGTCCCGAAATCTCTACCAAGCATAGCCAGGCAATTTCCCAGGCTTTTGAAGCTGAAAAATACGTCCTTGGCTATGATGCTGTTAACCTCTACGATCGTGTGGTTTCGCTGGCGGGCCTGCAAACCGCGTTACTCGGCCCGCATCAGAGCAGACTGCTCTTTGAGTCACTGCTGGATGAGTTAACGGCGTTGACTCTCACGCAAATAGAGCACTATGGACGCACAGGCAAGGTTCAGGGCTTTATGACCTGGCAAGATTTTGGTAGCCAGAAATCGCTGGTGATGAGCCTCCGGGATTTCAGGCGATTCTACCGCCCTCGCATTCAGCAGATGATTGATGCACTGCATGCTCAAGACATGCATTTTATTTGGCACTGCTGCGGTGCAATTGCCGACTTGATACCCGAGATGATTGAGATGGGCGTGGATGTAGTTCAGCTTGATCAGGCGAGGTTGATTGGGTACGACGAATTGTCCCGGCGCTTTGGTGGCAAAATCTGCTTCTGGAACGCGCTCGATACACTGTGGGTTACACAGGCCGAACGTACAGATAAAGAGATAAGCACTGAGCTGTCATCAATGCGCGAGGCGCTGGATAGATTTGGTGGTGGACTCATGCTTCGACACTATCCTCAGCCCGAGGATATCGGTTTATCCGTACATGTGCAGGATGTCATTGCCGAGCAGGTTAGTTGTCCCCAATACTGACCATTAGAAAACCGGAGAGCGCTGCGAAATTGGGAGACAGGGTGGGCACAACCTGCTTTTTGACCTCGCTAAGAAGGTCTCGAAAGCCCTTGTAGAATTCCCAGGATGGCGTGGGTTTGTATTCCAGTCCCTCAACTTCCAGATAGGCAATAATTCCCTTGGCAGTGGTAGGTTTAACAAAGGCATCCTTGTCGGGGGCAAAGTAAAACGGTACTGCGGACATGAGTGGCCACTTCGCAACGCGATGGTGGCTAAGCATGCCGAAGATTTCCTCAAATCCACGTTGTTTCTGGCGGCCATAAAGGCGCTTCTCAAAGGCATCTGCCAGCGCTTGCTTTTCATGTGAATTCAGTGACTTGATAAAATCTCTAAACTTGGGCTTTTCAAACATCGAGACCATGGAGGAACGGCTTACAATTTTGACCAGAGATTCCGCAATAAATTCGGGGCGGTTAAAATTGGCCCGGGCCAGGCTTTGTCTTGCAAATTCCGACTGTTTTTCAATATTGTGTTTCTTCTTCAATGCCGCTATTTCCGGATCTGAAAACCCGCCGGGATAGCGCTGCAAAAAATTAGCCTCGGCGGCCTTGAGTTTTTCGTAATTCATAATCTACCTGCCCCTATCCATGCTCTACTGACCGTGAATTAATCTGCGCTCCTGCCGCTGACCTATATTACGTGTCTGCGCAGCATAGATAAATGCTCCTGTCCTGGTCGGTTGCCATCAGCTTGTGGGCAGGATATGTACGGAATCCGCCAGGGGTAACGCCGCCTGTTTTTCCATTCTATAAATCTGGCGCAGGTGCACCTCGTCGGGGCCATCGCCGATGCGAAATGCGCGGGCCCAGGAAAAGGCAGTCGCAATAGGTGTGTCCTCGCTGCCACCCATGGCCCCAAAAATATGCAGGGCTCGATCGGCGATACGGTGGTAGGTCTGGGCAACGGCCACCTTGATCATGGAGACCTCTTGCCGAGCACTCCTAAAACCATCCCGGTCCAGCAGCCAGGCAGTTTTCTGGACCATTAACCGCGCCTGCTCCAATTCTATTCTGGAGTTTGCGATCTCATTCTGAACAGAGTCGTACTTGGCTATCTGGCGTCCAAAGGTGGCCCGCTCCTGTGCTCGTGCCATCATTAACTCGATCAGCATTTCGCAATTGCCAATGGCGCGCATGCAGTGATGAACCCGGGCCGGCCCCAGCCGGACCTGCCCGGACACAAAACCGTCGCCCTCGCGCCCCAGAAGATTGTTGCTGGAAACGCGCACATTCTCAAAAAATACTTCGCCGATGGGGGCGGTGGCATCCCGACTGCCCAAATAACTGAGCTCCCGGCTCACCCGGACACCCGGCGTGCGGGTTGGGACAATGATTGTGCTGTGCTGACGGGCCGGAGCCGCCTCCGGATTGGTTTGGCCCACTACAATAAAAAACTCGCAATCGGGATGGGCCGCCCCGGTGATATACCACTTGTGGCCATTGATGACATAGTCATCGCCATCGCGGCGGATACTGGTGCGCAGGTTGGTCGCATCCGAGGAGGCCACGTCGTACTCGGTCATTGCAAAGGCCGAGCGCATGTCGCCCTCCAGTAGCGGCAGGAGCCAGCGCTCTCGCTGTTCAGCATTGGCATCGTGTTCCAGTGCAATCATGTTCGGAACATCCGGCGGCTGGCAGTTAAATACCAGGGCTGACCCGTGATAGCGGCCCATATACTCTGCCAGGGGAGCAAACTCCAGATTGCGAAGCCGGGTGCCTGGGTCGCCATCACCAAGATTGACTACCGCCATGTTCCACAACCCCTCGCGCTTGGCTTCTGCGCGCAGATCCTGGACAAAGTCCGGCTCGCGAATATTGTTCCGCTTGATCGCAATCTGCCACTCGCGCCAGCGGGGAATGATATGGCGCTCATAAAAACTGTGCAGTTGCTCCTGAAGTGCCAGAGAGCGTTCCGATGGGGAAAAGTCCATGTTATCCGGCTCCTATCGCGGCAGGGCAGTCAATACCGCCCCGGTTTCGGTGATCAATCTTTGCATAATGGCGTCGACGGTGGTTTCCTCCTGGCACCAGGCGACGCTCTGACCAGCGCCACCGTAAATGAGCGCCTCAACCTGATGCTCTTCAACTGCGGCCAGCAGTGGGCCGGTCACAACCTGATGCAGGGGCATGGGCAATGGCTCCGGCGCCTCAGGGCTGGCCCATTCCTCTGTCCAGGTGCTTTTGATCAGGCGAGCGGGCTTGCCACTGTGGGCACGACTGACGACGGTGTCGGCACTGCCAGCCTCCAGAATCTGTTTCATTAAGACGGCGCCGGTTTTGTGTTCCCTGGCAGCCAGCCACAATGTTCCTAGCCAGGCTCCCTGCGCTCCAAGGGCCAGAGAGGCGGCTACTTGTCGGCCGTCGCCGATTCCGCCAGCCGCCAGCACGGGTATGTCTCCGGCGATGTCGACCACTTGGGGTACCAGGGCCAGGGTGGTGATTTTGCCTGTATGCCCGCCAGCCTCGTGGCCCTGGGCCACAATCAGGTCGATGCCCCAATCTTTGGCTGCCAGTACGTGTTTGGGCGCTCCCACCAGCGCGACCGTCATTTTTCCCAGCTTTTTAGCGCGTTCAACCGCGTCCTTTCGTCCTCCTATTCCTGTAGCGAACAGGTCGACGCTTGATTCCATCACCGCGTCAATCTGGCCGTCAAACAGGGCATTAGTACGTATTTGAGAAGAGAAGAAGTTATCCTCAGTTGCCGGTGGCACCTTGTACTTGTCCGCCAGATAGGCCACGAAGTCTTTTTGTTCCTGGGGCAGCATGGCTTCTACCGCAGCAAAATCGGCATCTTCCTGCATTCCTTTGGGTAACAACAAGTCTACGCCGAATGGGCGGTCTCCAACCAGTTCCCTGATCTTAGCGAGCTGACTCACGATGCGCTCTGGCATATCCCGAGTGGCGCCATAGATTCCAACACCGCCCGCTTTGCATATCGCAGCCGTCACCTCTACGCTGTGAGAAAAGCCAAAGATAGGGTATTTAATGTCCAGTTTTTGGCAGATGGGTAGTTCGCTGAGTGGATTCATAAACAGTACCTGAGTTATGCACAATCCCACCCAGATTAGCGCAAATGGCCTTGCTGAGCCATTCTTCCAGAGCAGGTGATTGTCGTTTTGTAAATGCTACCTGATTCCACAGGTGTTCGTGCAAATTGTTAGCTCTCGGGTTAATCTGCTTCTCTAGTATCGCGACCTGAAAAACTATGCCTGCACCATCTACAGAGGTTTTGCTCCAAAAGGCCCGGGAAGTGTCAGGGCTTTCAGATTTCGGCGACGACTGGTTTATGGGACCACTTGCAGCCTATGCCAGTGACCTGGACAGTCCCCACTTGTCTGAGGCCGGCACTGCCTTTCTGACCCGTCTGGTCCAGAATGATCTGGTGCGGCGACTTAGAATCATTAATTGCCTGAAGCAAAATCCCGAGATCGAAGACACGCCCATTCCACCCATTGTCTACATTACCGGCCACGAGCGGTCGGGCACCACTTTGTTGCATAACCTGATGTCCTTGCATGGCCAGGCGCGATTTCTGTCGCGCTGGGAACTCATGGCACCGACACCACCGCCGGAGGCCGCAAACTTTGCCACCGATGGCAGGCAGGCTAAGGTTCAGAAATCGGTCGACGCACTGCGTGGCTCCGACCTGGAGTATATGCACTGGGTGAATGCGGATGAACCGGAGGAGTGTGTCTGGGGTTTTATGGACTGCACGGGTTTATTGGGTATGGCGCCCGGCATGATCCTGCCCAACTGGTATGAATGGCTACAGAGCAACGATCTGACTCCGACCTTTGTCAACTATCGAAAGATTATTCAGATTCTCACCTGGAAAAATCCCGTCCCCCGCGATGGATTCCTGGTCCTCAAGGCCCCGCAGATGGCGACAAATCTGGATGCCTTCTCAGGCGTGTTCCCGGAGGCCAACTTTGTTTATATTCACAGGGACCCCTACCGTGTGCTGAACTCGTTTTGCACCCTGATCAACATTGTCAACGGTCCCTTTCTCCAGGACAGTGGTTATATGGCGAAGCGCGAGCAACAGGGTTCGCGCTCACTTGAGCGCATGGCTATCCTGTTTAGACACATGGAACAATTTGAGGTGGATCACCCGGGTCGGGTGACCAATGTGCATTATCAGGCGCTGCTCGATTCGCCGGTGGCGCAGGTTTCAGGTCTATTCAGGCAGTTGAACTGCCCTGTCGATGATGAACTCGAATTCAAAATAGAGAATTTTCTCAGTCACCAGAAGGCGGGGGGGCGGGCCCGCCCGCGGGATGAGTTGGACGACTTTGGCTATAGGAGGCAGGATTTGCTGGGCAATCCGCCGATTGCCCACTATCTGCTGCACTACGGTGTTGGCGAGGAGATCACTCGACGGGTCCGGTAATAGCCGACTGAACGAAAGGATTATACGGTGTTACATAGCGAGAGAGGTGACAAAGTGAGCAATCATGGACAGGCGGTTCCGCTGCGGGTCGATATCGTTTCGGACGTGGTCTGCCCCTGGTGCATCATCGGCTATAAGCAGCTCGAAAAAGCGCTGGAAATGCTGTCGCAGCCATTCGATGTTGACCTTCACTGGCACCCCTTCGAACTCAACCCCCGAATGCCACAGGAGGGGCAGGGTTTGAGGGAGCATCTGGCGCAAAAGTATGGCACCAGTCCCGGGCAGAGCGGGGCGGCACGGTCCCGTCTGACAGAGCTGGGGCAATCTCTGGGCTTTACTTTCGACTACTTCGATGGAATGCGGATGGTCAACACCTTTCGTGCCCACCAGCTGCTGCATTGGGCGAGCGAGCAGGGTCGGCAGACTGCACTGAAACTGGCCCTGTTTGAAGCCTTTTTCAGCCGCCGGGAGGATGTCAGCGATACCAAAGTACTGGCTACTGTCGCTGGCCGGGCAGGGTTGCCCGAGGTGGAGGCCATGGAGATATTGTCCGATGGACGTTATACGGAGGTGGTGCGAACCGAGCAGCAGTACTGGCTGGACCAGGAAGTGCACGCCGTGCCTACTTTTATGTTCAATGGTGGCTACCCCGTGCCCGGTGCACAGGAGGCGGAGATCTTTGTTCGCGTACTCAGCAAGGTGCACACTAACGACCCAGCCTAGTTGTGCCCGCGCGGCAGTTTAGTCCCCTGGCGGTGGAAACGACAAGCAAGATCCGTGTTCGTTAATCTTCAGGTGCGGGTAGTGGTAATCCAAGGGGCGACCACTTACCATCGCCCTCTGCATCGAAGAATATTGGGTTGCTAAAGGCAAAGGGCGCCACATCACCTATAACCTCCCGCGACAATGTCGTTATTTTGCCGGTTACCTCCACGGTTACAAATGCATCCTGTTCCAGAGTGAGGGGGACGTGATTGACTACACCCACTTTGACGGACGCCTCGCTGATGAACTCTCCATTAACGTACAGCTTATAGTGATCTACATTCATCCATGGAGCCGCATCGACTATCAGCTTTAGTACAGGTTTCCCACCGGAGGCCATAGCGCCCATTGGACTACCATTCAGGGATAGTTGGAGCAGTGGGCCATTGGTGCCATACAGATTGCCGCTGCGAATACCCTGCAGCAGAGCCATCTCGTTATAGTCCGCCAGACTGTCGCTCCCCACATACACCATATTTCTCACGTTGCCCGCCAATGACCCATTGTTCACACCATGAGAATCGCTATTGGCAGCGGCTGCCATAGGGATACCCTGGCGCAGCAGCGAGAACCAGTCATCCCGCGTCGCCTGATACCGCTGTCCCCATCGGTTACCGTTCTCTACCTCGATCAGATCGAAGTCGATATCGCGAACGCCTGTTACAGGATTCTTATCTACCAACACCTTATTAGGAGGACTATCTAATGGTTGGTAGGGGTCATAGGCCGCTCCCGCCACAGCCATATGCGACAAATATAGACCGGGGCTGGCACTTTCTGTCGGCCCCCCTCGCGGATGGTTTAGCTGCACAATCGGGTTGCTGTGGTCACTACGCAATCTGGCTATGATGTCTCGCCACCGGTGGTTTTCGTGTTTTGGTGCACCTCGCCGCGGCTGTAGTGGCTGGGCCTGCAATGGAAAAACATTGGCGTGTCCTATGCCATAGGGCGCAGTGGGATTGCCCACCTCGGTGGTAATTTCTGTTCCGGTAATGGTTTTAACCCTGTCGCTCAGCCCAAGATCGGCTATCGCAGTGCGCAATTCGTAAATAGTGTCGTGTTCAGTAGCCACCAGCACCTCGGCACCCTGCGCTACGAATGACTTTATTCGAGCGTGGATATTTAAATTGTTGTCAAAACTGACACCCGAGTGGACGTGAAAGTCACTCGAGATATAACCGGGTGTTGATAGTACCCGGGTTGGTGCAGGGATGCTTAGTAAAGATGTTTTGCCACTTTCCAGCGTAATGGTCGTCTGGTGTGCACTAAATTCTGGTCCCCTTGACGCAGTTACCCTGTATTCTCCAGGGGCCAGAATAACCTGTTGTGAATCCGTTGGGACGCCGCTGAGAAACAGGTGACGTGATTTACCCGGTTGGTGTGTCGTGGTTCCGTCCTGTACTTTGAACCCCAGCCTGGAATCGGTAAAGTTGGGATCAACGGCACTGTGTAGCCCAGTGAATGAAAGTCGCATAATCTGGTTTTGGGGCAGAGTGAGTATAGCGGGTGGCTGCAGCGCTTCTATCACCAGTTTCGTCGCATTGCCTGCCACGGAAAATGATTGGGCAGTGTCAGCCCGGCCCCTGGCACGCACCAAAGCCTGATAGTCTCCCGCGGTGGGTACCATAAAACGGAATTTGCCGGTCTCATCGGATACCACCTGAGTCACAGCCCCATTCCCGTCGCTAACCAGTATAGTTACGTCAGGTTCACCGGCCTCGCCCTCTACCTGAAGGCCTTCACTCCACAGTGCATCTGTGACAGGGCTTACGGTTGCACCTCTGGACACGGTGATTTCAGTTTGTAATTGTAATGTACTGCCGATTGCCAGATCTCCATTGAGGAGCGCTAGTCTTGCCGTAAAACCCGAGCCAGTGGCACCGGCTGTTGGTATGGGCTGAGACTGGCCCTGCTTGTCCGTCAATTGCGCGCTTAAGAAGCGATAGCCATAGGCAATATTATGGCCTGGATCACCACCACCGAGCAGCACGGTCAGGTCTGCTGCACCAGGAGCATTGGCGACATGATCGAATCCGTTGGAGGTGGCCTCCCGGTTGCTGGATACTGTAAACAATGGCATAGAATCGGCGGTTAAAAGAACCTCGCTATAACTCAGAACGGGTTTGCCGCTGGCAGTTCGCTCCAATTCGCTATTAATTGAAATGATATTGGGTGACTCCCTGTCCATACTGTAAGTGGTGGACAGGCGAAATCCATCCTGTTCACTAACGGCGTGAATTGCCGCCCGTTCTCCGATTAAGGACGTCCCGATGGACGTCATTGGGACGATACCCGTCAGCGCCATATCAATTGTCGGATAATAGGCCAGAAAGTGATCGTCCTGATGTTGACAAAAACCCAGGTCGGTCAAAAACCCGCCCTGCCAGGTGAGGGCACTTTCCTGGGATGGGTCTGATACGATGGCGCACAGTACTCCGTTACTAATAAACCAATCCCCAATACCACCTTGCGCATCTAGTCCGCCGACCCGGTAATGCCGGGCATTTTTTGCCGTGACCTGGCCTACGGTGGGCCCGCTGATGCCATCCAGCGGATGTGCCAGGGCCGGGCTTGACCCCAGCGAGATTGCCAGGCTCAGAAGCGACAGGTAACTGCCGAGTTTGGTGACACTTAATGTTTCATTGTTCATCAAATTCTCTCCAGGATCGCGGGGCTGCTCATCAAATGGCTATTTTTCGGGCGAATTAAACATAAGTGGATAATTGTAGCCCACTGCTGGACGGACAAGCCAGTCGCTGGCAAGGACCTCGACCGGCCACTTCCCATTATGGCTCTATGAATGTTTCAGGATAAGTAAACTGGGAATGTAATTTCAGACTGACGAGATGTAGCGCATATACTGAATTAGATCCCAGCGAGCTGTTGCTGGGTTATGCAGTGAATGCCACCACCTCCCACGGCGATATCACTAATGGGAACCAGAACGATTTCGCGTTCTGGGAAATAGAACTGCAGCCGCTCTTTGACCTTGTCAGAAGACTTCTGAGTAACCGAGCCACTTTCGATAGACTGAACCGACTAAAGATGCAACGATAAACACCACTTTCGGACAGCCTACCCGTTACATGCAAACCTCGAAACTGCTGCGTCTCTCGCTTCTCATACTCGGCCTCTTGATTCTAGTCATTTATTTGTCGACCTGGGCCTTTTCGCCTCCTGTGGCTCGTTACTATGCGCAGGCGTGGTTGGCAGATCACGGAATCGAGGTAAGGCATGAAGCCACCATTCGATACAACCCCTTTGCCACCCGGTTGTCGATCACAAACCTGGAATTGACGAAAGCAGGGGAGCGCATGCTCGCCATCGGGTCGCTTGATTCCGAGGGGACCGTAAGGTACTTGCCGCGTGATCTAGCGCATATAAGCCAGCTCGAGCTCTCCGGGTTGTTCCTCGATATCCAGATTGTTGATGGAGCGTTGCAGGTGGCTGGTTTGAAATTGCCATTAAATGATGCAGGCCCCGTGCCTGGGCCTTCTCAAGAAGATCTATCACCGCTTCTAGAGGTGGTAATACCGCAGATAACGGTTAGAGACTCGTTAGTTAAAGTAACAGTTGATGGCCACCCCCACCAACTGGTGATTGATCATCTTGAACTGCGCGATGTGGCCACTACCGGGAAGGATCACAGCGTGTTTCTCGAGTTTGCCGGTACCGTGGATCGCGCACCGTTTTCTCTAGCTGCCGATGTTGAACTGAAGAACATGAAAGGTGATATTAAGGCAGAGATAAACCTTGATGGCTATGATCTGGGGAAGTTAAAGCCACTATTGCCAGATACTATAACCAGCCTGGCGGGTTACCTATCTATCGCGTCGCAGCAGACACTGTCGCTGGGCGATCCCATACATCGACTCGATATCCAAAATGCCAAAATAGGTGTGAGCGACCTGCTTGTGGCGAGCACTGAATTTGAGCTCAAATCTGACCAGCAAACACTGAATCTATCGCAATTAAAAGCCACGTCCGCTGATGAGCGTCCCTTTGAGTTTGCGACCAATGCCGATTTTCAGGTTGGGGAGGGGGCCCTTACACTTGCCGATAACAGGGGTGGCCTGGCTAACTGGCGTAAGATTGCACTCTCAGGCATTACAGCAACATACGGTAGGCAACCAGAATTAGCTATAACAACGCTAGTGGCTGAAGGCATTCAGGCTTCCGTTACAGCTGCCCATAACAACTTGCCACCACTGGCCACTACTAGAGCGTTAGTGGTCACTGACATCAAAGCATCCAGCCAGTATCTGGGGATCAATAGGGTGAGCGTTGATAGCTTGGCCATTGAACTGCTACTTGGCACCCAGCAACAGCTAACTAACCTTATTGATTGGACATCACCGGAAAGAACTGGAGTGAGCGACACGGGGGCCGACGATGGTGGACCCGCAGAGCAGACTCTCAGTCAAATGCCTGATTATGGGCTATCCCTACGGGAATTTAGTATTTCCGGGGAGAGCCAGGTGCGCTTGGTCGATTCAAGTGTCACGCCGATGTATGAGCGAACGGCTTCCTTTGATAAATTTGTTACCGGCCCCTTCGACAGCCGAGATCCAGAGCAACACACGCCTTTTGAAATTGAGGGAAAGACCGGCGAATACGCAACCTACCGATTGGCTGGATACACTGCGCCCTTTACTCAGGCATTAAACCTGCAACTGAAAGGGGATATTTCTGAGATAAGCCTTCCGGCAGTCTCGCCTTACATAAGAGATGCCTTGGGATATGAACTGAAAAGTGGCCAGCTTGATGCGGGACTTGATATTACGGTCGCCAACTCGGCGATAGACGGAGTGTCAGAAATAGAGCTTCGGGGTGTTGAGCTCACAGCTACCGATGAATCGGGCGCCCATACGGCTAATGACAAGGCCTCCGTACCACTGAACATGGCTATCGACATGCTCAAAGACAGCCACGGTGTAGTTGAGCTGAATGTGCCACTGCATGGGCGCGTGGACGACCCCAAGTTCGGCTTGAGCAGTTTCATCGCACTGGTAATCCAAAAAGCGACGCTGTCGGCCACCAAATCTTATCTAATACAGAGCTTTTTGCCCTATGCAAATGTTCTAAGCGTTGCCATGGCCGTGGGTGAAATGGCACTAAAGTTGCGGTTCGAACCCCTGCCTTACGCACCGGGAAGTATCGATCCAGGACCTGAGCAGCAGCAATTCATCGACCAGTTTATTCTTCTGCTAAAAGACAGACCCGGGACCAATGTCAAAATCTGTGCCGTGGCAACACCTGAAGATATAGCCCTGCCAGTGGGGGCAAAAGTGACGGATGCGCTCCACGTGGAACGACTTAAGGAGATGGGCCAGCGGAGAGAGCAAGCGTTTAAGGATTATGTCATCGAGCGCGGAGCAGGGGAGATTTCAACGGCTCAATTGCTGTTCTGCGCACCTCAAATTGACTTGGACGCATCGGCAAGACCTCGAATCGAACTGCAGTTGTGAGCATGCCTAAGGAGCGGGCCATCAGAAACCATACCTGTGATCGATGGCAAGCTGGGTCTGTCCAGGTGGCAGAATATTTACTCTGCGAATTTGACGGCCCGCGCTCTGTCAGGCAGGTGATGTGCACCGTGTTAGGTGTGGGTTAGAGTAATAGCGGCAATCAGGTATTTTACACTCAACAGATCAATTTTAGAGGATAATAATCGTTTAATATCAATGCGTTGCCTCTCTATTATATACTATTATTGTGATAAAGCCTTTGCTTAGTTAGGGATATAGTGACTAAATAGATTTGCATTCAATTTTAACCTATTGATATTAAATAAAATAAAGTTACTCGTAACCAGCGGAATGATTAGCTAGACCTTTTATGCAAAGTTATCGAGATACCACTGGGTTGCTCTGTTCCAGGCGCACTTATAAGTGCTTGTTATCGTGTTCGTTAGGCTTGTAAGCTGTTCGAATAATTGAATTCGAGTCACCACAACAACGAAGAATTACTGGTAAGGCATGGTGTATTAGCGGGCAGTTTTCCCCATTGCTCAGTCAATCCACGGTGCTGTAGAACGTGAATTTCAACTAACCGCTAATAATAATTGGTGTTACCCAGGAACCAGGCAACACAATGTCGAGCTTGCGAGCTACCTCGCAGAGAATGGCGACCGTGTTGATACCGTCTCGAAACATCTGATAACCACGATTGCGCAACAGCGACAGGGTTTTCTCCAGTTCGTCGCTGGAAGCCATCTGATGCTCGAATTGAATAACCGCCGGTGCCAGTCTGTCGAAGCAGTATTGGCGTAGGAGTTCGCAGTCATACCCTTCCGCGTCGATCTGCAGCAGGCTCAGTTTGAGGGGGCGATACTTGTCGAGCAGGGTATCGAAGGTCATCGTCCGAACCTGCTCAGAGGTGAAACAGTCCTCTGGTTGTAGGGGGAGTTTGGCGCGTTCGTCGCCAACGCATCGCTCCATATAGGACCGGATTTTAGACCCCATGAACTGCTCTCTACGTAGGGAAGCCAAACCAGTCGCCCATCGGCGGTCGCTAAACGAGATTTTGTAGAGGTCTCGAACACCGTCTGCATCTGCGATTGCCACGTTCTCAAGCGAGAGTCGATCGAAGTTTTGATACCTTGGCAACAACTGCTGCTCGAACACCCATTTCTGGGGCTCGATTAGGACACCAGACCAGTCTCGTTCTACAATATGGTGGTAAAGTGGATCTCCGGACTTGCCGTCATTGGCGCCGACCTGAATGAAGAAGAAGTTCTCTACCTTCGGTGCAAGGCTGTTGATCAGGTTCTCGAAACTGGCGATGATTTGAGGCATATCACCGAATGCCTGCCAGTTGCGAGACTGTGGTCGAGAAATATCTTATACATTGTCGCGATTGGCAGTCAGATGTGCATGCTTGTATTGTCAAAGTCATCTCTCGTACATGTGTGCCATCACCCCGGAACGACATTGTACCCTGCGATGGTGTTAAGCGCCTCAGTCTAAACTTCCAGCTGAGCTGATGAGCTAAGCGATACTTATCTGTATTCTTCGCGCGCCATGTCGCGAGTGGGGCCTGGTGGGTCCCTCTGAAACCATCCCCCTTATTGATGGCAAACTCTGGCTCTCCACTCGACCCACAGTGCTGGAGTCTCGTTTTTTTAAGCTCCATTTAATCTACACTATTGTAGTCTGCCTCCACACCCGATCAGGAGGTAGTGCACATGGACACCAACATCTCGAACAGCATTAAAGTATGGGATCCGTTGATTCGGGTCTTTCATTGGTCTCTGGTTTTTTTCTTTATTCTGGCTTACGCCACTGAAGATGACTGGATGACTGTGCACAGTTATGCAGGCTATTGCATTGCCGGGCTGATCCTATTCAGATTGATATGGGGTGTTATTGGCACGCGCCATGCTCGCTTCACCGACTTCATTACAACCCCATCCAACGTCATTGGGTATATGAAGCAGCTGCCTGCGGGTAGAGCCAAGCGTTATATTGGCCATAACCCGGCGGGGGCGGCAATGATAGTGGTATTGCTGGTAAGCCTGTCTATGACCCTCTTTTCAGGGGCTTCCCTGTATGCGACAGAGGGACAAGGCCCACTGGTAGGTACGTTCATGGCCTCCTGGTCAGAGGATGCACTGGAGGAGGTTCACGAGTTTTTTGCCAACTTTACTCTGCTAATGGTCGTAGCTCATGTAATGGGTGTATTGCTAAGTAGCCTGCTCCATCGTGAAAATCTTGTTAAATCGATGATAACCGGCAGAAAAGCTGTACAAGTTTCCTCAGATAGCAAGCACGATGATATTTCCTACGAGAGGACTCAATCATGAATCCGATCATGCCGGCCACCTGCTGGGCTTTAGCAGCGGCGTTATTAGCCACATCGGTTCGAGCGGCGGATGTGGCAGACGTTACACAAACGCTCCTGCAGACGTTCCAGTCAAGCGGCGCGGGGGCTTTCTCGGCAAGTGATGGCAAGGCCTTGTGGTTTCAAGAGGCAAATGGGCGCAGCTGTACAAACTGTCACTCGAAAGATGTCAATTCTAGCGGAAGCCATCAGCGCACGGGCAAGGTCATTGAGCCGATGTCGCCATCTGCAAACCCGCGGCGATTAACTGATCAAAAAAAGGTTAACAAGTGGTTTAAAAGAAACTGCAAATGGACGCTCGGGCGAGACTGCACAGCGCAAGAGAAAGGGGACACATTGCTGTGGCTTAGTCAGCAATAGCAGTAAGTGAGACACATTGAACAGGAAACATAAGCCATTCTTTCTAACAGGTGAATACTATGAATAGACTAATAGATAGGGCGAGGTGGACAATAGGTACGGTAATCCTGGGCGCAGCTATTACGCTTGGTTTGGGCGGTATTTCATTGGCGGCGATGGACATGGGCTATTCTGTCGGGCATGAAAACAGTGATGGGAGTGGGCGCAGTTCGAAGTTGCAATCGGCTTTTGAGCCCGATGACCTCTATGCCGAGGAATGCGGAGCATGCCATCTGGCCTACCCACCCGGTTTACTGCCCATGGAAAGCTGGCATAATATGATGCTGGGGTTGGGTGACCATTTCGGTGAGAACGCCGAGTTGGATAACGATGCCCTGTCACACATAACAGCCTATATCAGTCGAAATGCTCTGAAACCGGGAAGGCGCTCAACAATGAGTAAAATGCTGAGAAATCTTCCGGAAAGTGCCCCAGCCAGAATTACTGAATTGCCCTATTTTGTTCACGAGCACGACGAGGTCATTATTCGCGCGGTTGAAGGCAACCCCGAACTGAGCTCGATCAGCCAGTGTGACAGCTGCCACAGCGGAGCCGAAAGAGGAGAGTTTGATGATGATAGGATTATTATCCCTGGCTTTGGTCGTTGGAATGACTAGCAACTCTATAGTTCAGGCAGATGATCAAGACGATCTTTCTGCCAGCATTCCGCTATGGGTCAAACAAGGAAAAGTCATTCCCCTGGAATCACTGATGCAGATGCATGGAGATCGTCTGCAGGGTCGACTGATTGACCTGGAGGTGGAGCAGGACGAAGGGCGTATTATCTATGAGTTGGAGATCATGCGCGAAAACTCGGTCGTCTACGAGATAAAAATCGATGCGGAAAATGGCGAGTGGCTTGAGGAGGAGGTTGAGCATTGAGGTTGCTATTGATTGAGGATGACACAGATCTTGTCGATAGCCTAAAGCCGGCATTGAATAGTGCCGGCTACACTGTGGAACACGCCGACAATGGCATTGACGGTGAATTCCTTGGTGAACAGGAGAGTTTTGATATTGTGATTCTCGACCTCGGATTACCCGGAAAGCCCGGATTGGAATTGCTGGATAACTGGCGCCGGCAGGGGCTGGTTATGCCGGTTCTAATCTTAACTGCAAGAGATGCCTGGCACGAACGAGTTGACGGACTTAAAGCGGGTGCTGACGACTACCTCGGTAAACCTTTTCATGTTCAGGAGCTGTTGGCGCGCCTGGAGGCTCTGATTCGGCGGAAATTTGGCCATGCAGACAACCAACTAAGCCATGCCGGGGTAACTCTGGATGCCAGGTCAAGAACCGTCGTTGTCGACAACCAGGAAGCGTTTAAACTCACCGGAATCGAGTACCGATTGCTACATTACTTAATGATGAATCCTGACAAAGTTGTTTCTAAATCCGAACTGAGTGAACGAATTTACGAGGAGGAGCAAATCAAGGACAGCAATGTTATTGAAGTATATGTTAACCGGCTACGTCAGCGGCTGGGAAAGACTTTTATAGAAACCCGCCGTGGGCAGGGCTATTGTCTGAGGGCTGAATAGCTTTGTATTCGTTAAAGCGGGAACTGCATCGCAACCTTTTGATTACGGTAACGGTAGTGATGTTGGCGCTCTGCGCTGCCCTCTATCAGGGCATAAGAGGCCTTACGCAGGATTACGTGGCTTCTCGTTTACTGCATGATATGGACAGTGTTATCGCCGCTTTGACAATAGACCAGGGCGGGCAGTGGAACTTGCCCCGCGAGCGAATGTCTACGGTCTACAATCGCGTACAATCTGGCCACTACTACCTGGTCGAGGTAGATGGCCAGAGGCTGTACTCAAGATCGCTTTTTGATATGGAAATCGAAATACCCAGGGTTAATCAGGGCGAAAACCGGTGTTTCGATATGCAAGCGCCCAATCGGAAGCAATGGATGGTTTGCCTGCATAAGGTCATCAAGAAAGGGACTGCCCTGACTATTTGGGTCGCAGAGGACATTTCTCCTCTTGAACATGCACTGCGCGGATTTATGTACTTTGCACTGGGAGCCGTGGCGCTTTCAATTGTTGCCCTGCTAGCTATGCAGTACAGGGTGCTAAATCGTGGCTTCAGCCAGTTTGAGCAGATACGCGAGGCAATCAGACAAATGCACCTGGGAACCAGAGAATTTTCGCTGGATCAACTTCCCGTAGAGATTCTTCCACTCATAAAGGAAATCGACCGACTCCTCGCTCAACTAAGTACCCGTGTGCAGCGTTCACGAAATGCAGTTGGAAACCTCGCTCACGAGCTAAAGCGGCCTCTCCAGCGATTGCGTACACAACTGGAATCGGCAGATGCTAAGCAGCGAGCAGAGGGGGATTCCATTGTTCAGAACATTCACAATGTAGTAGAGCGCGAACTCAAGCGCGCGAGAATAGTGGGCGTGGCAACCCCGGGAAGGCACGCTGTAATTGACGAAGACCTACCACACCTTGTTCAGGTCATGCAGGGTATTTATCCTGGAAAAACCATTCAGTCAGTCTGTGCCCAGAATCTGACGATTCCCTATGACCGGGATGATGTTTTGGAGTTGCTGGGTAATCTTTTGGATAATGCCTGCAAATTTTCGAAAGAGAAAGTATCTGTTCAAATAGAGCGTGCTGATGCTGGCTGGAGAATATCTGTTGAGGACGATGGCGAGGGCGTCGAGGGAAGTGACCTGAATACAATTGCCGATCGCGGTGTGCGGCTCGACGAGAACACCCAGGGCCACGGCTTGGGACTGGCTATCTGCAAGGATATCGTGGAGAACTACGCAGGGCAGATTCGATTTGAAACAGCGAAACTGGGTGGTCTTGCGGTGGTTGTATTTCTACCAGGTAGTCCAGATAAGCAATGATGTGTTGATAACACCGTTGCGAAAAGTTAAAACCTGGTCTTAATAACGATGTTTATCTGTATTCTTCACCGCGTACGGTGGTGACGTATTCGGGCCAACGAAAACCGATAGGGGGCTCATAATCACACAGTGGTCCCTGCCACTGTGTGCCATTGACACCACCGCCGGTGCGCTCTTTAAATTCCCGTGTTGCCTCTGCCAATAAATCGGTATCGACTAACAAATCCACCACCGTACAGGCTATGATTTTGGATGCACAACGTATCATTGGATCTATGGTTTCAGCTATTCCCCCCAGTGCATTCATTGCCCAGGCAGGGTACCTGTATTCAGATCTGGGCGAGGCCAGTGTAGGCCTGGCAACATACAAGCGCACAGTCGGTGCGTGCCAGCAAAATTCCGTGTAATCGTCGGACGTAAAATGGACCTGCCAGTCAGGCAGTTCTTTTCTTAGTATGACCTCGGCATCCTGCGGCGGTATAAGCTGCTCGGTTGCAGCCATGAACGGCTTGTCCATTGGTTCCAAGCCAAGGTTTGACTGGATTTCGCGCGCCTTGACGCGGGCCGGGCCGTCATTAAATACCGGCGCTCCCACAAGTTCAAAATTATTATAGGTGGCTTGAGCAAGTGCGTGGTTGGCCAAGCCATGGCGCGACTTGCTGACCCAGTCCCTTTGCCAGCTGCAGTGGCTTATTGTCGCAGCCGCTTTGGCATTGTTATCCAATGCCGAGGTAATGGAGTCTGCCATTTCAATAGTTGGCACTCTTATAATGTACTGAATTTGCGCAATGCGAGCGGGCAAGTTGTCAGCGGTTGCCTGTCCCGTCGTTAAGATGCATTCATTCATCGACCAGCCGCAACCCGTGCCTACCAGGTGCTCCTTCAGGCTCTTGGTGGTTGAATACATATGTACCAGTGCATCATTGGCCCCTGGCGCTCTGGCCGAAGCATGGGAGGCGGCGATTGGCGAATCTGGCGCTCCAGATTGTGGCAGCCAGGTTTCGGGAGAGTCGCACTCAAAGGTATAAATCATCGCGTAACCGACACCGCAGTGGGTGTTCCAGCGCGTGGTATTACACAGCGGCAGCATATAAAAGGGATGGAAGCTAATTGCCGCGTCGAGGTCGTCGTAATAGCCCTTTGCCGCATGAATCGGCTTCGATCCACGGACTTTTTCTGCGGGTTCACCCAGGAATTTCAACGTGCCCTTAATGTCGTGCAGTTGCATTTGTGTCTTCGCCGCGAGAAAACCGGCCAGCGCACTGATACCTAATGCAGAGTGAGGATCGGTATGTCCTCCCGCATGTACATTTAAACCGTCGCGGGGGCGCTCGATAGTATCCGCCGCCTGACAATTACCCGGTACCGCATCGTACTCGGCATAACCACCTATGGTCGGACCTTCTCCATTTTTCCAAACGGCACAAAAGGCGGTAGGCATGCCTCCACTTCCCACCTCAACCTCAAAACCCTCTGCTCGCAAGCGATCGACATACCAGGCGCAAGATTTGTACTCGCGCCAGGCGGTTTCACCGTAATCAAAAATGACCTGGTGCCAGGCGGAAAGCTCGGGCATTTTTTCATCGACCCACTTGATAATGTCGTGTTTGCTTGTAGCGATGATGAGCACCTCTTATTATTTCAACCTGCCAGGGTGGATGTAAAACCGATGTTTTTTCACAGTATTATCAGGTCCACTTAGCCTGGGTAGGGCCCGGGGTAGGGCGGGTAATGGCTCAGTCATCGAGCACGCGAATTTTTATATTGCGATACCACACCGGGACACCGTGGTCCTGGAGCACGATGTAACCCTCCTCAGCGGTTGCATAATCCGCTACTTCGGCAAATTTGCTGTCAGCCATGGCGTCCTTCCAGCGGGCACTTCCCCGGGTAATGGCCACCACCAGGCTGCCATTGAGCCAATGTTCTATTTTGTTGTCCTGCACTCTTATTCGCGCGTGGTTCCATTCACCCGGTGGGCGTACCGTTTCGGGATCTGCCGCTACCAGGTCATAGAGATCTCCGGCCCGGTGCGTGTATATCTGCCCATCGGCGTGGCCCTCATTGTGCAATACCTGCATTTCGACGCCTGTCTCCCATGGCATATTATGCGTTTCGTCTGCCACCAGATAAATGATACCGCTATTGCCATTTTCTGAAATCTTCCACTCCAGGCTCAATTCAAAGTTACGAAATTTTCGAGTGGCATAAATCAGGTCGCCGCTCGCCCCACCAAACAGGTAGTTACTGGCCATCGCCAACCAGGGAAATTGGCTGGGCTTAAGTCTCAGGTTTCCACCTTCTATCACCCACTTCGATATGCTACCGCTGTCACCTGCATAGTTGCGCCAACCACCGAAGGACTTGCCGTCGAACAGATCAATCCACTGCGCCTTCTCAGGTGCAGTTGCCTTTTCAACATCTGCCTTGATCTGGGCCAGGGGCGGAATGGCATTTAGCGTATACCAGGCCTCGTCCGCCCACAGTGCCCGGTCGTCACTGGACTTAAGTCGTTGATTGAGGCGCAGATAAACGACATAACCCGCTTTCAGACTCGGAATATGTGCCCTGATACGGCGTCGGTCATCTGAAAGTTGAAGCGACTTTATGGCCAATTCACTATGATCATACTTGGGGCCACCGTACTGCTCGGTCGGGTAGTAGAACCACTGACGGGCTATAAGATCGTCCTTTGTCAGTTCTATCGAGACCTCCAGTGGCTCTGTCAGGGTCAGGGTGAAACCATCGTTTTCGGCATTTACCTGTAAAATCTCAAATGCCGGCACCCCGCTGTAACTCAAGCGCTCCAAACCGTACCACACCTTCCCGACCTGTCCCCAGTTGGGTGGATTGCCAATTTCACCGACGTAAATATCACCGTCAGGGCCCCGCAACAGGCGGTTTACGCCACTCTGAAAGCCATTGCCGAACTGCATTACTGTTCCCTGCAAAGCGCCCTCCACCGGTTCCATGTAGACTCGTTTAATTCCGCCGTTGTATACGTCACCGTGAATCATCTGTCCTGCATAGGGCCCCTCGGTTAACAGCAGGGGCTGGGTGGGCGAGTTGCCGATTTCATCCTGTGGCAACCAAACGACCGGTGGCGCAGCTTTTGCCAACATCACGCCGGCATCGGGCACCGCTCTGGAGCCGTAAAATTTGCCGGCTTGAACGTGGATTAATTTGCTGGCGGGTAGCCAATCACCTTGATTGTCAGTCACGAATATCTCGTTTTCCGGTCCCAGTGCAATGCCATTGGGCGTGCGAAATCCAGAGGCCACTATCTCGGCAGTGCCGTCATCCAGTGCAATCCGCAACAATTTGCCCTGGGTCGGTAACTGCTCGGGGCAACTGGCGCCACCGGGCAGAACACATATGGAAAGCAGGGCATACAGGGCATCGTCTTTATGTACCAGACCAAAGGCGAAGGAGTGAAAATTGGTGCTGGTGGGCCAGTCGTAGCTGAAGGCACGATACTCGTCGATCTGTCCGTCGCCGTCGCGATCAATGAGCTCTGTCACTTCCTGTTTCTGCAAGACGAACAGGCGATCACCCACTACCTTCAATCCCAGAGGTTCCTGCAATCCCTCGGCGATACGCCGTACCCGTTTCTCAGGTGGTGCCTTGGTATCGATCTGAAACACTGCACCATCGATATCCCAACTGGTAACCAGCAATTTACCGTCCGCATCAAAGTCCATTCCCCCTACCTTGGGTTCAAATCCTTCTGGCAGCAGATTGTGCAGGCTAAATGCCGGATGCAATGTCTCCAGTCTGGGGTTGATATCGTAGTCATCGGTACTGGTGTAGGGCTGTCCACTACTGTCCAGCGGAACCTCCCCAGCCTCAGCCGAATCGGTTCGGCTCAGAATATAGCTCGCCGCCGCCAGGGCTTCCGATGCGGAAATTTGCGGGTGCGCAGGCATCGGAACCTGACCCCATTTTTCAATACTGCCGTAGCGAATACTCTGGGCGAGGGCGACCAATGCAGCGTCTTGCGTATTACCCCCAAATCGCCCGGCGATGCGAGACCAGGGTGGGCCAACCACCTTATGCTGCTCGTTGTGGCAGCCAAGACAGTGGCTACTGTCAATCACTGATTTGCCTCGCTCCAATTCCGTGTCACTGACTTGTCGGTTTCGACTGTAGGCAGCATTGTGGATATCGGTGGTGCTATTCAATCCAATCTGCACAATGCCATTTGCAGGTGTTAACGCGCCGTCGCCATGGCCAAATAACGCAGTGACATTCCCCGGGGCATTGCTCGAGCGGAACTCTCGCTGCAACCAGCTTTTGCCATCTTCAGATACAAGTTCGGGATATTCACGGAGCTCTACAGCGTATTGCGCTGCACTGACAACAAAACGCAGGCCCGCCGTCGTGCCACCGGGGCCGTATTCATGGCCCAGGTAGCGCACGCTGGCCGCCAGTAATTCGTCGCTACCCGATACCTGCAGGTACCACTGCGCCGGCTCCTCATTACGTAGGTGCCAGGCGCCACTCGACGTCGGCTGTGGACCGTGGAGCTGGTCGTAGGCTGGCCCCTCGAACAGAATGTCACCCTTTAACACCTGGTACAGTGATGCCTGTGTCGTGTCGTAGGAAGCCCATATTCCAGGCGCCAGGGCGAAGTGAAGCATCCTTGACCGCTGATCGAGATTACTCCTTATAACCCAGGGCGAGTGCCCGCGCCCTGGTGCTATCCGACGATCGTAACCGGGATCACTCGCCAAATCGGCACTGCCAAAAAAATGTACGCGAAGAATGGCCACCACGTCGTCCATGCCCTGCTTGCGCCCTATATCGTAGAGCATCATTAGCTCTGCCCGGGTAGCCAGCTGCTGCTGCCAAACAATTAGGGAAATCAACAGGATAATTGACAGTAGAAGAGCCGGCAGGTAGACAAATAAAACGCGGATCAATAACTTCATTGCAACCTCAAACATTTTCATAGCGTAGCAGGGTACATTTCAACCCATTAAACCAGTGTCCGTGTAACGAGCCTTCGATGCAAGATCCCGGTTGCCGATCACTCTTTTTCACGCTCGCGTCGCTCTGGGAAAAGTGTATGCTAGGGTACCTCTGAATAAAGCAAAGCTGTATCTGCGTGGGCTAAAGGGTGCAGATGCAAGTGATGCGGCATTCCGACGCTAGTGTCCTGTATATAGAGCATGGGAGTGCTTTGACATGAAAAATGAGTCGCACACGCCGGCAGAGGTTAGTATTGAGCCTCGCAATCGGCAACATGATATTACCCGGTGTCTCAGTCGGGACTGGTATGACAACGACCCATTCAAGACCGCATGGTTTAACTCCATGTCGATTACCTTTCCGCTGGGCGAAAAGTTCTTCATCGAAAGCGTGCGTCACTTTGCCGATAAGATCGAGGATCCTAAACTGCAGGCGGAGATTAGGGGATTTTGTGGTCAGGAGGGGTTTCATAGTCGGGAACACCGAGGCTATAACAAAGCGCTCTGTGAGCAGCGAGGCTACGACCTGGCATACCTTGAAGGGCGCCTGGAAAAGAACATCAACATGTCAAAAAAATACTTTAACGCGCTCGAACAGTTGGCTATAACAGCCGCGTTGGAACATATTACTGCCATATTGGCGGAGTCCGGGCTGGACGAAGACAACCCGCTATGGGCCAATGCGGACCCATTAATGCGAGAGCTTTGGGATTGGCACGCGGCCGAGGAGATGGAACATAAGGGCGTGGCCTTTGATGTATTCATCGCCATGGGGGGCACCGACAAAATGCGCAGAAAAGCCCTCCGCCAATCTACTTTTTTTCTATTAGTGGATATCATGGTGGGAGTAGTGCACATGCTGCGCCGCGACAAGAAAATGTGGAGCTGGCGGCTGTGGGCGGGCGGCTGGAAATTCCTGTTTTTCAAAGGTGGAATGTTGCGTAGGGTGTGGCCAGCTTACAAAGAATTTTATCGCGCTGGTTTTCATCCCTGGCAACGCGATACCCGGCATTTACTCGACAACTGGAAAGCCAGCCAGGCTCAGATAAGTCCAGAGCCTGCATAAATCTGCCTGGAGGTCTGCACAGGGACGTTTATCTGTTGACTATGGCGCCGCAGCGCTGCGCATTCTTAATGACCTTTTTCCTGTCGCGGTCGTTAAATTTGCAGTTGTTGAACGCGCCTTTAGAACCGTATCTGATATGTGCATGGCACAGTTCGTCCTGCATTCGCCACTGGCCATTATCGTCTGCGTAGGAGTCCAGCGGCATTTCCACATCTGTTCCCGAGAAACATTCGTAAATCGTGACATTCTCGGGTTCCACGCCTGCCTTGCGTAAATAATTGCACACGCTACAAAACGTATCGCCAAACCAATCCTTGGTTAAATCGTCACTTCCCTCAAATACCTGGTATTGCGCGTGGTAAGTAAAAGGGATGTCGGTATTGTATTTTGACCCAAACAAGCGTTCAAATAGTTTCATATGGGTTCCCCAGGAGTCATACGCATAGCTAATCGTATATCTAAATTCAAATCAATAAAAGCACGGCGTTCATTTTTGTCATGCGGGGGTGCCTCGTCGTGGCAGCTACTACCTGCCGTAGTTGGCCGGTAGGAGAAACTCGAATGGAGAGACCTCGCTGCCGCGCTCACAGGGCACTTCGATAACTACAGGCCCGTTCTCGGATTCTACCAGTGCTTGCAGCAGCAGTTCTCGTAGCTCATCGGCAGACTCTGCCAGATAAGCCGCCGCTCCAAAGCTCTTGGCCAGTGCAACAAAGTCCGGATTTGTAAGCTCGGAGCCATGAATGTGGCCATCGTAAAAATTGACCTGATCACGGCGCACATTTCCAAACGCATCATTATTGAAAATCAGGGTAATAAGGCCAATTTTGTATTGCACGGCGGTTGCCAGCTCCTGCACGCCAAACATAAAGCCGCCGTCGCCGGTGATAGATACAACAGGCGAGTCGGGGTTGGCGATTTTGACACCCAGTGCGGTCTGGAAACCGTGCCCAAGATTGCCCTGGTAACCGCAGGTAACCAGCTTTCTGGGCTCATACACAGGAAAGCCGTAATAAGCGGTGAAACCAACCTGTGATATCTCCTCGACGATAAAACTGTCTCGCGGCAAGACCTGGCGCATGATATTCAGATAAGTCATCTGGGGCTGTATTTTCTGGATTTCCCTGTGGCTCTGGGCTTTGATCTCCAAAAACTCCTGTTCCCTGGACTGCTTGCATTCAAAGTCCTGTCCCAGTGCTTCCAGCAAAGCCCGCACCGCCAGCTTCGAGTCAGAGACAATGCCCAGATCTCCACGAAGCCGGACCAATTGCGTGGAGTCAATGTCGATACGAATCATGGGGTGATTGGCAATACCCTCCTGCCAGCGAAATGCAGGCAGTTCCAGTCGTGTGCCAATTCCGATCATCAGGTCTATATTGGGATAGTACTTATAGCCCTCTGCACAGTTGAAACCATAGGGCGTGTCATCTCCAACAATCCCGCGACCGCCTCTGAAGGCGACAACAGGGGCTTGAATGAGGCTCGCTAATTCAGCCAATTCCCGGCCTGCGTGAACCGCGCCGCTGCCCACATAAATCATCGGCGCTTTCGCCTCTTTAATCATTTCGGCTGCGCGTTGTATCTTCTCGGAATCTGGCGTGAACTTCGGCGGCGGAATAGTCGGCACTACCGCATCGGCGTCTACCAGGTGTCCAAACACATCCAGAGGTATTTCAAGGGCTGTCGGCTGGATGCGCCCGCTGGTCATATTCCTAAACGCATCGGCCAGCAGAGCGGGCGCATGCGCCGCATGGTCGACGCGCGCCGCCCACTTGGTCAGGCTGCGCAGTGTGGAGAGCTGATCCGGCAACTCATGCAGCATTCCGTGACCCACCCCGACAAACTCGCTCGGCACCTGCCCGGTGATGCACAGGACCGGTGCATTGTGGGCCGTGCACAATGCGGCAGTGGTATTTAACACGCCCGGCCCTGGTACCACACAATAAGCAGCGGGCTTGCCCGTTGATTTGGCGTAACCATAAGCCAGGTAAGCCGAGCCCTGTTCATGGCGGCTGACATACAACTTGATCTGGTCGCGGTATTTGTAAAGCGCGTCAAAGAAGGCATAGGTTTGGGCGCCGGGAATGCCGAAAATCGCATCTACCCCCCGGTCGATCAACGATTTGACCATCAGTTCCGAGCAGCTGATTTGGGACATGGGTCGAGGTCTCTGGTGGTTAGGTTGCGCTAGAAGACAGGTGAATATAGACTATCTGACGATCTAAAAAAAGAATTTAAATTAGATGGATATCATCTAAATATTAGATGATATCGATCCTCAACCCGCTGAAAAAAATCTGGAGAGACCATGCGCCTTGATATCGCGGCATTTCACGCCTTGAATGTAATCGTTGAGGAGGGCAGCTTCGCCAAGGCGGCAAAAAAGCTGCACAAGGCCCAATCTGCGGTGAGCTACCAGATTAAGAAACTGGAACAACATCTGCATGTCGAGATCTTTGATCGCAATCAGTACCGCGCCGAACTAACACCCGCGGGACAGGTGGTCTGGAGTGAAGGCGTGCGAATACTGCAACAGGCCCACCGTATTGAAACGTTGGCGCTGCGTTACGGTCGGGGTTGGGAGCCCCGACTCGACCTGGTGATAGATGGTTCACTGCCCATTGAGCCTGTGTTTCGGGCGCTGAAAGTCATGTCTGAGCGCGATATTCCAACCCGTGTCCAGATTAAAACAGAATTTCTCGGAGGCGTACACCTCAGGTTCGAACAGGACAAATCGGATCTGATGATGGTCAAGGAATACACGCCCAGCCCCACACTGACAGCTCAACCGCTGTCACCGACCACCATAGTGTTGGTGGCGTCACGGGACCACGCGCTGTCCGGCCAGTCTCACATCGCACTGGAGCAATTATTCGATCACGTGGAACTTACCATTCACGACTCCAGCGACCCGGACAAAAAGGCTCTGGACTCACTGCAGTTTGGCGGTGACCGCGTTTTTTATCTAAGCGATTTCAGCAGCAAGAAACGAGCCCTGATGATGGGGTTGGGGTTTGGTTGGATGCCTGGGTTTCTAATTAGGGAGGAGCTGACATCGGGTGACCTGGTCGAACTCGATTACCAGAGCAGGTCGCGTCATACCTTCACTCCGCAACTGGTATACCCCTCGAACAGGCCCTTGGGAAAAGCGGGCACCATCATGGCGGATCTTATAAAAAGCGAGTTCTCGCTGAACAGTTAATCAATGCCGACACCAACTTTTGGCACCAACTCCCAGGCCGGTTAAAAAACGCTTCACACAGAAATGTGGGATAGCTACCAGTTTTCTGGACAGGCTCGTGGCTGTTTTACCGCCCCTATCTCTTCATAGGTAGCTGGGCGACTTCCACACTGTGCGCTTCCAATTTCTGCCAGTTAATGTTCAACTTCCTGCAAATGAGTAGAGTTGCTCAAATCTCTACTATGCTATTTCACATCGACCCACAGGATTTAAAATGAGGATCGCACTTTTACTAATAGTAGTGAGTTTAGTGATGTCCAGTGCTACGCGGGGTGCAACGCTTAGAATTAATGTTAAGGGCATCACCGTCATTGAAGGTCATCTGATGGTCGTTCTGTGCAGAGGCGAAGAAAGTTACAACAGCGGAAAATCCCCACTCTCATCGCGATTGAGCGTCGATAGTGAGGAGGCGGTCGTGATCTTTGAAAATATCGAGGACGGTGAGTATGCTGCCAAGATTTTTCACGATGAGAATGACAATGGAAAACTAGATACAAACTTTGTCGGCTTCCCAAAAGAAGGCTATGGATTTAGCAATAACGGTGGAAAGTTTGGCCCGCCGAAGTATAAAGACGCACGTTTTGAAGTAAAGGGCAATGCGTCCATTGACATCAACATTCGATAACCAGCAGAACATTTCACCGATGTCTATGAAGATATTCTGTACAACTCTGGCAGTGCTGCTGGTGGTTTGCAGTGCTGCAGGAAACGCCGCAGAACGACCCAATATTGTGTTCATTATGTCCGATGATCATGCGGTCCGGGCTGTCGGTGCCTATGGCAGCAGCCTGGTTGAGACGTCCAGCATCGATCGCATAGCGGCTGGTGGTGTGCGCTTCGACCGCGCTTATGTAGGCAACGCCATCTGCGGTCCCAGCAGGGCCACGACAATGACCGGGCTTCACAGCCACGCCAATGGTTTTTATAGCAACGAGTGGTCAGGCGAGTTTGACGGTCACCAGCAGACCCTGCCGAAACTATTGCAATCGGCGGGTTACCAGACTGCGGTGATTGGCAAGTGGCATCTTTACAGCGACCCGGTGGGTTTCGATCACTGGCAGGTGATCGACAATGTGATGGAGCAGGGCACTTACTACAACCCCAGCTTCCGCAGTCCGGCGGGCGTTGAGGAAACCACGGGGTATGTGGCGGATTTGGTCACCGACAAGGCCATTGACTGGCTTGATTCGGCTCGAGCATCAGACCAACCTTTCCTTCTCATGTACCACCACAAAACGCCTCACCGCGACTGGATGCCGGGTCCCCTGGAGCTGCGCGACTGGGATGAGGACGCGCGGGTGGATGAACCCGACTCCCTGCTGCGGGACTTGTCGGTGCTAAACTCGGCGCGCCGGGAAGCGCGGATGACCATTGCCGATTACATGACAGACATTGATGTGAAATTGAGCAAGAGTAGCCATCTCAATCAGCAGCAGGCCAGGCTCTGGGAGGATACCTTTACGCCGGGTAATGCCGCTTACGAGGCATCGCGGCCGGATGGTAGCGAGGATGTGCGCTGGAAGTACCAGCGCTATATCAAGACCTACCTGGCCTCGATAACCAGCATGGACCGGCAGATTGGACGCCTGCTCGATTATCTGGATGATAACGGGTTGATGGAAAACACGCTGCTCATTTATACCTCTGACCAGGGCTTTTTCCTCGGGGAGAACGGTTGGTTCGACAAACGCTGGATGGATGAGGTGTCCTCCCGTGTGCCCCTGTTGATGCAGTGGTCCGGTCACATCCCCGCCGGCAGCTCGACAGCCGGGCTGGTGCAGAACATTGATTACGCGCCGACCCTGCTGGATGCGGTCGGCGTCGAAGCACCCCTGGCAATGCACGGCATCAGCCTACTGCCACTGGTGACGACCGGCGCACAACAGGACTGGGAGCGGGATCTCTACTACCACTTCTATGAAAATCCAGGCTTTCACGGTGTGGCACGGCACTACGGAATTCGAACTGACCGCTACAAGCTCGTACATTACTATCGCAAGGGGGAGTGGGAATTGTTCGATCTGCTACAGGACCCCGCCGATCAGAATGACCTGTACGGTCGTTCGGGCTACGAGGCGATCACTGCAAACCTTAAGCGGCGGCTCCAGGCATTGCGTCAGCAATACAAGGTTCCAGAGACTGATCCGGATGTTCCCTGGTACCACGGCCCCATCGTTCGACTGGTGGAGTGGCTGTTGAGCCTGCGATGATTACTGTTTGCAATGGAGCTTTATGCACTAGAGTCGGGTTGAGCCAGGCAGCCAATTGGGAATAAATTGATGGTAAAGAGAGTTCTGTTGGTCCTGATCTTGTTCATAGCATTGTCATTGCTATGGTTTCATGCCATCGGCACGGGCTGGCTCGGCGAGCCCTGGCAACCTGCATCTGTAGCCCAGGGGCCCAGGCCTTTGACAATGGCACCCGGCGGGCCAGCCCCCCGGCAACCACAGATATTGTTCGGCGACCTGCACAACCATACCAACTACTCAATCGACGCCTACCTGTTCAATAGCGGCGCGGTAAAAAATGTGGGTGTGGTAACGCCAGCAGATGCCTGCGACTTTGCCCGCTACTGCAGCGCACTGGATTTCTGGAGCATCAACGACCACGCCGAGGGGTTGACGCCCCGGGTGTGGGCGGACACGCTTCGATCCATTCGCCAGTGCAACGACAGGGCCGGTGATCCGGATAATCCGGACATGGTGTCCTATGTTGGCTGGGAGTGGTCCAACAGTGAGAGAGACGATGTTCCCAGCCACTATGGCCATAAGAACGTCATTTTCCGTACCTGGGAGGAGGGGAGCACACCCACTCGCCCCATCGCATCCCTGGATCAGTATGAGCTTGCCCGTGTACCCGCGTTTCTGATGGGCCTGATCAGCCTGGTTGACAGCGTGGCAGCCGCCAGTGACTTTGGCTGGTATCTGGAGGAGTCCCGCACCACTGCCACCTGCCCGGATGATGTGCCGGCAGATGAGCTGTCATTGGATTGCCGTGAGGTCGCCCTGGACCCACTCACCCTCTACCGTAAACTGGACGAATGGGGCTTTGACAGTATTGTCATCCCCCACGGCCTGGCATGGGGCACCACCAACCCGCCTCAGGGAGACTTTCGTGAGCAGCTGGATCAGCATCAGCAGCGTTATCAGAAATTACTGGAGGTATACTCCGGTCACGGCAATTCGGAACTGTTCATTGACTTTGAGCGCATCGGGCGCAATGCGCAGGGCGGGGCATATTGCCCCCAGGCCACGGAACACTTCACACCCTGCTGCCGTCAAGCAGGCAACATAACAAGAAAACGGTGCCAGGTGCCCGGTTCGACCGCCTGTGAGGCCGAGGTAGAGGAGGCTATGGCCGATTTTGTTGCTGTGGGCGGATTCCGTGGCCGAATGATGTTCTCCGGACTCTCAGTGGGTGAGTGGGAAGGCTGTGGCCAATTGCAGGGTACTTTTCAGCCCAGTTCAGCTTACGTGACGCGCCTGTCCGGCCAATACAACCTGGCGTTGGGTTTTGATCGAGACGGTGCGCCGAAGCGAGCCAGGTTCGGGCTTATCGGGTCCAGTGACGGTCACCAGGCGCGACCCGGTTCCAGCTATAAGGAGTCCAACCGCCCGCGCATTACCGATCATAAAGGTGCGGGCCGGATGGGAATCAGCCCTACTTTCTACCGGCCGGACAAGGAGTCCGGTGGCTTTTATTATTCCGGTGGTCTGGTAGCTGCACACACACGGGGGCGAGATCGCGATGCCATCTGGAGCGCCCTGGACACGCGCAATGTCTACGCCACATCCGGTGACCGTATGTTGGTCTGGTTTGATCTTCTCAACGGGCCCACCGGGGAGTCACCTATGGGCACGGAAGTACGGCAGGTGGAGACGCCGCGATTTCGGGTCAAAGCCCTTGGGGCATTCGAGCAGCAACCCGGTTGCCCCGACTATGCCGAGGCAGCACTGGGAGCTGATCGTTTGCAGTCACTGTGCGGTGGAGAGTGTTACCACCCCGGTGGTAATCGGCGTAAGGCCATCACGCGTATCGAGATCGTGCGCATTCGGCCGCAGATATACCCGCAGGAAAAGATCGCACCCCTGGTAGAGGACAGCTGGCGGGTGTTCGAGTGCCCGGCAGACGGCACCGGTTGTAGTGTGGAATTCGAGGACCCCCAATACAGCAAGAGTGCCCGTAGCGCGCTGTACTACGCCCGCGTAATCCAGGAGGCCGAACCGCTGGTGGTGGGAGACCCCTTCGGTTGTGAATACGACGAGGAGGGCAATTGCATCAGCCGCACATACTGTATAGGCGCCAATGCCAGTTCAGATAATGACTGCCTGTCTGATGCTGAGCCTCGGGCCTGGATCTCGCCCATTTTCCTGGAATACCCGCCGCAATGAATCGCTACCTGGCTACCCTGATTTATCTGGTAGCAGTGCCTTTGGCTGCCGCAGACCTGGCGCGGCCAAATATCCTGTTGCTAATGGCCGAGGATATGAGCCCGCGAGTGGGTGCCTTTGGCGACCCTGTCGCGGTGACACCCTACCTGGATGCTCTGGCAAAGCAGGGTGTGCGATACACGAACGCCTATACCACCGCGGGGGTTTGCGCCCCGAGTCGCGCTGCGCACATTCTCGGCATGCACCAGATCAGTACCGGCACCCAGCACATGCGCTCAGGTACGCGACCGGAGGGAGGCTACTACTCGGTTCCGCCGGCCCAGGTAAAGGCCTACCCGGAGCTGTTGCGTGGGGCAGGGTACTATACCTTTACCGATCAGAAACTAGATTACCAGTTCAGTGCGGTGCTTCCCGGTAGTGGACCGAGCACCATCTGGGATGCGGAAGGTGAGGCATCGCCGGACTGGCGTGCTCGGGGGAGGGGGCAACCTTTTTTCGGCTTCCGAAATTTTATGATTACCCATGAAAGTGGCGTATTCCGCCCCCTGGGCACAGTGCCCGAGAGTGGTGTACATTTAGCGGCACAATTACTGCGCTGGTGGCGCTCCGATTCACCGGTACGCCAGATTGTCGCGCCCGACGCGATTACTGTGCCGCCATACTACCCCGACACCGCCACGGTGCGGGCAGACCTGGCACGCCACTACAATAATATTGCCCACATGGATGCTGAAATAGGACGTATTCTGGCGCAACTGAAAGTCGACGGCCTCGCAGACTCCACCATAGTCATCTGGACCACCGACCACGGCGATGGCTTGCCGCGGGCCAAGAGGGAACTGTACGACTCCGGCATTCGTGTGCCAATGATCATTCGTTGGCCCGAGGCCTACAGACCTTACGGAGTTGCTGCAGGAAGCCTGGATAGCCGCCTGATCAGCTTTGTCGATCTGGGACCCACTATCTTGCAACTGGCCGGTGTCGAGGTGCCTTCTTACATGCAGGGTCGAGATTTCGCAGACCCGGATTCGACGCCTCGGAAGTATGTATACGCCGCCCGCGACCGCATAGACGAGGTGCCTGATCGCCAGCGCGCTCTGCGCGACCATCGTTTCAAGTACATCCGCAGCTGGTACCCGGAGCAACCCGGAGGACACCCACTGGCGTTCCGGGACAATATCGACATGATGCGCGAAATGCGCGCTTTGTACGAAGCCGGGCAACTAAGTCCGCAGCAGGCTTTGTGGTTTGAGGCACCGGGTAAAGAACGCCTGTTTGATTTGCAGGCCGATCCCCACGAGCTCGATGATCTCAGCAGAATCCCTGCTTTTGGGGCTGACTTGCTGCGCCTGCGGAGAGAACTCGACGCCTGGCTGCGGCGCACAGGCGATTGGAGCGAGCAATCCGAGGCGGCTATGGTAGCGCGTTTCAAACCGGATGGAGAGCGCCTGCAAACACCGGCCCCGATTATCACTGTCCGTGATGGCGTGCTGGAAATTGCTGCAGCAGCGCCAGAGCACTCCATCGAGTACAGCGTGAATAAAGGCGTCTGGCGCCTCTATTCTGGTCCCCTGACGGTTACCGAAAAGACGACAGTGGAAGCAAGGGCGGTACGCTATGGATGGGAGGAGAGTCAGGTTTCCAAATACTCAGGTGGTACGGAATAGGTCCCGGTAACATGCGCCACCAATCCCTCGCGCCCATCTGAGTATACATTGACCTCTCCGACCACCAATCGTTTGCCCACTTTAATTAGGCGACATTCGCCCACCAGGTCTGCGCCAGCAGAAGGTTTGTTAAGAAAGTTAATGTTGAGGTTTGTGGTCACCGCCAATGGCACTGGTCCCAGGGCAGCGAAGATTGCTACGTATAGTGCAAAGTCTGCCACCGCCATAATCGACGGCCCGGATACGGTGCCGCCTGGTCGAAGGTCGGAATGCCCAATGGCGCAACGCACCCTTGCACTGTCTCCGGTAACCTCCAACACACGCGTTCTGGCCTGTGGAAAGTCCGCTGCCATGAAATCCTGAATTTTCTCGATCGTCATTTTTGCAGCTGCCATTACACTATTCCTAGCGATTGGGTTGAGAGCGCGTTGTTGTCAGGGAAGTACAACAACCCCCACGCACGGAAATTGAAAATCATCTGTTCTTCAAAGTGGTGGGCCGCATAGCCGATGGGACCAGCAACAAGCTGGCCGCGAAGGTTAGTCGTTTCACTGTGGTGTATACCAAATGGGTGAGGTCGTCGCGCGCTCGACGTTGATCATGGGGATTTCGTCTTTCATTGTGATGCCGAAGCGCTTGGCTTCATAGGCGGTCCAGCGCGGAGTTGGGATCTCCAATACGCGAGCGTAGTAAGAGGCGTCGAGCGACGGGTCGAAATCGGGGTCTGTCCACACATTGATGAGTTCCGGTGAGCCTATGCTATTGGTCCAAGTCGCATTGGCTACATCCACGGTGTTCCCAACCGTAGGTAGCTTGCCCTTGGCATCGAGAGCCCTGTCTCCCGACCACACCACGTTGTGTACTTTCTCATGCCGCTTGCCTTTTTTGTCGACCCACACTTTTACGACCTGTATGCGGTCCAGGTTGCCCGAAAGCTGGTCGCGCAACGCGGCAACCAGGAAGCTCGGTGATTTGCCCTTTGGGCGTACAGTCAGATCGCTGCCCATTGGCACGCCTTTGTCGTAGCCCACCTCTGCAGGCAGGCGAGTCATCACATCGGACTCAGTAAAATCCCAGCCGCCGAAGAAGCGCACGACAATACGCGAGCCAGTAGTTGAATAGGTTTCCTTATTCTGCATGGCGTCGAATATTGCGCCGCGGGTGTTTTCACGCGCCCATACTGCGGCCAGGCCAGAGGCAACCATTCCCCAGCCGGTATATTCAGCATCACCAACTTTGGCCATGGGGTGCTCAACCCGCTTGGCGTTCGGCTCTGCTCCCGAGTGCTTACCGAAAAAGTTGTCTTCCTGCGCGGTGGCCAGGCCGGTATGGCTGTCGGTTGAACCAATAAAACCTATCTTGTACGGGTTCACGCCGAGTTTGTCTTCG
>JABHWT010000046.1 GCA_018657645.1 Halieaceae bacterium | reverse complement strand
GGTATTTTTGCGGGTCTGAGCATGGCCCGGCGGGGTAGTCATCGATACTGGCATCGATCAGCGCGAGGCCGCCGAAAAGGCGCAGGTTTTCTGTCACCTGGGCGACAAAATCAAGCTCCAGCCCCTCTGAGCTCACTTCTCCCGCGTTGATCAGCAAAAAGCCACCGGGGTCATTGTCGGGATCACAGCCAGGATTGTCATAGGGGCAGCCCGGGTCGCCGTCTGGATCGAAGTAAGCCTGGGATTGGAAATCCTCGTATTCGGTGTGAAACAGGGCCGCGTTTAACATCACCTGGCCGTCGAGCAGGGTAGTTTTCAACCCCAGTTCCCAGGAGTCAGAAATCTCGGGCTCTATTCGATGCACATCTTCAGGTATGGTACCAAAGGTAATGTCATAGGCCGGCCCTTTGTAGCCCTGGGTGTAGCTCAGGTAGGCCATGCCCTCATCGTTGAAATCCCACTGCAGGGCCACTTTGCCGGACAAATCGTCTTCATCGGTGCCATTTTTTGCGGGGGCAACGGGCTCGGGGAGACCGATAGTGAGCCCGTCTCGGGTGCGCTCGAAGACATAATCCAGCTCATCTTCGGTATAGCGTGCGCCGACTATCAGGCGCCAGGCATCGTTAAAAGCCCAGGTGGCCTCGCCAAATACTGCCCAGTTGCGGGTGTCTACCTGGAACGTCGAGACTCCCTCGCCCGGCATGCCGGGAACAAACTCGAATCGTCGCTCGAAGCGCCGGTTCACCTCCTGATCAAAATAGAACAGGCCGGCGACGTAGGTGAAGTTGCCCGCCGCCGGTGAAGTAATCCGCAACTCCTGGGTAAACTGATCCTGCTCTGTCGCTCCGAATTGGTCAAAACCCATTATATCTATGGGCTGGCCATCGAGGTCGCCATCGACCGCATCGTTCTCAAAGGCGCGTCGTGCAGTAATTGAGGTGAGTGTAAAATCACCGATGTCCCAGTTGACTTCCAGCGCATGCCCCCACTGGGAGGACTGAGTACCCGGCTCTCTGTTGATGGTAACCTCGGTGTTTTCCTTGCCGGGCGTTGTCGGTGCAATTCGGTCAAGGATAGCCTGCACTGTGTCCTCGTTGCCGCCGTAGGGTTCCAGGCTGCGCAGGGGAGCGGCGGTGCAGTCGCAGTCCTGGTCGCTATAATCGCTGGCCCATTTCAATTCCAGTGTGTCGCTGGGCGTCCAGCGCAATTTGGCCCTGACATTCCAGTCCTCTGAACCGTTGTAGTATTTGCCATCGTAGTGGTTCTTGGTAAAGCCATCCACCGAGGAACCCGATGCGGAGAGGCGGTAAGCCAATTGGTCGTTCAGCGGTCCGGACACGGTGAAGCCTGCGCGATACTCGTCGTCGTTAAGTACGGCGCCCATTAATTCGCCGCTGTGCTCCTCGCTAGGGTTCTCGGTAATGATGTGGATGACCCCGCCGGTGGCGTTCTTGCCAAACAGGGTGCCCTGCGGGCCGCGCAGAACTTCCACTCGCTGGATATCCAGCAATTGCATAAAAGCCTGTCCGGAGCGCCCCATTACCACACCGTCGAGCATGGTGGAAACACTGGGTTCCACTGCGGTGCTGAAGGACTGGGTGCCAATGCCGCGAATATTGAAGGAGCTCTGGCGCGGGTTGGAGCCTTTTTGCAGGTTCAGGGAGGGCACCATAAATGTCAGGTCTTCGGAGGAGTTAATATGGGCTCCCCGAATATCGGCATCACTCAGGGCCGTAACAGCCACCGAAACATCTTGTAAACTTTGCTCCCGTTTGGTTGCGGTGACGATTATTTCTTCCAGAACCAGTCCTCTCTCTTGAGCCAAACTGATACCGGGGCCCATCGCCAGCGCGACTGCGGTGGCCAGAGTTATAGGTGCGATAGATTTCATAATTGCCTCTAAATGTTTACTGATATAAATCTGAGCAAAGTCAGCGCAGGTGTGAATCTTCAAAATGGTTTGACCCGATTGTCACGAGGTATCTCAAATAACTACAATGAGGTTTCTGGGTCAGGTGAATATACCACTTCTTGGCAGAAACGGAAGCGATCGGCGATCGCTGGGCAAGCGTGGAGCAAAAACACACTAATTTCGGGCCGGCCATCCTGCATACATCGGTATGCCATCCACCTTTGTTGCGCTTCCGCTTGGAGGCAGAGTAAACTCATCCGCTATTGTTTGCCTACTCAGCGATCAGGGACTACGTGGAAAATAATTCGAAACTAGGCTTGGTCCTGTCGGGTGGTGGCGCTCGTGGTGCTTATCAGGTAGGTGTTTTGAAAGCGATTGCCGAACTACAGCCCAAGCGAGGTCACAACCCATTTTCAGTTATCACTGGCACATCTGCCGGGGCAATTAATGCAGTGTCGCTGGCATCCTCTGCCAACAATTTTCGCCTGGCGGTAAAAAAGCTGGAGAAGGTATGGCGTGATATTCACGTTCAGGATGTTTACGACGTCAGTGGTCGCAACATGCTGGTCAGCACGGGTCGCTTGATTTACTCCTTGTTTCATCAGGGCGCCAGCCGTTCCAAACCATTGGCCCTGCTCAACACCGATCCCCTGCGAAACCTGTTAAGCCACACTATCCAGTTCAAGAATATATCGCGACGCATCGAAAGTGGTTATCTCGATGCGGTGGCAGTTACCGCCTCTGGTTACACCTCGAGTGAATCAGTGACTTTTTATCAGGCCCATTCAGAGCAGGAAAAATGGAGTCATGGGCGACGACGTGGCATACCCTCCACCCTGACGGTAGGTCACTTGCTTGCATCCTCGGCAATCCCGACGCTGATGCCGGCGGAAAAGCTGAGCCGCGAGTACTTCGGTGATGGCGCCCTTCGCCAACTGGCACCCTTGAGCCCGGCCCTGCAATTGGGCGCAGAGAAAATTCTGGTTATTGGTGTCAGCGGTAATCCGACCCATAAACCCCATGAGGAAGCTGTTCTGGAGCCGCCATCAATGGCTCAAATGATTTCACACATTTTTAACAGTGCGTTTATCGACAGCATGGAAAATGACCTGGAGCACCTAATTCGGATCAATGATCTGGTCGGCCTGGTTGAAAATGAAAATCCTCATATCGATGTTGAAAATGTTCGACCGGTTGATCTCCTGCTCATAAATCCCAGCATTGAATTTGATAAGATTGCCGAAAAGCACATTAGGGATTTGCCCTATAGCCTGCGCACACTAATGCGCGTTATCGGTGCCACGAAAAAGGGGCGCGGTGCCAGTTTGGCGAGCTATCTGCTGTTTGAAAGTGAGTTTTGCATGGAGCTGATTCAATGCGGTTATGAGGATGCCATGGAGGAGGAAGCGGCGCTGCGGGACTTGTTTATCCGCAGCTAGCGTACCTCGTCGATGTCCAGACCTGGCCTAAAACAGTTTTTCCAGGAGCTCGCCAGCGAAATCCTCGCCGTGACCTGGACTCTCTATAAACTGATGATACCCACGTTGCTGGCGGTAAAGCTGCTGCAGGAGCTGGGTGCATTGGTTTATCTCAGCTGGATACTGTCACCGCTGATGACACTGGTGGGGCTACCCGAATCTATGGGCATCGTGTGGGCTACCACACTGATGACCAATATCTATGCGGGCTTTCTGGTGTTATTGAGCCAGGCAGGGGGGGATAGCCTGAGCGTCGCTCAGGTGACCGTATTGTCCACCATGCTATTGGTGGGACACGGCTTGCCGGTAGAGGCGCGTATCGCGCAGTACGCGGGAATTAAACTAAGCGTTACAATATTGACTCGAGTGGGCGGTGGCCTACTGTTTGGGTGGCTATTACACTGTATATACAGTGCCGGCGATTGGTTACAGCAGCCCAATGAAATAGCCTGGACCCCGGTGAAAGCGGATGACAGTTTGCAGGCCTGGATTATAAGCCAATTGCAAAGCCTGGCCGTGGTTTTTGCCATAATTGTCGTGTTGCTAAGTTTGCTGAAGCTACTTCGGTTGGTTGGGGTCGAGCGATTGCTGGAGCTACTACTGGCTCCTTTTTTGCGCGTGATGGGAATTGGCCGGGAGGCGACTACCATCACCATCGTGGGCATGACGCTGGGTCTGGCCTTCGGCGGTGGTTTGTTGATTAGAGAGGCGGAGGCGGGCCATGTCTCAAGGCGAGATATTTTCTCCTCGCTGACCTTGTTGGCACTGTGTCACAGCTTGATTGAGGACACCCTGATTGTACTGTTGATCGGTGCCCATATTTCTGGTGTTCTATGGTTGCGGATTGTGTTTACTCTGATAGTATTGGCCGCCACAACGCGATGGCTGGCTCGCCGCAGCGACAGATTCGTCGAGCGATATCTATTTAATAGCTCATAATTCGGGCACATACAAACCACAAGCAGGATGCACCCCATGCAAAGATTACTCATGCCACTCATCGCCATGCTGTTTTTTTCCCTTTCCGGCCAGATGGTCTGGGCAGATGAGTACGACAAAGCCATCGCCTCATTTGAAACCGCAGGGGAGAGCGCCAGTTATTTTGATAGCTGCTATGGTTATGCGCTGTTTCCCACCATCGGCAAGGGCGGGATGGGCATTGGCGGGGCTCATGGCAAGGGCAGGGTATACGCCCATAACAAACATGTGGGCAACTCAAAAATGACCCAGCTAACACTTGGCTTTCAACTGGGTGGCCAGGCCTTTAGCCAGATTATTTTCTTCCAGGATGAGCGCGCGTTTAACGAGTTTACCTCGGGTCAGTTCGAGTTTAGCGCTCAGGCTTCCGCAGTGGCGATTACCGCGGGTGCCTCTGCAGGGGCTACTACCGGCGGCGGTGCGTCTGCGGGTATGAGTGGAGGCAGTAACAATGCCTCGACGGTCAATGCGGGCTATCGCAAGGGAATGGCAATTTTCACCATTGCCAAGGGCGGTTTGATGTACGAAGCTGCCCTGGGTGGACAGAAATACAAGTACGATTCACTGTAATTTGAATCGCAGTTTTTTTACAAGCTATTAAGGAGTTAACGCCATGCAAAGACTAATAACCAATCGAGTGTCAATCGTCGCTCTATTATTGACAATGATGAGCCTGGTTATGCCAGTAAGCGCAGCCGACTGGAAAGCACCTACCGGCGAGCGGGGCACGATTAAAGTGGTTCATGCCAAAATTACAGCCATCGATTACGAAACGCGGGAGTTCAGCCTACAGACACCACAGGGTGATATTAATACACTGACAGCGGGAGAGGAGGTAAAACGGCTTGCTGACTTTGCCGTGGGCGATGAAATTGTCGCAACCTATCTCACGGCCCTGGCCGCTGAATTGCGTGAACCCACAGAAGAAGAGATGGCAAATCCGTTCGTCGTGGTAAAAGACGCAGCCAAAACCGAAGCGGGGGAAGCTCCCGGCGCAGCAATGGGTCGGGTAGTCCGGGCAGTATGCACCATCGAGGGAATGAATCGAGTCGTGCGCACCGTTATGATTGCCGACTCTCGAGGGAAATACCACATCATAGACGATGTAAAGCTGGAGCGTTTCAGCGAGCTTTCCCTGGGCCAGACGGTCATTATGACCTATTCAGAAGCGGTAGCCTTAACACTGGAAAAGGGCAAAGACTAGGACACCTCCGAATAAGTATTTTAGGCCTGGAAATAACGAACTAATGTGCCGGCAGAGTGTTTTTCAACGCGCTGCTAGCGCTCTGGGCTGATGATCTGGGGGTCGTACTCACCGCAGCCCAGATCTACATACTCCCGCTGACTCCAAAAGTCGGTAAGCCGAAATAAGCCGACATAGGTTTGGCAGCGGGCCAGTTTATCGACTATGCCTGGATCCGTTCGCAGGCGTTGCTTTAACTGGGCGACTGTCATCTGCTGATTACTCATGCGTGGGCCGCCGCCGGCCGGAGAATCTAACAGCATTAGATTTTGTGGACCAGAGTCCCAGGCCTTCCACTGGGGAAGGTCGCGGTCGCGGCCGCTGCCCGGCTGGCCACTGTAGGCAAATTCTGACCAGTAGCTCATCATCTGTGCCGACAGGAGGTCGCGGCCGGGTATATTGTCATCGTTAAAAAAACCGGGTATCCAGCCCTCACCATCGAAATCATTGAATACGAAGGGCACTTCCATACCGTGACCCGCGCCGATCAGGCTGGAGTAATCTACCAGCCAGTTTTTGCCGCCCTCGTCCCAATCCCAGCGATAGGCAAATACCGGTGCGCCGTTACTGGCTGAAATGCGGGCGGCAGGTTCGTCAACAGATAGGGCTTTCCATCGATCGGAAAAATAGGCGGCCGTTCTATTGTAGTTGTCGGTGTCGCGTATTCGCGGGAGGAATCCAAAGCGTCGCTCCACCATTTCCGGGTCCTGTGCCAGAAACAATTTAAGCTCGTCGCGCGTTGTTCCTGTCATTAGCGGTACGCTGTTGTAGCGAGCGGGGTCGGAAAATACATCTAACAGAGAGTCCTGGGGTAATACGTGTCCGTCGCCGAAATTTTGTGGGGTTCTGTACATGCCCGCTCCACCGCTGAGGCCAGACAGTAACTGTTGCGGGCTTCGGCCGCGCAGGAACGCGCGAGTCTGTTCATCCGACATCGAGTCCTGGGTGACCTTCGCAGTGGCTCGATTGTTGGCCTGGCCGCTGGCTATTAGCTGCTTGTTGAACAGCTCGCGAGAACTCAGCTTTACCCCTGGATTACTGTCGTCGAGGTAGTTTTCCGCTCGCGCGAGTGACTCGGTAGATAGTGATCCACTTTGGGCAATGACGCGATGAAATAATCCTCCGGCGATGGGACTTGCCATCAGCGCGTAGACGTCCCTGCCACCGGCCGACTCGCCGAAGATGGTGACGTTGTCAGGGTTGCCACCAAAGTTGGCGATATTATTTTGCACCCATTCCAGTGCAATGATCATATCCAGGATAGCGAAGTTTCCGGAGGCCTCGCGGGCATTGGCAGCCGCATTGCCGAAGGCCGGATGCCTGAGCCACCCCAATATACCCAGCCGATAGTTGATTGTGACCAGAATCACTTTTTGTCGCCCGGCCAGGTACTTGCCTGGATACGTGTTGGCAGTACCAATAGTGTTGCCCCCGCCGTGTATCCAGAACATAACAGGCAGCAGCTCGGCGTCGGCGTCGGCATTGGTTTGGGGTGACCAGATATTCAGAAACAGGCAGTCCTCGGCGCCAATGACGTCTCCGGGCTCGCCTTCCAGCCCACCCAGGGGGCCCCACAATTGTATGCAGGGGTTGCCAAAGGTTGTTGCGGTACGTGGTTCCTGCCAGGGGTCGGGTAAATGCGGCGCACGCCAGCGCAGCTCTCCGATGGGTGCTGCGGCGTAGGGAATGCCGAGCCAGGCATAGGTATTCTCTCCGTCGGCACCACCCACGACCGGCCCGGCCGTGGTGTAGCGCTCGGTGGCGAGGTCGACGGATAAAACAAGTTGTTCGATACCCTTGTCTTTGGGCGAGAAATACAGCCAGCTGGCAATGAGTAGGGCAGCCAGTGCCAGTATTGTCTTTTTCATAGGGATAGTCCTGTTGCCATCGAACACCAGATAATCATACAAATAGACACCCAATTGTGCCATCGGCTCTGCAGAGGCCCTGCCACACTAATCAGCACAGCCCTAATCCGCTGCCGCTTGACTGAAACTTTCCTCGTCGGCCAGAATTTGCGCACAGAGCCAATCGCCAAACAGGGTAATTTTACGTGTCTTTTCCTTGCCTGCCCGACAGACAAAATACCAGTCGTCATAGTGGCTGATTCGAGAATCCTTGAACAGCTCTACCAGTGTGCCGGAGGCCAGCTCTCGAGATAAATAGGCCTGCATGCCCATTGCAACGCCAAGCCCTTGCACTGCAGTAGCAAGGGCGTGATCGTAACTATCAAATTGCAGCCCGGCATTCGGGTCTATATGCTCCAGATTGTTTGCCCTTAGCCACATATCCCAGTCCTTGGGAGAGGGGTACACCTGCAAAATAGTGTGGTTTTCGATATCCTGCAGTTTTGAAATACCCCTGCCCTGTGTTAACAGGCTTGGGCTGCATACCGGGTAGACTTCTGCGGAAAACAGATGGCGGTAGCTCAGCCCGGGTTCATCGGGAAGCCCAATCTTGATGCAGGCATCGACATCACTGTGGGAGAAATCTACTTCAGCCTGCGCAGTGTTTAGTCGTAACTGGATGTCCGGGTGTTGAAGCTGGAAGTTGGGCAGTCGCGGAATCAGCCAGCGAATGGCAAATGTAGAATACACCTGGACAGTTATGATGTCCGCCGCATGGGGTGCGGTAATCTTCTGCGTGGCTTCGAGGATGTTGTCGAATGCCTCCCGCAGCACCGGATAGTAGAGTTTGCCAGAACGGGTGAGTTCTACAGCGCGAGCTTTGCGCGTAAATAATTCAAGCCCCAGATTTGTCTCCAGCAATTTGATCTGATGGCTGATAGCGGAATGGGAGACACACAATTCATCCGCCGCCTCTTTGAACGAACTGTGGCGCGCGGCCGCTTCAAAGCTACGGAGTGCATTGAGGGGGGGGAGCTTGTTGCGCATAGCGAGTTATTCTGTTTAGTTTTTCTCAACTCAGAAATACAGCGTTGAAGTCTGTCTTGCCAAATTTAAACTGTCAAGTTGTATTTTCATGCCAGATTGGGTCTATAGCATGTTGAATACAATTCATCTATTGAGTTGCAGCTTCCGGTTTTAAGGCCGTATTTTTCTACTGCCTGGGAATGCCAAATGGGATTCGCTTGAGCGCAACTCGTCCATTGCTCATCACCATTAGCACATCCTGCAATGCTTCAATGTGGGTGAGAGGGTTGGCTGGCACCACAATCATGTCGGCCTCATAACCTGTCGTGATTTGTCCTGTTATGTTTGCCAGGTGCAATAGTCTGGCTGAGCTGACAGTGGCAGTTTGTAGTGCCTCGAAATTAGTCATGCCCATTCGCACAAACTGCTCGACCTCCACCGAGACGCGATTGATAGACGCATTGTCATAATAGTTATCAGCCCCTGTTGCTATCTGAACGCCCATTGCGTGAGCCTTGCGAATGACCCTTTCCAGCTGAGGTACCATGTGTCTGCCTCGAAGGCGTAGCACATGGTCGTATTGCTCCTCATTCATCTCGTCCATAGTGACGTAGGTCGGTACCAGCCATGTGCCGCGCTCCTTCATCAGAGCCAGCGTTTGGGCACTGATATACGTGCCGTGCTCTATGCTTCTGGCGCCCGCAAGAACTCCCGCTCGGGCGCCCTCATCGCCATGGGCATGTACCATGACTGACAATCCGTGACGACCCGCTTCTTCGACAATGACCCGCAGTTGCCGCTCAGAATAAACCTGTTGCCGAGGGTCTGTGTTCGGCCGGCCAGCTCGCTCGGTACCCCGTGTTTTGATCACATCGACGCCGCGATCAACATTAATGCGAACAATTTTGCGTAGCTCTTCATCGGTATTTACACCATCGGCTAGCTCGCTCAATCGAGGGTCAGCCAGGACGGTCTCATCGAGGTTCGGAGTGACATAGACGCCCGATGCGACCACATCGGGGCCGGCCATTTTGCCGCTTTTAGCCAGCTCGCGAAGGGCGATGTCCTGAAAGGCCGGAACACTGGCACTGCGCACTGTGGTAACCCCGGAATGGAGCGCGCGCGCAGCCTGGTCCAGTGTAGCCAGATGGGTGTGTACATCGAATAAGCCGGGCAGCAGGTAGTTTCCCTCCAGGTCAATAATTGTGTAGTGGGAGGGCACGGAGACATTCGCACTTGCGACTCGATCAATTTTTCCGTTCTTTACAAAAACCGTAGCGCGGGGAAATATCCTGTTATCTATACCGTTGAACAAATTGGCATTGGTCAGAGCATAGGGCGTCTCCTGCCCCATGGCGACCCCGGCCATGAAAAGCCCTGCAAGCATGCAAGCAACACAGTAGATTAATCGATTCACAGGCGAACACTCCTTGAGGCAGGGCATTTGGAAATGGCGTCCACCACTTCGGCTGCCGCATCAGAGCGGCATTTTTCCTGGATTGGGCTTAGTGTAGCGAAGCACACTGCGGCCTTGAAGCTATTTGCATACTGGCTCACTAATTTCTCCATTCAGATAGGGAACAGGTGACCTCAATAGGGTAAAAGGTGAAAAAAAATCATCTGCATATTGCTTTAGATATAGCCCGCAATGGGTACTATGGACGAAATTTGGCTTTATAGAAAGATGCTATGAATCAACAAGGAAATATTCCCCAGACTTCGTTTGGCAGTCGCGTGCGCAAGTCACCCTTTTTTGAATCCACTCGTCGCTGGGGTTGCAATACCTATACGGTCTACAATCACACCTACATGCCAGTGAGCTACGGCGATTCCGATAGCGAATATCGACAGTTATTGGAGCATGTCACGTTGTGGGACGTGGCCTGTGAGCGGCAGGTCCAGGTCAAGGGGCCAGATGCCAGCCGTTTTACCCAACTATTGACGCCGCGCGATTTAACCGACATGGCTGTGGGGCAGGCCAAATACGTACCCGTTGTTAACGAGCAGGGAGGAATGATTAACGACCCCCTGTTGCTGCGGGTTAGTGAGGATTGTTACTGGTTTTCACTGGCAGACTCGGATGTGTTGTTGTGGGCCAAGGGGGTTGCAGTGGGAACCGACTACCGGGTCGAAATTACCGAACCCGATGTGTCGCCTTTGCAGATTCAGGGCCCGGCGGCCACCGATGTGGTGCAGGCTTTGTTTGGAGATTCTATTCTGGATCTGAAATACTTCTGGTTTGAGCAAATGGACCTGGACGGTATTCCGCTGGTGTTATCGAGAACGGGTTGGAGTAACGAGCGCGGCTACGAGTTATTTTTGCAAGATGGCAGTCGAGGCGATGAGCTGTGGGAAAAAATCATGGCGGCAGGCAAACCCTTTAATATCAGCCCCGCCTGCCCCAGCCAAACCAAGCGGATGGAGGCTGGATTACTCTCCTATGGGAATGACCTCGACCAGTCCCTTAACCCTTTGGAAGTGGGAATGGATAAATTTGTCGACCTGGACAAGCCAATAGATTTTATCGGTAAGCAGGCGCTGCAAAAAATTGCTGAGACCGGTATTACTCGAAAGCTGATGGGAGCGGTAATAGAGGGCGACGCACTGCCCGTGAACGAACATCGCTGGCCGGTTTATGTGGATGACCGCCGGGTAGGGGAGTTAACCAGTTGTGTTTATTCTCCCTCGATGGAGAGTAATATAGCCTATATTATTATGCCATTTTCACTGGCAGCGGTAGGTCAGAGTGTGTCAATTGATACAGCAGACGGTTTGCGCAAAGCGAAGCTTTGCCAATTACCTTTTGTGGTAAACCGGGCCCGTTAAACGTTTACGATACTACACCAGGCACCCTATTTCCGGGTGCACCCGCCCCGAGACAGCAGCTGAACCCCCGTATTCAAACGCGATTTGATGGATGAGTAGGTGTGTTGAGGCCACGCTGGGGTACTATGGTATTATTCAGAGCTGCCTTAAATTAGTGCTTTTGTAACAGCGGGGTGTGAATAAATGGAAAGGCTTAAGGGGAAATATGTGCTGCTAACCGGCGGCGCCAATGGTATGGGAGAAAATCATGCACGACGCCTGATTGCCGAGGGGGCCAGTGTGATGTTTACCGATTTAAATGCGGTGGCAGGTGAAGCGTTGGCCGAAGAGCTGGGTGACCAGGCTGTATTTGCTCAGCAGGATGTCAGTAGCGAGCAGGACTGGGAAAGAGTGGTCACCTTAATGGTCGAAACTTTCGGCGGTATCGATGTCTTGATCAACAATGCCGGGATTCACTCCTTTGGCTCTCTGGAAGAGGAGAATGTGGAGAGATTGCGCAAGATACTCGATGTCAATGTTGCTGGCACGTGGCTGGGTATTCAGAAAGTGGCACCCATCATGCGGGCAGATGGTGGTGGCTCTATTATTAACCTGTCTTCGATGGCGGGCTATGTTGGCATGCCCTTTTATTCGGTTTACAGTAGTTCTAAATGGGCGGTCCGTGGGATTACAAAATGTGCCGCCAGCGAATTGGGACCGTCCAATATCAGGGTCAATGCGATTCTTCCCGGCGCAATTGATCAGACCGGCATGTTTAACAGCGCCGAGGCCGAGGCGGCCATGGAGCGGCTGAATAATAGTACGCCACTGTCGCGGGTTGGCGAACGCGAGGAAGTATCTTCACTGGTTGTGTTCCTGGCCTCGGACGAATCCGGGTTTATGACGGGGACAGATCAGCTGATCGATGGCGGTAACAACCTGTCCTGAGACAGCTCGCCTCAGAATGCCAGCTTCGCCAGTGCCTGGTAACTGGATTGCACTGATGCCAGGGGGTCGCGAGGTTGGTCGTGTTCGACGAAATAATGCTTCATTCCCGCTGCCCGCGCCGAGGCGAGTAAGCGAGAAAAATCGATATCACCGCTGCCCACATCTACCATTGAGCCATCGGCTGCCATGTCCTTCACGTGGCACAGGGAAAAACGACCCGGGTGCCTGGAGAAGTAATCTACAGGGTCGTGACCTGCCTTGGTAATCCAGTATAAATCCAACTCCATTGATACCAGCGAGGGATCTGTTGCCTCCAGCAGCAAATCGTAGGGAAGTTTGTTATCAATCGCCTGAAATTCAAAATCGTGATTGTGGTATCCCAATTGAACGCCGGCACTGCGACATTGCTCACCCGCCCGGTTCAATAGATTGGCGAGTGCCTCGTACTGAGCCAGGCTTTGACGCTGGTCGGGTGCCAACCACGGCACGATCAGATAACGATGTCCCACGGCCGCTGCAATCTCCAAAGCCTGGTCGAGTTTGTCTCGTACCATGTCCAGTGGCATGTGGGCCGCCGGCGCCCGCAGGCCATTTTCTTTCAGTAGATCTGCAACTGCCCGGGGTGTGTGATCATAGTATCCGGCAAACTCTACCTCCTTATAACCAATGGCCGCAACGCGGGCCAGCGTGCCAGCAAAATCAGCAGCCAGCGGTGTGCGCAGGGTGTAGAGTTGCAATCCTATCCGCGTTAGTGGCCTCTTGCCATCCTCCGCCAGGACGTTTCCAGCGGGTAGTAGTGTTGACGCCAGCGCTACGCTCACGGTCTGCTCCACAAAACGTCGTCTTGTCATCGTCGTAACACCCACTAAATCGCTCCTTGCTTGAGTTGTTCTACAGCATAGTGCGCCGCTCTTGCGGTCAATGCCATGTAAGTCAGCGAGGGATTCTGGCAGGCTGTTGAAGCCATACAGGAACCATCGGTAATAAACAGATTCGAAATGTCGTGCGCCTGATTATTGCCATTGAGCACAGAGCTTCGAGGGTCCTTCCCCATCCGCGCCGTTCCCATTTCATGGATGCAAAGACCGGGAGGAACATCCTTGTTGTAGGTCTCAATATCGACCACGCCTGTGGTCTCTAGCATCTCTGCGGCGGTTTCTGCCATGTCCTTAAGCATGCGCTTCTCATTATCGCCATAGGCACAGTCGATGTGCAGCGTCGGCATGCCCCAGGCATCCAGGAGCTCCGGATTCAGTTTTACAGTATTATTTTCCTGTGGCAGCATTTCGCCAAACCCGCCCAGGTCCATCATCCAGGGCCCCGGTTGTCGCAGGCCATTTTTGAAAGAGGTACCAAAACCGGCCTGTTCGCCCATGGGCTTCCAGCCCTTGCGCGCCGCTCCGCCCTGATAGCCATAGCCTCTCAGAAAATCCGGGTGTTGATCAGTGACATTTCGAAACCGGGGAATGTAGATTCCATTGGGCCGTCGACCGCGGTAGTACTTGTCCTCCATGCCCGGAAATCGGCCCTTTGCGCCGGCCTGAAAACAGTGGTCCATCAGGTTGCGACCCACCTGGCCACTGGTGTTAGCTAACCCGTCGGGAAAGTCTGGAGAGACAGAATTAAGCAATACCTGGGTTGTGCCCAGAGTAGAGGCGCACAGGAAAACCACTTTCCCGAAATACTCGGATGTCTCTTTGGTGACAGCATCGACAACGCGAACACCCGTCGCCCGATTTGACCTGGCATCATAAATAACACTGTGCACAATTGTGTCAGTGGCCACGGTCAAATTCCCGGTAGCCTGTGCAGCGGGTAGGGTTGCGCTCTGGGTGCTGAAATAGGCTCCAAACGAGCATCCGCGTTGACACTCATTCCGACTCTGACAGCGCTGTCGCCCAAGCTCTTTCTGCTCCTGGGTGGGCTCGGTAAGGTGTGCGGTGCGGCCAATCGTCATAATGCGACCGGGGAAGGCCTTTTCTATCCGACCTTTCATCACGGTCTCGACACAGTTCATTTCCATGGGCGGCTGAAACTGGCCGTCGGGGAGCTGTGGTAGATTTTCAGCCTGACCGCTTACGCCAATAAATCTTTCGACATGGTCATACCATGGCTCGATATCTTTGTAGCGAATAGGCCAATCTACACCGTGACCATCCTTGGCGTTGGCGCCAAAATCCAGGTCGCTCCATCGATAGCTCTGGCGGTGCCACAGTAGTGACCGGCCTCCAAGCTGGTTGCCGCGAATCCAGCTAAAGGGTTTGTCCTGGCTTTGGCTATAGGGGATATCTCTGTCGTTGGCAAAGAACTGCCTGGTGGCATCATTAAAGGCATAGCAGTCCTTTTGAATGCTGTACTGGTGTGTGGTCAGGTCGCTCGCGACCTTGCCCCGCAAATGCATCTCCCAGGGTGCTTTGCCTTCGCCGGGGTAATCTTGCCTGTGAACCACGTTGGGGCCACGCTCCAGCATTAGCGTTTTAAGGCCTTGTTGGCACAGCTCCTTGGCGGCCCAGCCACCGCTGATGCCGGAGCCAATAACCAATGCATCGAAGTGGTGAGAATTTACGTTGCCCATGTTCGCCCGACCTCCGCAAAATCAATGCAGCCTGAATAAGGGCCTGGAATGGCCAGATAATTGAGCTCCTGAGAAGCCCCCACCTCTGAGGTGTAATACCCCAAAACGGTTAATTCCTTTACCCATACAACGAACTCAGTCAACTCGGATTTTTGCTCGGGTGATTGATGCAGGGCCTCCAGGTCCGTTAGCAATTGCTCGCGCTGTTTAGAATTACAGGCGATGAATGCAGACCCGTACTTGCCAACTGCATGTTCATTCAGTGCAGTCAGACCCCTTGCAAACCTGGCGTGTTTATCCGGGGCATACCATTTTCCCAACAGGTAGTGAATGAATTCTTGTACGCCTGCGGCGCTGGCGCCGGGGGTGTCGGTGTCGGGAATGATACAATCGACCAGCGCCTGCAGTAGGGCCATTTGGGGTTTGTCGAGTATCCCACCGCGTGCAGAGGACGGATAATTGGCAACAATCTCGGCGAAAGCCGGTGAAATCGAAAGGGTGGAAAACGCGCCGGCTGTGCGCAGCACAAATTCTCGTCGGTTCAAAGTGAGGCCCCTAAGTGGAATGATGATGAAACCGAGAACTGCATGCGGATCTCGCCCGAGCAAAAACGGAACCTATTGAATCAGTGTAGCTAGCATACTGTAAGGCGTGGTGAAAGTGAACGCTGAACCATCCAATGTTGTTCCTATGTGCATGCCTTCACGCTCCGCGATGGCCGCTTGGAAACGTCATAATGGGTGAATAATTTCGGCTGCCTACTCGTATAGAACTACTGGAATTTGGTCACTTTTTATTCCATTATGATCGCTGGCATTAAAGCGACAACCATAAGAGAAGCTACGGCCAGGGAAAAATGTGATGAATCTTCTGATGTCTGTTAGTGATTTAGCCAAACTGGCTCTCACCCTCACGCTGCTACTAACTACGGCCCTGCCGCTGCAGGCCGCCAAGGCTACCAGCAACCAGTCCATCGGTGCCGAGATTGTCGGTATGCGCGTCGATGACTTCCAACTTATAGATGACTCGGGTATTGCCCACAGGCTTTACTATTACAAGAGCGCGCCCGCCATTGTGCTGATGACCCAGGGCAATGGCTGCCCCATCGTACGCAACGCTATGCCAGGCTATCGAGCCGTGCGCGATGCCTATGCCGACAAGGGAATAAGGTTCTTTTTGCTTAACTCCAATCTGCAGGATAATTCCGCCAGCATCGCCGCCGAATCGGCAGACTATGGTTTTGACATTCCCATACTGGTCGATGAGCATCAGCTAATCGGCGAATCACTCAAAGTCACCCGAACAGCAGAAATTTTTGTCATTGACCCCGGTAGTAAGAAAGTTGTTTATCATGGTCCGGTCGACGACCGCGTGACATACCAGACCCAGAGGGCTCAAGCAAAATACTCCTATCTGACGGATGCACTCGATTCTGTGCTGGCCGGTGAAGACATAGCCGTCACCAACGTGGATGCCCCAGGCTGTATCGTTAATTTTCCAGAGCGGGAGCGCCGCGCCGATCACCTGAAAATTTCTTACCACGATACTATCGCACCGCTTCTGGAAAAACGCTGCGTAGGCTGTCATCAGGTGGGCGGCATCGGCCCCTGGGCCATGAGCAATTACCAGATGGTAAAGGGTTTTGCGCCCATGATTCGCGAGGTCATTCGTACCGATCGCATGCCACCGTGGAATTCTGATCCCGGCATCGGCCATTTCCTGAAGGACAAGAGTCTGCTGCCGGATGAGATAAAAACTCTGGTGCATTGGGTTGAGGCCGGCGCACCGCGGGGAGAGGGTCCCGATCCGCTCGACATTGCCCGCACGCCACCGGCGGACTGGCCGTTGGGCGAGCCGGATCTCATTATCGATGTTCCCGCTTTTGAGATACCTGCAACTGGCATTGTGGATTATCAATACCCGGTCGTTGCCAATCCCCTGACCGAGCCCAAATGGCTTAAGGCAGCAACCGTAAATGTGGGCTCTAAGCAGGGGGTACACCACGTATTAACGGGCACGCTAAAAGAAATGCCCGCCGATGGAAAGGCCAGTGAAACCCGCTGGGGTGCTTCAGTTGGGGGCTATGCCGTGGGAGCCGAATCGCAAGAAATGCGCGATAAGATGGGCTCGTATCTCGAGGTTGGTGGTGCCACTGGAATGCAGATGCATTACACCTCCTTTGGTAAAGCTGAGACCGACAATTCACGTCTGGGTTTGTACTTCTACGATGACGATAAGATGCCGGAACTGATTCAACGCTCTTCGGTCATCCTCGACGTATCAATCAAGATCCCGGCCAATGCCGCCCGCCATAAGGAAAGTGCCTACGTGGAGTTTCCACAGGATGCTGTCCTGTATTATGCCTTTCCCCATGCGCACTATCGAGGCCATGCCTCCACCCTGGCTGTGCGCTACCCCGATGGCCGTGAAGAGATTGTCTTGTCCCTTCCCAAATACGACTTTAACTGGCAGCGACAGTACGAGTTCGAGGAGCCGATCGAAATACCGGCAGGCTCCAAATTAATCGCTCGATATATCTATGACAACTCTGATCAAAACCCCTATAACCCCGATCATCAGGTCGAGGTTTTGTGGGGAGAGCAGTCCCATGAGGAGATGCTGTTCACCGCGTTTGGTTTTCGATGGAAAGACGAGACCGTCGCAAATCCAAAGGACGAGTACCAGGCACAGCTGAGGGCAGGTCGTGGATTTGGCATGCTGGATAACAACATAGACGGCGTTCTGGAAAAGGATGAATTAGTCGGCCGGGTTGGCGAGAGAATTGCCAGGGGCTTTGTCCTGATGGACCGCGACCAGGACGGCGCTCTTAGCATGGCGGAATTTCGTGCAGCCATGACTGCACTGGCCGCGCGTAGTAGCACGGGCGGTTAATAGACACAATAAAACACCTCAACGATTCTGTGCCGCCCTATTCGAGGTGCGAGGAGAGCCCGTTGTGGCGCATCAGATGTGGCCAAGTCGCTGCCCGCCATTTTCTGTAGCAATCCGCAAGTACCGTTTATCCCGTGATTAGGTGTACAATAAGTGGCTAGCCAAGACAATATTGCTTGCAGTATTACCGGATGAAATTGTGACTGATCCCAAAGACAACACCGATGGAAGTAGTGACGCCGAGGCTCGGCCTGATTCCGCAGAGCCTGGTCCAGCTTCGGGAGAAAACATAAATGCCCGGCTGCTATTCGACGAGGCCAGCGGATGCCTATCTGTAGAGATTTTCCTGTCGGACAAAGCCCAGGAACTCACCCTGGAGTCCCTGGAAGAGTTGATCAAAGCGAACGATTTTCAATCTTTGGCATTACATCCGGAGGCGCTCGAGTCTGTAATAAACAGGATTGAGGGAGAAGACATTGGCCGTATTGAAATAGCGCAAAGGAAGGATGCGAGCGCAGAAATCAGCATTAGCGAAGACAAGATGTGTGCATTTGTAAGTACCACGCCTGCGTGTGGGGGGGCGACGTTAAGCGAAGACATGATGCGAGCGCTAATGGACGAAAAAAACATTGACCGCAGGTGTTGCAACGAAACAGCACTGAAACGCGTTCTGGATGAATCCGAGGTAGAGGACGTTTGCATAGCCGAGGGAAAACCCTGCCAGCCGGGAAAGGATGCGCAGTTTATTGCTTTGGTGGGCGAGAGCAAGGAAATTGACCGGGTTGAAGACGAGCATGGAAAGGTGGATTTCCACGAGGTTTTCGAATTTGTAGTCATCGACCGCGACACTCCCCTGATGGAAAGGAAAGAGGCTACGCCTGGTATCGAGGGCTATGATCTTTTCGGCGAGTCCCTGCCGGCCACCGATGGCGAAGATGTACCGTTTGACAGTGATCATCCGGGTGCCCTGGTCGACCCCCAAAACGACAACTGTCTTATAGCGGAGATTAAGGGCCACCCAATCGTCTCTGACAGGTCGGTTAAGGTGGAGAAAACTCTGCAGGTAGACGAGGTTAATCTGGAAACAGGCAACATAGATTTTGATGGTAGCGTGCTGGTGAAGGGGGACGTGCATACTGGAATGATTGTCAAAGCCACGGCTAGCATTGAGGTCAAGGGTATTGTAGAGAATGCAATACTCGAAGCCGGGAGCGATATAATCGTTAACAGCGGCGTCTTGGGAAGTGAACCCAGTGAAGAAGAGGGGGGCCACGCACATGGCCACAGCGAGGAAGAAGAAACCCAGCGCAGCGACGAGTCCGAACAGGAGGAACGGCTGAGAAAGACGCTAAAATGCCATTTAAGGGCGGGCGGGACAATAGATGCAAAGTTCATCAGTATGGCAGATGTTGAGGCGGTGGGCGACATTTCCGCGAAAGAGTATATTCTCCATTGCTTTGCGAAAACGCAGCAGCACATCGCGCTGGGCCAGCAAGGTGGTAAGGGGTGTCTGATTGGCGGACGAAGCCATGCCGACCAGGGTTTCTTTGTAAATATGCTGGGCAGTGAAGCCAATGTTAGAACCTATGTATTTGCCGGCACTGCAGATCAGTATGAGGAGCAGCATAGGCAATTGTCCGAGGAGCGTGAAACGCATTTGGCTCAGGCGACCAAGCTCAGTGACTCTCTGCAAAAAGTAGCCGAAAGTACAAAGAACAAACAACCTGATCCGCAGTTCCAGGCAAAGATCGACAAAGTTAGAAGTGCACTGGAAGCTATAAAGGCGAGAATTGGTACCCTGGATCGAGACATTGGCTTGCTCGAGGAGGAGATAAAGGAGGCCAACAAGGTGAAAGTCCAGGTCAAGAAGAAGGTTTACCCGAACGTGTTTCTGTCAATAAATGGGAGAGATCGGAGATGCAAGTTCGAAACCGCCGGTGGTCAGTATGTTCGAGAGGGGAAGGAGATAGTAAAAAATTAGGCAAGTCGAGCCTTCGCCAATACTCGATGTAGATGAACCCATGTAGAGTTCCGAGCTGACGAAGGCTTGCCTGTTCACCTTTAATTATCACTTTACCAGCCTCGCAGTATAGAATTAAATAGGATCGCCAAAATACCCTGCCTGGGACGAAACAAATCGTCCAGTGGGCATTGACCCTGTGGAGAATTAATAGCGTGGCTGTTGAGAAAAACTATCCCGAAATACGCGACGCGGTAATAAAACTGTGTGGCCAGTTTGGTGGTGAGTATTGGCGCAAGTTGGATCAGGACAAGCAATACCCCAGTGAGTTTGTCCAGGCCCTGACAGATGCGGGCTATCTGTCTCTCCTTGTTCCCGAGCAATATGGTGGCAGTGGCCTGCCGCTGGGGGCTGCATGCGCTGTGCTGGAGGAGATTCAGCGCAGTGGAGGCAATGGTGGTGCATGCCATGCCCAGATGTACACTATGGGGACCTTGCTCCGCCACGGAAGTGAGGCGCAAAAAGCGCACTATCTGCCAAAAATCGCGGATGGGTCTCTACGTCTGCAGGCCTTTGGCGTCACCGAGCCCACCAGCGGCACCGATACATCTCGTATTCGCACTACCGCTGTGCGCGACGGTGATGACTATATTGTCAATGGGCAGAAGGTTTTTATTTCGCGCACCGAGCACTCGGACTTGATGATTTTGTTGGTGAGAACCACGCCGCGTGAGCAATGTGCCAAGCATACTGATGGCATGTCCGTATTATTAGTCGATATGCGGGAGGCACTGGGTAAAGGCCTGACAATTGTGCCTATTGACACAATGATGAATCATGCCACCACCGAGTTGTTTTTTGACGACATGCGAGTACCCGTGGAGAATTTGATTGGAGAGGAGGGCAAGGGTTTTGGATGCATACTCGATGGCATGAATGCCGAGCGCATATTGATTGCTGCAGAGTGTATTGGCGACGCGCGCTGGTTTACCGAAAAGTCCGCGGCCTACGCCAGCGAGCGCGAGGTGTTTGGACGCCCCATTGGGCAAAATCAGGGTGTGCAGTTTCCCATTGCAAGAGCGCATATTCAAACCGAAGCCGCGGCATTGATGGTGCAGCAGGCAGCCGATCTTTACGACGCGGGCAAACGGCCCGGCGCGGAGGCTAACATGGCAAAAATGCTGGCCTCGGAGGCGGCATGGGCGGCTGCGGATTGTTGTGTCCAGACCCATGGGGGCTATGGCTTCGCGCGGGATTACGATGTAGAGCGCAAGTTTCGGGAAACGCGCCTGTATCAGGTGGCACCTATTTCGACTAACCTGATACTGTCATTTATTGCTACCAATGAACTTAGCATGCCGAGATCATTTTGAAACGATTACCCCTGGAGGGGCTGTTGGTCATCGCCCTGGAGCAGGCTGTTGCAGCTCCCTACTGCACCTCGCGCCTGGCAGATGCCGGGGCGCGGGTAATTAAAGTTGAGCGGGCAGAGGGGGATTTTGCACGCAGTTACGATCATGTTGCCAGTGGTGAGAGTGCCTATTTCGTATGGATAAATAGGGGCAAGGAGTCAATCTGTCTGGACATCAAAGATAGACGCGATCAGGCATTGTTGAAATTGATGGTGAGGGAGGCCGATGTTTTTATTCAAAATCTGGCACCCGGGGCCACGTCCCGCAGCGACCTGGATTCCACTCAATTGCGCGAAGCTAACCCCAGGCTGATTACAGTAGATATCTCGGGATATGGCAATACAGGCCCCTATCGGGATATGAAAGCCTACGACTTGCTGCTGCAATGTGAGACCGGTCTTGCGTCGATTACGGGAGCACCGCAGCAGGCCGGTAGAGTGGGGGTGTCAATTTGTGATATCGCCTGCGGGATGTATGCCCACGCTGCGATTTTGGAGGCGCTTATAGAGCGACGGCAAACCGGCAGCGGGAAAGGACTGTCTGTCTCTTTGTTCGACGCTCTGGCCGATTGGATGACCGTGCCTCTGCTGCATCAGGAGTACAGTGGCGAGGCTCCGCCTCGCATGGGGCTGAATCACCCCTCTATTGCCCCCTACGGCGCCTATGATTGTCAGGGTGGGGATCAGATAGTGATATCCATTCAGAATGATCGCGAGTGGGCAAATTTTTGCCAGCAGGTATTGCACTGCCCAGATCTGGTCGACTCTCCCCTTTATGCCAATAATATCGGCCGCTGTGCAAATCGCTCGTCCATGGATGGTGCAATAAACGCGGTGTTTTCCGTCACTGAGCGGACGGAACTGATCGAGCGCTTGAAGCGGGCGAAAATTGCCTATG
>JABHWT010000047.1 GCA_018657645.1 Halieaceae bacterium | reverse complement strand
GAATCCGGCAACAGCCAGGCTCGTATCTCCGGTATGCTGGGGGACCCAGCTGACTTTTCGAGACTGGATCTTGCAGTGGGCCTTACAACGCCCGATTTGCTTGCGCTGCTTCCCATTTCTGCTGATGGTGCGTTGCCACAATTACCCGTTGATGCCAGTGGTCGCGTTGCAATGGTAGCCGGAAGTATTAATGTCAGAAACATACAAGGCCAATTGGGCGGTGCACAGATATTCCTGGAGGGGTTGGTGGACACTGTCGCCCCCTATGACAGCTCACACTTTTCGATGAAAGCTCAGGGGCCGGATCTTGGTCAAACACTGGGGCCCTGGATTGAACAGCGCATTGCACAAGTGCCTTTCAATGTCGAGCTGCACGCGAGTTTTCCCGTTGGTGGCGTGCAGGTGGGCCGATTAGAGGGTACTGTGGCGGGTGCTCACTTGAGTGCAGAAGTGAATGTAGATGAATTGCGCAACCCTGGGGTTGCTCACGGCAACATTCAGCTCGTAGGTAGCAGTAGCCGGGAAGTGGGCGAAATGGTAGGCCTTGATGTCCCGCTGCCGGACTCTGAGTATTCACTCAGTGTTGGCATTGAAAAATCCCCAGACCAGTTGAGGCTAAGTCCCATTGCTTTGGACTGGGGTGCCAGTGATTACAAAGGGAGTGTGAACATCAAGCCTGGAGAAGTACCCACGATTGATGTGAGCGTTCACAGTAAATTTGTAAGTTTGCCATTTTTGTTACCCGACATGACTGAGCTGGAAGCATTGGAGGCAGCGCGGCCGGCCTCCCATGACACCGTTAACAAAGCGATACTGAAGGAGGAACTAACAACTAAAGAGCTTTCCGTCAGGGTCATTCCAGACGTCCCTCTGGATTTTCGCTGGCTTGAAAATTATCGAGCAACAGTCAACTATGAAGTTGACGAGTTGTACATGCGTGACGATGCAGTATCCAGCGTCAAGATCGATATTTCTATCGCCGATGGTCAGTTATCCTCCAAGCAGTTGAGTTGGGATGGAACCCTGATGGCTGGCGATGCGCAGCTCAGTGTTCGGGCGCTCGAAGATACTCATGAGGTGGACGTTTATCTGAATTTAGAGCGCAGTCCTCTGCTGTTTTTTCTGGGTGGGGAACCGGTCAGAAAGTCCGACTCGTTTTATCGGGCCCGAATAGAGGCAAAGGGCAACAGCTTACGAGAGTTGGCTCAAACTTCTAATGGAGCGCTGGTTTTTCAGGGAGGAGGCGGCACCCTGGATAATATTGGCGTGGACCTGGTTCTGGGTGATGTGCTGGAGGAAGTTTTTACCCGTCTCAACCCCTTTAGTGAAACCGAAACCCACACCAGGCTGGTCTGTCATGCTGGTGCTTTGACAATTACAGACGGGAAAATGGCAATATCCCCCGGACTGATCTTACGCACCGATAAGGTGGATGTGCATTCCAGTGGTGAAATCGATCTACGCAGAGAAAAGCTGAATCTGGTGTTCAATACCCAGTCCCGCAAAGGCATTGGAATTAGTGCCAGCAAGGCGGTCGCCCCCTATTTTAAGCTTGGGGGCACCCTTGCAAACCCTCGGTTGGTGCTGGATGTAAAGGGTGCGGCAGTATCCGGTGGTGTCGCCGTCGCAACAGGAGGGGTGTCAATTTTGGCAGAGGGGTTGTGGGATCGTTGGGTAACAACCGCAAAGAACCCCTGCAAACGACTGATCGCCCAGGTTACAAAGCAGGATGAAAAGCGGTTTAATTCCCTTTTGCAGGTTCCGGAGTCGAGGTAGCCCGAAAATTGCGCCGGCGGCCTGATCGCTCGCGCCATGCTGTGACGTTTGATGACTCGCTGAATCTTACACTATGAGTGATCAGACACACTAGTTCTGGTAGTGCACTAATTAGAGTCGCGTTGCCCAAAGAGGCGACTAATATTCGCGTTCAGATAATCCGCGTTCAGACTTCCCCAGAGAGCCACTAACCCTTATAATGGCTGTTACAAACGCTATTTGTCGTAATTGAATATGGCAGATCCGATAAGTGCACGCATGCTGGCCAGTTTGATTGTGGTTGTGGTGTACACCTACCTGTATCTGGTGCAGCGGGAAAAGTATCTGGGGATTTGGGCCCTGGCCTGGTTTTTTGCCCTCAATAATTATGTCATTCGCCTTTTTGTCCCCGCCGATAGCTACGTCTATTACAACCTGTTTTTTGAAATAAATACCCTGCTGATAGGCTACTGCCAGCTTTGGGGGGGCTACCAGATTTACGGCCGCCCCGTGTCGCTCTATTGGAGAGCAACGTTTGCGGGTGTTTTGGCGTGGTTAGTACTGGCAGCTATTTTCCACTGGTCTCTCTATGGCCTGCCCTATGGCACCAGCTCCAATTTCCTTTACAGTATTTGCACAATCTATGCCGGGTGGTTGATTGCTCGAAATAAACACGCATGGGGAAATGAAAAACTGGCGGTTGGTGCCATCCTGGTGTCAGTGGGTTTGATCAATCTGATCTATCCGTGGAGTTCACAATCTGATCTTTGGGATTACTACCAGATAGAAGGCCATGCCATGCTGTTTTTACAGATTTCCCTGGCGATAGGCATGTTGATTATGTACTTTCGTAGTACTCACCACATGTTGACCGAATTACACAAGAAGCACGGAGACGCGCTGGCCAATATCATTCGAGGTTTCATTCCAATTTGCTCATATTGCAATTCTATCCGGGAGCAAGACAGTTCCTGGATAGACCTCGATACTTACGTAAAACAGCACACAGAGGGACAGCTCAGCCATGGGATTTGTCCCGAGTGTTTACATAAGCACTATCCGGAGCAGGTGCGCAATCGGACGCGGGAGGCATGACGTAGTTTGACCTTACCGGCGCCTTTTGATGAATCTACAATGTGCCTCCCCCGGTACCCTAGGGTACTTCCCCCCTCAAAAAACACAGCAAAGCCTCCTCGGCCGAGAGGTAGGGTCTGTTTTAGCCTGCGTTTGGGTTGGCGTTGCATTCGCTGGTTTTTGTTTCTTAACGATACTTGGGGAAGTGTCGTTAGGTGGAATGAACCGACAGGCAGCGTCCGCCTGAATGGTTTGAAATTGTCAACTGTGTGAAAAATGGGTATTTATAACCAAATGGAGAATGGAAATGACAGCTAGAGACATCGAGACTGGAACCAATGACCTGCTCGCCAATGTGGATGGTGGGGTGGCAACGCTTACTCTCAACCGGCCACAGGCGCGAAACGCTATGTCCGCGGAGATGGTCGGCGGGCTTGCGGCAAAACTGGCGCAGTTTGAACAGGATCCCAAAGTAAAGTGCATCGTATTGACCGGTGCAGGCAAGGGTTTTTGTGCGGGTGGAGATGTAAAGGGAATGGCGGCGGGGGGAAGTGCCGGCTCCGATGTAACCCTGGATGAGGTAATTCATCGTCAGAGAGTGCATCAGCGCGCTACTGCCGGAAAACTATTTAAAATGCCCAAGCCAACAATCGCCGCATTACCGGGCGCCGCTGCAGGCGCCGGATTTTCACTGGCGCTGGCATGTGACCTTCGAATAATGACCACTGACGCATTTCTCACCACGGCATTTGCGCGGGTAGGTTTTTCCGGGGACTACGGTGGTACTTACTTCCTGACCCAATTGCTTGGCCCAGCCAAGGCCCGGGAGCTTTACTATCTTTCCGAGCGCCTGAGTGCCGAACAGTGTTTGTCGATGGGGCTGACAAATTGGGTGGTTGAGCCCGATGAACTGATGAACAAGACAAATGGGATTGCCCGCCAACTTGCTGCAGGTCCCACGGCGGCCTATCGCTATATGAAAGAAAATATTAACCGGGCCCTGGTGAGTGGAGTGGGCGAATGTATGGATATTGAAGCCACGCACCACATTCACTGCGGGTTTACCGAGGATCACAAGGAGGCGGCACAGGCCTTTGTAGAGAAGCGCGAGCCCGTATTCAAGGGCAAATAGTTGACCCGTCGAATGGATAGCTGAACAGGACGATCGGAATGGGTAGTAAACACAGTATTGGCAAGCTGGGAATCTGGGCTGGATTGGATGGTGGCGATCTAGAGGCGGCGGCAGCGTTCGCCGCGTCCATCGAGGAGATGGGTTACGGGACGCTGTGGATTCCCGAGGCGGTAGGCCGCGATCCATTTGTTCTGTTGTCCCATATTGCAGCCGCTACCGAATCTCTGTATCTGGCAACGGGTATTGCTAATATCTATGCCCGCGACGCCATGGCCATGAATGCGATCCGACAGACCCTTAATGAACTTTCAGACGGGCGCCTGGTTTTAGGTCTGGGAGTGTCTCACACCGAGTTGGTCAGTGCAGTGCGGCATCACGATTATAAAAAACCGGTCAGCGCTATGCGCACCTACCTGCAACAGATGGATGAAGCCCTCTACCTGGCACCCGAACCTGAAAAGAGTGGACCTTTGATTCTCGCGGCGCTGCGCGAGAAGATGCTGGGATTGGCTGCCTCAGATGCCGACGGTGCCCACCCCTATTTTGTGACACCGGAGCATACAGCGCGAGCTAGGGATATACTCGGTCCCGACAAGCTGCTGGCGCCGGAGCAGAAAATACTACTGATGACCTCGCCCGGAGAGGCGCGCGCCGTGGCGCGACAGCATATGGCGACTTATATGGGGCTGCCGAATTACCGCAACAACTTGCTCACGCTGGGCTTCACTGAGCAGGATTTTGACGGGGGTGGTTCAGACAGACTAGTCGATGCCATTGTTGCCTGGGGTGATGAAAGCGAACTGATGAAGCGCATTGAGGCCCACTGGAGATCAGGCGCCGATCATGTGGCAATTCAATGCCTGCGTCCGGATGGTCAGGTAGGTTACGACATGGATACGGTTAGAGCCTTTGCTCCCGGCCACTAGCTAGCTGCTAATCAGCACTTTGACTTAAAAAGCGCATCATCTGTGGCGCGATTACATCCCTGAGTGCCTCCAGAGCGTTCATGGGGCGGAGCACTACATCCAGATTCTGAACCAAACCCTGTTCATTCAGGGTGATTAAATCCAGACCCTGAAGGTCTAGCTCTCCCACATGGCCCTTAAACTCCAGGGCCATTTCACCCTGGCCTCGAGAGTCATCGTGCCACTCCCGGTGGTAGGTGAAATCTTCGATAGTGTGGATAATCAGTCCCAGTAAATGATGGACAAGGGGGCGACCATGGAGCTTATCCCAATAGGGTGGAGCGCCCATAGAGACATTCTCGGCCAGAATAGCTGCTAGCGCGTCCAGGTCTCGCTCGGCTACCAAACGGTGCCATCTGTCCAAAAACTCCCCATCCAATGATGTCATAGTTGCTCCCCTCGCTGCTGCTCTACTGTAAGGTGACTGTGGCTGATTAGTTGAAACGGCGCCAGCACCTGCTCATTCTTCTCCCGGGCGATATCGTCGCTCGACCAGCTTCTGTCGCTCCGTGGCGTCAAACAGGGGGTTGTGCAATATTTCTGCGGCATAATCCTGTGCCTGGTCGGCGTAATGGGGTGACCGCTGGTCCAGAGTAGCGGAACCAAACTGATGTACGCCCCTTACCTTTTGATTTCCAAGAGCGTCCCAGGACACCAGGTAGTAAAGCCCGTCTCCCGCCACATTCGTGTGAAAGCCATTCTCTTCCAAACCAACGCCGTATATCGCTCTAAGGGTGTCGGGGCCACCACCAACTGGTATGCTAAATTGTCCTCGTACATGTCGATTGACCTCACCCCAGGGTGGGTCGAGACGGCCTACGGCATTGAGTAGTACATCGGTACAGCGTTGTAATTCGGTTTCGACATCGGGGGAGGATAAACCTCGCTGCTCGG
>JABHWT010000440.1 GCA_018657645.1 Halieaceae bacterium | reverse complement strand
TGGAAAAGCGGAAGCCACAATTTGAAGGTCGTAACAAACAAGACGAAACCGGAAACTAAGCCGGGCCAAGTCGCGCATTGAATGCACAGGCAATGGTGAAAAATAAACTATGAACTTTTCCCTCGATGAAAAATATCTCAGTATCCAGCAGGTAGCGCGCGATTTATGTCAATCGATAGCGCATATAGCCGATGAGGCGGATGAGTCCAGTGTGGTGCACCCCGAGATTCACGCGGCACTGAAATACAGCGAACTGTCCAGGATGATGGTGCCGGCGGAGTATGGTGGCAGTTTTGAAAAGGTAGACCCACTGGCCATTTGCCTGACCCGCGAAGTGATGATGGCCACCTCCTGCCATCTGGATTCGCTGTTTGCACTACAGGGCATAGGAAGTTATGCCATTACCGTTGCAGGCAGCCCCGAGCAGCGCGAGCAGTGGCTGCCTAAAATCGCCAGCGCCGAGGCTCTGGCGGGGCTGGCGCTGACAGAAGAGGATGCCGGTTCAGATTTAAAGAATGTTTCCACTACTATTGTCGCTGGCCCCGAGGGCTTGCGCCTGAATGGATCCAAGGCGTTTATCTCCAATGCCGGCAGTGCAGATTTCTATGAGGTGTTCGCCAAAGAGGGGGACGGCTTTTCGCTGATCCTGGTTCCGGCGGATGCGGAGGGTGTTTCAATTATTCCCGCACCAGAGTTGATAGCGCCGCACGTATTGGGCGATCTGCATTTTGATAATGTGCTATTGCCCGAAAGCGCACGCCTTGGCGAGCCTGGCAAGGGGCTGGACCTGGTTCTGGCTACCCTGGCCGTTTTTCGGGTCTCGGTCGCCGGTGCTGCGGTTGGCCTTGCTCAGGCGGCGCTTGAAGAAGCCGTCCGCCACACGCGTACCCGGGAACAGTTTGGCAGACCGTTGGCTCGCCTGGGCCCGGTGGCCCAAATGCTGGCCGATAGCTGGACAGAAATTGAGATGGCAAGATTGCTGACCTACCGCGCCGCGTCCATGGCCAAAGACGACCCGGCCGCAACGCTGCAGCAGTCCTCGATGGCCAAACTGGCCGCCAGTGAAACGGCTTCCCGTGTCGTGGACCGCTGTGTGCAGGTGATGGGTCGCTTCGGTTTAGTGCGTGGCTCCAAGATTGAGAAATTCTATCGCCAGGCCAGGCCCATGAGAATCTACGAGGGTTCTTCTGAAGTATTAAGGCTGGGTATTGCCCGGGAGCTCACCCAAATCGTCCCCTGATTCACCCCTTGGATTTTACTGACAATGATTGACCTCGAACTGGATGGAAAAACCGCAATAGTCACCGGCGCCAGCCGTGGGCTGGGTCGCTCTACTGCCATTGCGCTGCACCAGCAGGGTGTTCGCGTACTCGCAGTGGCGCGCACGCTGAATGACCTGAAAACCCTGGAAGCCCTGGACCCACAGATGATCAAGGCCCAGCAATGTGACATGTGCGACGCCGCCGCTGTGGCCGACCTGGTACCGATTGCCCTGGATCAGTTTGGCGGCCTGGATATTGTGGTGAACAACGCCGGCATTGCACCGGCGGGGAATTTCCTGGAGCAAGACACGGCCCTATGGAATGAGGTGATGGCGGTTAATGTCACCGCACCCGCTACCCTGGCAAGAGCGGCCGGTCGTCATATGATCGAGCAGGGTTCTGGCAAAATCATCAATATTGCCTCCACCTCGGGCATCCTCGGCAAGGCCAGCCTGGTGGCCTATTCGTCGTCCAAGGGCGCGTTGCTACAGTTCACCAAGGCACTGGCTGCGGAGTGGGCAAGAACCGGAATTCAGGTGAATGCTATTGCGCCGGGTGCCTTTGAGACCGATGCTCAATCCGCAGTGCTGGAATCACCTGAAATTCTGAAGCGCAGGCTGCGCAAAATACCGGTGGGTAGAATGGGCGATGTGGATGAAATGGCTACCCTGGCCTGCTATCTTGCCTCACCTAAATCAAACTTCGTCACCGGCAGTGTCTATGTCATTGACGGTGGCGAGTCTTCCAAACTGTAGATAGCGATGACAACGGAAACCCCCTGGCTTAAGCGCACAACCGAGGCGGCTCTGGAACCGGAGTTGCCCATTTGCGACCCGCATCATCACCTGTGGGAGTTTCCCACCAGTGTGTATCTGGTGGACGAGTTACTGGAGGATCTGGGGGCGGGCCACAACGTCACCAAGACTGTCTATGTGGAGTGCAACGAAAAATACTGTAGCGAGGGGCCGACATCCCTGGCGCCAGTGGGTGAAACAGAATTTGTCCAGGCGGTAACCCATGGCCATCAGCGGCATCCGCAAGTCGCCGCGGGGATTGTCGGCTTTGCCGATCTTTGTCTGGGCAGCGAGGTTGTCCAGGTACTGGAAGCGCACAAGCAGGCCAGTTCGCGATTTCGCGGTATTCGCCACGCCAGCGCCTGGCACGAAAGCACAGCGGTTCGCAATTCCCACAGCAATCCAACGCGCGATCTGCTGCAAAATCCCGATTTCCTGGCTGGATTCAGCCAATTGAAAGCACTAGATTTACGCTTCGACGCCTGGATGTACTTCGAGCAAATTCCTCAGCTTACAGCGCTGGCAAGAGCCTTTCCCGATACGCCGATTGTCCTGAACCACGTGGGCGGTCCCATCGGTATAGGCCCCTACGCGGGGCAGCGCGAGCAGGTTTTTGAGCGTTGGAGGGCTGCTATCACGGAGCTTTCGGCCTGTGAAAATGTGTACGTAAAACTCGGCGGTATGGCGATGACGGTCTGCGGTTTTGGCTGGCACAAACTGGATGCACCCCCCGGCTCTAAGGCACTGGCCGATTCCATGGCCCCGTATTTCCACACCTGCATCGAGCACTTTGGCCCCTGGCGCTGCATGTTCGAGAGCAACTTTCCGGTGGATCGAGCCTCCTGCTCTTACACCCTGCTATGGAACGCGTTCAAGCGTGTATCGCAGGGCTATTCCAAGGGTGAACGGGCGGGATTGTTTTACGACAATGCCTGCCGTTTTTATGCTATTTAACTGCTGTGTCAATCGCCCTGTATCGACAAACATGATAGCCTGCGCCGGCCTGCTCCAGTGTTTTTAAGAGAGTTTCCAGATGCCGTTCGTAGTAACAGAAGGTTGTATCAACTGTAAGAACACCAGTTGTGTCGAAGCCTGCCCTTCGGAGGCATTTCATGAAGGGCCCAATTTCCTGGTCATTAACCCCGACTCCTGTTTTGACTGTGGACGCTGCAAACCGGCCTGCCCATTAGCTGCGATAATGGACGGCACAAAAATACCGGAGAGTCAGGCCCACTTTGTTCAGATTAACGCAGACATGGCCCTGGTCTGGCCAAAAATAACCGAGAAGATCGCTCCGGCTCCAGACGCGGAAGAATGGGAGGGTGTGGTCGACAAATTAAAGTTACTTGAGACCTGAAGCCGGAGTAGAATCTACTGCAGATAGCCGTTCTTGTACCGGCCTTTTTCTTCCAGATCGCCGTTTTCATCGTACATTTCGAAGGGGCCCTCGAGCTCACCCAGTTTGAAGTTACCGTCTGTTTTTAGTTGACCGTTTGGGTAGTAGGTCTGGTAAGAACCATCTTCCAGGCCGTGTTTGTAGTTCTTGCTTGCCAGCAGTTGCCCACTGTCAAAATACTCCTTAAATTGACCGTGTTTGTGACCATCGGTAAAGCTGCCGATAGATTTTCGCTGGCCATTTTCGTGGAACTGTTCAAGCCTGCCAGTCATAGCGTCGTCTCTGTAGTCGATCTGATACGCCAACTGGCCATTGTCGTAATAAACCGTCCAGGCCCCCTCCTTTCTTCCCCTCCCGAAAGTGCCCACAGTTTCTACCCGGCCATTTGCATGGTATGACTCGTATCCACCGTGTCGCTGGCCCAGTTCGTGAGTGCCCCTCGATCTACGTTGGCCACTGGGGAAGAAAACTTCGAAAGGCCCGGTTCGCTGGTCGTCCCGGTAGCTTCCGCGTGACCGAAGCTGGCCGTTAAGATGAAAGAGACACCAAGTGCCGGTTTTAACGCCATGACTGAAGGTCAGCTGTTTGCTGATTTGGCCGTTGCCGTGGTACACCGTTTGCTCGCCGTGTGGCTGTCCGCCCTCATAACACTCCCGACAGAGCAGTGAACCAGATTCGTAGAAGTGTTCCCAGACCCCTAGCTTGCAACCGGCTTCATAGTGACCTCTGGACTCCGGCTGGCTGTTGGGGAAGTAGGATTCGAAGTTACCGTGGAGTTGACCATCTCGATGATTGCCCCTGCATTTTGTCTGCTTATTCTTGTGATATTCCTCGAACGGACCATTAGATGGCCGGTTTTTCAAGGTGGATTTAATCCAGGTCTGAAGTTTGTGTAGCATTTCTGATCGTCTTTATTGGTGTGCGAACCGTGGTGTCAGGCACAGATAATGCAGAAAAATGCTTGCAATGCCAAGAATACAAACCAGAAATTGCGCAGGATATTTGTCAAATTGGCACCCAGCGGATTATGATGTCATCTGAGCCGAGGCCCACATAGATACCGGGCCCATGGTTAACAGTCCGTATTGCGCCAGTGAAGGGGAGGGCCAAGTGTTGAATGATTCGCACCTCATTGTTGTTGCTGGAGAGAATGGCAAGGTTATTGGTCAGAATTCTACGGCCCGGCAAAAACTCGGGGATGGAAAAGGCCTGTACTGTTGGGATCTAATGAATGGTCTTCAGAAAACGGAAAAACTGCCCTGTCGCCAGGGGTGTGTACTGGAGATTTTGGGTAGTAGCGTCAACAAGGCAAGAAATACTCGTATAAAGCAGGATGGGAAGCATCATCAACTGACATGCGTCCCCGCCAATGGAATGGTGGTTTGTGTCCTCACTTCAACCCTGGAAGACTCGACAGATGTCTCCCAATCCCTGAGCCCAAGGGAGCGGGAAGTGATGCAACTGCTGGCCGACGGCGAAACAACCTCGTCCATCGCGGCCCAATTGCAGGTTAACGAATCAACGATCCGCACCCATATAGAGAGAATGCGCGCGAAGCTCTGCGTTAGTACCCGCGCGGCCGTGGTCGCGGAGGGTTATCGATTGGGCTACCTGGGCTGAAACCCCCTCCAGAGTTTTCCTCACTATTGCATTGTTTGTAACCTCCCTTCACCCGGCTGCTTCGAGTAGATCAGACGGTCAATGTGAATCCTTTCTAGTTCTGGCGAACGCGCCTTCCTGGCCGATTGGCCAGATATAACCTGATTTAGTCCAGATTGCGCCGTTGTTTGTCGGTCAAATGACTGACAGGGCCCGCTCTCCACTCCGCTTACAATTCGAGCGCTAGCCATAAATACAATAGAGCACGCACAATCACAGTCATACTTCCAGGAGTGGATAATGAGTAGCCAGAACTTAGCCATCACGCTAATGAATCGGAAAAATTGGTTTACCATTTTTTTAATTGTTTCAGCGATCAGTATCGCGGGACTCATATACCTTGGGGGCGCGACGTATACCGGGGCACCACCCCTGGAGAACTTTGAGTCTTCAACCGGGAATGTGGTGATATCACGCGATCAGATCAAGAAGGGAGAGGAAGTTTTCCACCTTCGGGGCCTGATGAGTTGGGGGTCATTCTGGGGAGATGGCGCAGAGCGCGGCCCGGACTTTACAGCCGATGCCCTGCACCGCACCGCGATGTCCATGCGACGTTTTTATGAGCAAGAGGTTGCAGATCGCACCGGGCAAGCGGCCACCCAGTACGACAAGGACGCTATATCAGTGCAGGTTATCCGGGAACTTCACACCAATACCTACGATGAGGACCGGGGTCTTATCCAGATCAATGACGCGCAGATATTCGCGCTCAAAGAGTTGAATGAACACTATACGTCGATGTTCACAGACGCGGATTACTACGAGGCATTTGATCCTGCCGGGTACATTTCCGATCCTGATGACATAGCCAAACTAACGGCATTCTTCTTCTGGGGCGGCTGGGTTGCTGCCGCCAACCGACCCGGTGAGAGCTACAGCTACACTCACAATTGGCCAGGCGATAAAGACGCAGGAAACTTTCCGACCTCGGCCACGTTTATGTGGAGTGTGTTTTCAATCTTTGCCCTGATCCTGGGTGTTTGCATCGTACTTTACGTCTATGGGCAAATGAAGGAAGAGGAGCAGGACATGTTCGAGGCGGAGGAAGGGGCTACCCTGACGACCTACGACCTTGAAAAAGAGTATGTTCGGCCCACGCAAAAAGCCACTTACAAATTTTTTATGTTGGCGATCCTGGTGTTTGGGGTACAGATTCTTGCGGGCATTATTATTGCGACGGACTTTATACGACCCGGGGGCGTCTCTCTTAACGAAATACTGCCATTCCCGGTAGCGCGAAGCCTGCACACGCTGCTGCAGATCTACTGGTTCTTTATGTGCTGGGTGGGTTATACGATTTTCTTTCTACCCCGAATTTCAAAAGTTCCCAATGGCCAAAGAGCACTGATCAACATACTGTTTACCCTGTGTTTGATTACCGGTGTTGGCGCAATCGTGGGCATCTTCCTGGGACAAACCGGCATTATTACCGGCCAAATGGCATACTGGTTTGGTAGCCAGGGTTGGGAGTTTATGGAACTTGGTCGGTTCTTCCAGTTTACCCTGCTGGCTTCCTTCGCGCTCTGGATATTGATTATCTATCGGGGTGTGAAGCCTTGGTTGACTATGAAGAACATGTGGTCTGTTCCATCATGGCTGCTTTACGGTAGCGGTATTATGGTTTTCTTCCTGTTCTTTGGGCTCCTGGTACAGCCCGACATGAACTTTGCCATTTCCGACTACTGGCGCTGGATGGTTGTTCATATGTGGGTGGAGGTCACTTTTGAAGTCTTCACTACAGTGATCATCGGCTACATGTTGGTTCAGATGGGAATGATTACCAGGCGTATGGCAGAGCGGGTTATTTTCCTGGCTGTTATGCTGTTCCTCATTACTGCAACAATCGGTATCTCGCACAATTTCTACTGGATAGCCAAGCCCACAGGAATTATTGCACTGGGTAGTGTCTTCTCAACTCTCCAGGTGCTTCCCCTGCTGTTGCTTACCCTGGATGCGTGGAAAATGCGCGAAGAGGGTCGCTGGGCAGACAAGAACCGTATCGCTGGAAAGCAAACACACGTTATGGAGGGTGTCTGGCTCTTTATTTTAGGTGTTAACTTCTGGAATATTTTCGGGGCTGGCGTGTTTGGTTCCCTGATTAATCTGCCGATTGTGAACTACTATGAGCATGCGACCTATCTGACGGGTAACCATGCGCACGCGGCGATGTTCGGGGTGAAAGGCAATATTGCACTGGGCGGAATGCTCTTCTGCTGCCAGCACCTGTTCCAGAAACCAGCCTGGAACGCGAAACTGGTTCGCACCGCCTTCTGGTCGTTGAATATTGGCCTGGCCATGATGATGTTCCTCGACTTGTTCTGGGTTGGCCTTTACCAGACCTGGATAGCCTATACCCACGGAACCTGGTTCGCACGCTCACAGGAAATCGTAACCGGCGATGTATTTGTCTACATGACTTATGCCCGATCGCTAGGCGGCTTCGTCTTTATCGGCGGCGGCCTGATTCCTCTGATCTGGTTTATCATGTCCAGGGCAACCAAACTCCGTCAAGGGGAAGAGGACGTGCAGGAAGGCGAATGGACTGTGTATGATAAGGACTGGGGGGAGCAGAACAACCCAGCATTGGGTGGTTAATCGCCAGGGAAGTTTTTATACATAACCCGAGCCCTCGTTTTGAATCATTCAGTCAACACGAGGGCTTTTTTATGGGCTAGTTGCTCCACCGCATGTTGTAATGTGTGAATGTTGTCCTCTTATTGGAGATTTAAATGGCTGCCTGTCCTCATAGAGCCCGGAACTACCTGCTGGTATTGGCTGCCAGTATCGCGATGACTTGTGCTCCTGGAACCTTTGCCAGCGAACTTGCACCCAGGATGGACTTATCGTCAGAGGCAGAGAAGAACTATGCCTCTCCGGTGGAGTTAACTGTTCGCGGTGCTTCGGCTGGTATTACTACCGATTACTACGAACAGGCCCTGGTCGAGGCGATCAATACCAGCGACCTGTTTCCCGTTGATGATAAACAACGCTATTCGCTGGATGTCAGGGTTGTCAGGGTCGACACCCCCTCGTTCAGCAAGAATATGACTGTAACCATGAAAGTGGTATGGAAGTTCTATCGTTCAGGAGAAAAGGTAGCGTTGCTTGATGAGGGTATAGTGACAACCTATACGGGCAAAGCCTTCGAGGGCGGCATTGTCGGGGCCAACCGTGTTCGCGTGGCCATGGAGGGTGCCGCGAGGGAGAGTATTCGCAGTGGTATGGCCTTGCTGGCTGCTCTTGATTTGTAGAATAAATACGGAAGGCAACGCTCCCATACTACAAGTGCTCGTTACTGTCCTCTACAAAAAACCGTCGTGATTTATCGGCGATGTGAATAAAGAGTATAAAGATAAGCAGTAGAGCGGTAATCGTGTGCATTTTGTGGAAAATGGCGAAAAGCGCCTCGTTCTCTGCCGCCAGGGCGGAAAAATTAACCAGACCAAATGCGCTCACATCATAGCTGTTGAATGCAGCCTGGGTAACGCCAATAAGTGGGTGTATAAGTAGCAGAGGGTAGAAAAACCACTGCAGGAGCATAGAGGGTTTTTTATACCACTGCCGCGGTGAATACAGTTTGTGGTTGCGGCGCCACCACCACCGAAACAGCATCAGCGCAAACACCAACGAGCCCAGGCCGGAGTGAATCATCATAAACCACAGCCGACTGTCGGGAGCCAACTCTTCTGCCCGCCACCCGGACATCAGCAGCAAAACAGCAATAAAAGCGACGATCCAGTGCATAACTTTTGCGACGTTATATTGAGATTTTTTATTTGAAGTCGACACCAGAACTGGCTCCCCGAATGTGCGTGCATGTATGTGGAAAATATACCATGAAACGCCTGTGCAGTTCGATGCTGAGCGTGATCTTTTCTATGCTATAGTCGGGCCGTTTAACGGGTGGCGTCCAGAATTCGGCAAGGGAAGTAGATTTCCTTTGGGGCGGCAATTGTTGCCGCTCAGCGGGTTTCCTCAGACTCGCTGCAGCGCTAAAACCACGCACTAACTTAATGATTAGATTTCTGAATTTTTCAGCGTGAATGCTCGCAGAGCACGGACACAAGGGCTTTGTAGTGCCTTGTGAGGGGCCTGTAAACCTGATTATTCCCACGCAATCATCTTGGCACTTTTATTGCATCACTCCAACCGGACACGTAGAAACAATGCGTAATGGTTTATTACTGGAGCAAAGGAAGAGTGTTATGTTGAAAAGTGAACTAGTAAGCGATGCAACCGCGTCAGATGACACCAACCAATTTGTACTGGAGTCTCTGGGCTTGGAGCATGACGGACCCGTTCAGTATATGTTAATGAGAAGTGAATATGCTGACCAAATAGTGGTCTGCGCGTTGGTCGGTGGTGAAATTATCGGGAACGATCTGAATTTGACCCCGGTGGGCACCGGAGCCTATGAAGCCCTGTGTTTGTTGCCAGGTGATGAAGTCGCCATGTATGCCCTGAGTGACAATGATGAAACTATGGCGCAACAAATACCCAATACTATCGCCGAACACAAAACCGGAGCCCGGTTGTGTTTCATTGGTAGTAACCTGGTCGAACGGCAGGCGCAAATTTTCAAAGCGTTTGCGTTGGGCGATGCGAAGCGGATAGCGGCCTGATATCGATGAAGGTATAGAACGCCTCAACCCCGCTTAACGCTAACGGGGGGTTGCGGAGTTCTATGCTTCCGGGCAGTAGAACAGTGTCAAGCCCGTCAGTTCCTTCATGGCATCACAGGCAGATTTTTCGATATCGCGGATAGTGACCCCCTCATAACCGCGATAGGCGAACGACTCTGCGGCTGCCGAAAGCAGCATCTGCCGTGTTTTCCCAGTGCGCGCCCTGGGTTCGCTCATATCATCCTGAAACTCTCAATACTGATATTAGCCGCATCGAATCTATTGTTGTACTCATAAAAGTAGTGCGATACACTACATGTGTGATTGTAGGATTCGCAGATAAGCGCACCAAGGATATATTTGACGGTAAAAGCGTTTCCCGGCTTGATGCGAATTTGCAAAAGAAAGCTCTGCGGCGGCTGCGTTATATTGATGCATCGGAGCGGATCGAAGATTTGAAAGTCCCTCCCTCCAATAAGCTGGAAAAGAAGGATGGGGACTTGAAGGATTTTTACGCAATATGGGTCAACAAGCAGTGGCGCATTATTTTTACATGGGATAACGGGCAGGCTGATAGGGTACAGCTTGTTGATTATCACTAGAGGGGAGTTTACCTATGGCTGATACAACTATTGAAATTGAACACCCCGGTATTATGCTCAAAGAAGACTTCCTCGATGATATGGGTATCAAGGCAGGAGCGTTCGCCAAGGCCATCGGAGTGGACCGGACCGCAATAAAAAATATCATTGATGGTCGTCGCGCTATTACGGCAGATATGGCGCTGCGTTTTTCCTTGTTTTTTGGTATGAGTGCAGGTTTTTGGCTGAGCCTGCAAAAGGATTATGAGCTGCGAATTGCCGAGCGTGATAACTTGGCCATGTTTAAGGAGGTGGTCGAACCGTACCTCGCTGCTCATATCTAGACATACGGCTGGCAGGGCTGGTGCAGTGAGTGTTTTTGATTTAGGCCTGCTACCCTCAGGACATCTGCACTGCTTCCCATCTATAGCGGATGATACGATGGGCAAGGGGGTTCATAGTGCCACCTTAGGCGATGCATTTGCGCGTAGCGTGGGTGAAGGTTTGTTTAGCCTGGCGGCAACAAAGAGTGACACCGATCTCTCACCATCGGTGCGGTATTGGCGTAACTTCGCGAGCAAATATCTCAGTGAACGCTGTTTGATGCCACAGGCGGATCCACAGCAGCCTGAACCTATCGAGCCGCTCACCGCCACCGAAACACTACCCTTGCTTATGAGTGCGCCACCGATGCACGGGGCCGAATATCTCTCTGCTGAGGTGCTCCACGAAATTCGCACTACGCTTGATGACTGGGTATGCGCACAGATACGGGCAAATGGGGGGCTCGATGCGCTGCTGGTCGCACAAGCGCCCCAGTGGCATCAGGTCGGTCGCGTCTGTTTCCATCTGGCGGAAAACAAAAATGACCCTGAATTTCCCTTTGCTTTCATGGCGACCTATGCTCCCGAGCTCTCTGAGGATGGCCGTGTCCGTCATCAACCACTGAGTCGTGCTCTGCAGGAGTATGCGGGAGCGAAAAACAAAAAGGCGTTGATCCGTCTGTTGTCGCCCGTTCATCTTGCCGCGCAGTCCAGTCCCGTGATTAAAGATCTG
>JABHWT010000048.1 GCA_018657645.1 Halieaceae bacterium | reverse complement strand
TTGGAGCTGTGCAATGAACCCGATGGCATGCAAATTAAGGTCACCCGTCAGGAGCTGGCCAGGATCGTGGGCTGCTCCAGGGAGATGGCGGGGCGAGTGCTCAAGAGCCTGTCGGAAGACGGTTTGATATCTGCTACCGGCAAGACCTTGGTTGTTTATGGGGCGCGATAGTTGATGCTCATCCAGAAACCGCTAAGCTCGAAGCGTAGGCTGCAAAGGTTAGCCGAACAGTGCTTGCAGCTTTTCACCCGGCTCGGTCGCGCGCATAAAGGCCTCCCCCACCAAAAAGGCATTGACGGCACTTTCCCGCATTAGCGCCACATCTTCGGCACTGTGAATACCACTCTCGGTCACCACCAGACGATCATCGGGAATGTAGGGCAAGAGCTCCAGAGTGGTTTCAAGGCGTGTTTCAAATGTATGTAAATCGCGGTTGTTGATGCCTATCAGCGGCGTTGAAAGTTCCAGCGCCCGCTCCAGTTCAGCTCTGTTGTGCACCTCTACCAATACGTCCAATCCATGCTCGGTGGCTGTCTGGTCCAGCTCCAGCATTTGCCCCTGCTCCAGAGCCGATACAATGAGCAGGATGGCATCTGCCCCGATGGCGCGGGCCTCCACTACCTGATAGGCGTCCAGAGTGAAATCCTTGCGCAATACCGGCAATTCACAGGCGGCTCGGGCCTGAACAAGATAATTATCCGAACCCTGAAAAAAATCCACATCGGTCAACACGGAGAGGCAGGCAGCGCCACCGCGTTGGTAACTGGCAGCTATCTGCGCTGGTTCAAAATCGGCCCGAATCACGCCTTTACTGGGCGAGGCCTTTTTGACCTCGGCGATGACCGCAGCTAAACCGTCGGCCACCTGCGCCTGCAGTGCACCGGCAAATCCACGAACCGGAGACTGCTCCAATATTCTGCTCTCGAGACTTCCCAGCGAACACCGGGCACGGCGCTCGCTGACTTCCTCGGCTTTTCGCTTCAGAATACGGCGTAAAATTGTGGGGGTATCAACTGCCACGAATCAGTTGGCCTGTACTTTCATGGCCCGGGTAAACTCGACAAAGCGCTTGAGTTTCTCCAGCCCCTGACCGGTGCCGATCAGGTCTTCGGCAAGGGCGATCCCAGCGGTGAGAGAGGCTGCAATACCACTGACATAAATAGTGGCGCCGGCATTCAGAGCAATAATGGCGGCTGCTTTTTGCGCCACATCACTGTCGTCACCCGAGAGGGCAGCCTCAATTAGAGCAGCGGATTGCTCGGCACCGCTCACCGACAGTCCGTCCAGGTCAGCTCTATTGAGCCCATAATCACCCGGATGAATGCGGTACTCGGTGATTTCGCCATCGCGCAGCTCTGCTACCTGGGTGTCGGCGGCTATGGATATTTCATCCAGGCCATCGTCACTGTGAACAATCATTGCATGCTCCGCGCCCAGCAATTTAAGCACCCGGGCAAAAGGCAGGCACAGATCGGCAGAGAACACGCCGATTAACTGGCGTTTTACCCCGGCCGGGTTGGTGAGTGGGCCCAGAATATTAAACAGGGTTCGCATTCCCAACTCCCGACGAGGGCCAACAGCGTAGCGCATGGCACTGTGATGCACGGGCGCAAACATAAAGCCCATGCCGATTTCCTCGATGGCCCGGGCTACCTGGTCGGGGCTGAGATCCATGGGCACACCGAGTTGCTCCAATACATCGGAGCTGCCACTGGTGCTGGATACCGAGCGGTTACCGTGCTTCGCCACCTGTGCTCCGGCCGCAGCCACCACAAAGGTAGCGGCGGTGGAGACATTGAACAAGCTGGCACCATCACCGCCGGTTCCGACCAGGTCGACCAGATGCTCGCCGGTCACTTCCACCGGAACGGCCAGCTCGCGCATAACGCCAGCCGCGGCCGCTATTTCATCGGTGGTCTCGCCCTTTATCCGCAGGGCCACCAACAACCCACCTATTTGCGCATCGGTGGCACTGCCCGACATAACCTGGCGCATGACCGATTCCATCTCTGGGGCATCGAGGTCCACGCCGTCGACGACTTTGGCCAGTGCTTGCTGAATCTCCATTAGCTGTGCTCCAGGAAATTGCGTAGTAAATCGTGCCCGTGCGCGGTAAGAATCGACTCGGGGTGAAACTGCACCCCCTCGATATCCAACTCGCGATGTCTCAGGCCCATGATTTCATCCACCTCTCCGGCCTCGGTCTGGGTCCAGGCAGTGATCTCGAGGCAGTCGGGCAAACTCTCCTTCGCCACTACCAGACTGTGATAACGGGTGGCTTCAAAGGGTTCACTTAGCCCCCGAAACACGCCCTCACCTCGGTGATGGATGGGCGAGGTTTTGCCGTGCATGACCTTGCGGGCGCGCACCACCTCGCCGCCAAATACCTGGCCGATACTCTGGTGGCCGAGACAAATTCCCAGAATGGGTAGCTTGCCGCCGTAGGCCTGAACCACCGCCATCGAGATACCCGCCTCATTGGGAGTACAGGGTCCGGGCGAGATGACGATTTTCTCAGGTGCCAGTGCGGCAATATCGGCCACCGAAATTTCGTCATTGCGCACGACCTTCACTTCGGCCCCCAATTCTCCCAGGTATTGGACAACGTTATAGGTAAAGGAGTCGTAATTATCGATCATCAGTAACATGCTTATTCCTCCCCTGCCAGCACCATGGACGCGGCCCTGAACATGACCCGCGCCTTGTTCATCGTTTCCTTCCACTCCAACGCTGGAATCGAGTCGGCTACGATGCCGCCTCCGGCCTGTATATATAGTTTGCCGTCCTTAATGACCGCCGTGCGAATGGCAATCGCCGTGTCCATATCACCGGCCCAGGATATATAGCCCACCGCGCCACCGTATATACCGCGTTTTACCGGCTCCATTTCGTCGATAATCTCCATCGCGCGAATCTTGGGGGCGCCGCTCAGGGTACCGGCGGGCAGGGTAGCCCGCAACACGTCAATGGCTGATTTCCCGGCCGTGAGCGCACCGGTCACGTTTGACACGATGTGCATCACATGGGAATAACGCTCCACTTCCATTTTATCGGTAAGCGTTACCGAACCGATGTCGGCAATGCGACCAATGTCATTGCGGCCCAGGTCTATTAGCATTAAGTGCTCGGCAAGTTCCTTGGGGTCGGCCAGCAACTCGGCTTCCAGGGCGGCATCTTCGGCCTCGGTGTGGCCCCGACGACGAGTACCCGCCAGCGGTCTTACCGTGACCAGCCCATCCTCTACCCGCGCCAGGATTTCCGGAGAAGACCCCACAATGTGAAAATCATCCAGATCCAGAAAAACCATATAGGGCGAGGGGTTGAGATTGCGCAGGGCGCGATACAGATTAAGGGGCGGCGCAGTAAAAGGCAGGCTCATCCGCCGGGAGGGCACCACCTGCATGACATCCCCGGCCAACACGTATTCCTTAACCTTGTTTACCACGTCCTCGTACTCGGGCTGGGTGAAGTTGGATGCGGCCTGCCCCTCCAGTTCCTGCGCGCCCAGCGGATTCAAGGTCACCGGCGGCAGTGGCGGCATAGGCTCAGGCAAGCGCGCCTCCAATTCCCGCAATCGCGCGTTGGCGGTTTCCAGTGCATTTTCAACAGTGGGATCAGCGTTGACAATCAGGCGAATAGTGCCGGCCAGGTTGTCAAACACCAGTACTTCCTCCGACACCATTAGCAGGATATCCGGCGTTCCCAGCTCGTCCGGTGGGGTGCTGGCCTGTAATCGGGGCTCCACGTAACGGACTGTGTCATAGCCAAAGTAGCCCACCAGACCCCCGTGAAATACCGGCAGGTCGGCCTGGGGCGCGGTGCGGTAGCGCTGCTGAAAGGCCTCGGTAAAGGCCAGCGGGTCATCCACCTCGGCGCTCTCCGTCA
>JABHWT010000049.1 GCA_018657645.1 Halieaceae bacterium | reverse complement strand
GGCTTGCATAAAGTCCTCTGCGTAGTAGTAGGCCATCGCTTTCCAGGTCGGATTGTCGAAGCGTCGCGCAGCCTCGCGATAATGCCCCCGGTACATCAGGATCCGGCCCTGTTGGTCGGCAGTTAACCACTGATCTGCAAACCAGTGACTCTTTACTTCCGCCGGAGAAGTGTCGCTGGCTTGAAGCGGCCCAGGGCTCTGGACCAAAAGCCATGGGACTAATAGCCAACTCCAGGTCAGAGTCCAGCCACGTCGAAACCACATAAGAAATAGGCCCAGGGCGGGGAAGACGAGCATATAGCCGCTGTCAAGCCAGGGCAGAGCACTGTCCTGAACAACGAGATAGTGGCTGTTGATCTGGCGATTCACCCATCGCATATCGCTGTCATCGACCGTCAGGTCCCTGTAGCTACCACTTGCGGCGGAGGCCAAAGCCTGTAGGGATTCTCGCTCAAGTGGTACCAGCCGCTCATCGTCGGCTTGTGTTCCGACGCCTACCACCAGTAATTGATGATCGCGACTGGAGAAATAATCGGAGAACTCTCGGCGACTGTCTGCACCAGTGCCATCGGCGAATATCACCACTGTTGCCGGTGCCTGACTTTGGCGCAGTACCTTATCCACTTGTACCAGGGCATATTCCGGGAATTTACCTGCTCTGGGCATAATGTCTGGCTCAATGGCCGCCAGGTACTGGGTCAAAATAGCCCGGTCGGCGGTCAGGGTCAGCACGGTGTGAGCGCTACCCGCGTAGACGATCAGCGATGTCAGCTTGTCGGGACGCAAGGCCAACAAGTCCTCTACTTTCTGTTTGGCACGCCGCAATCGACTGGGCTGAACGTCTCGTTGGGTCATCGAGGCCGATATATCCAACAGGATAACCAGGGCCGCATCGTCCTGGCTTAATGGTGATGGCTGTTGGCGCCAACTCGGTCCCATTAATACAATGAGCAGGATAAGGAACAAGGCCGTAGTAAAGTTTTGTGGATTGATCCAGTTGGAACGAAAGCGGTTAAGGCGCAGGTGGTGTAACAGGTGCGGGGCTATAATGCCGCCAAAGGCGTCGCGGCTGGACTGGCGTTTTCTCATCATCCAGAGGACCGCCAGCCAGGGGATGGGCAATAGGGCCCATGCGGGACGCAGGAAGTGAAAATGCTCCAAAAAACCTGGATCAGCCAGCATGGGTCACCCGATGTCGACGCCAGGTTCGCCACGCCCCCCAGCTATGGTAGACCCAGTACAGGACCACTGCAGCGGCAATGGGTAGGTGGTGCAGGCTCTGGCGTGGTCGGAAGCTAATGGTTTCGTACAGCTCTGGTTCCAGTTTGGCGATGGTCTGGTGGGCCTGGCGCAGCTGTACCCGATCCATGGCCTGAAAGCTGTGGCCGCCGGTGACCTCAGACACTCTATCTATGGTCTCGATATCCAGCGCTTCCTCGCCCAGGGTTGTGGGGTCTCCTATGGCAATGGTATATATCCGAATGCCATGCGCTGCCGCCACTTTAGCGGCGTCAACCGGGGGAACGGTGCTGCCGGTGTCATTGCCATCGGTAAGAATAATAAGCACCTGATTGTCGGAATCGCTTTCTGCAAACAACTTAATGGCCAGGCCAATAGAATCTCCAAAAACGGTGCTCTGGCCGGCCATGCCAATGCCCGTCTCCCGCAGCAGTTGTGTCCACACCATATGGTCGTCGGTGAAGGGCGATTGTAAATAGGCTGCGCTGCCAAAAACGATCAGTCCAAGGCGGTCTGAACTACGCCGGGCCGTTATTTCAGCCAGCACATACTTCACCGCTTCCAGTCGGTCTGCCACCTCACCACTGGGCAAGGTAAAGTCCCGCGCTGTCATAGAGCCCGACAGATCGACAGCCACCATGAGATCGCGGCCGGACTTTTGCTGTTCGATAGGAGGGCCTACCCACTGGGGTTTGGCCGCGGCAGTAACCAGGGCAAGCCACATGAAAGTCACTAAAAAGTGCTGAGCTCGATCGCGCTTGAGAATCATGGCCCCGGTGTTGGGGCTTTGGTCTGTCAGTTCAACCAGTTTGTCGAAGAAGGGCACCCTGACCGAGCCGCGGCTCTCCCGGTAGGGGGGCAGCAAGAGCATTAGCAGAGGAAGCAATAGCAGTAGCAGGGCCCAGGGATAGGCTAATTCAAACACGACCAGTTCCCTCGTGTTCATTTATCCACTTCAGGCTTGAAGTTATCAACTGTTGCGCTGCTATGGGGTCGGGGACCGCCCCGTGGTAGGAGCCTAGTGCCAATAACTGCCGCTGGGATTTACTAAATGGTGGTGTCGCACATTGCCGGTTGAGAAAATTGACCCATGAATCGCCCCAAAGGCGTGCCACCTCTTCGCGAGAGTAGGCGACCAGTGCGGTTAGTTTTAGTAATTGATTGATCTCGGACACCAGCTCGACTGAATTCGCACCGTGAACCAGCTTCCGCAGGCGATCGGCCGCCTCTCGTCTATACCGGTTTTGGTACCAGCGACGTAAATGCACCCACGCGTAGTGTAGTAGAATTCCAGACAGGGCGACGGCAAGCCATAACCAGCCCGCTGTTTGCGGTAGCCAGCTAATGGCCTGGGGAGGTACGACCTCCACAAAGTCACCGAGTGCGTAGTTGCCAAAGACCTCGGGTAGCGGTGGCGTGTTCGCTGCAGCAGTCATTACAACACCCTGTTGCCGCCAAGTTTCACGCGCAACTGGTGACTGACAGGCTCGACAGTGTCCACCGGTAGTACCAGAATGTCGTGTCGTTTGAGCTCCTGTTGCACATGGGCCATAGAGCTCTGAAAGCTGGCTTCGAATTTGTCGCCTAGCCCGTGCGTGGTTGGGTCTATCTCCAACTGAAACTGACCATCGCTCACTACCAGGCTGTGGGCCCTGGAAATGTCCCGTTCCAGAGGGTCGTATATCAGCGAGCATATGATGTCATTGTGCTGGCTAAGCCGTTTAATAGAACCCAGCGCTTCGTCGTTCCAGCCGAAGAAGTCAGAAATCACGACTACCAGGTAGTCGTGCCCGATACTCCGCTCCAGTAAGTGCAGGGCATCTGCAAAGGCACTCGAGCTGCTTTTTTGTAACCCGGTCACCGACAGCTCATTGTTCATCACCGCAAGATCACCCAACCATCCCAGCAGCTTGCGCTGATTTCGGCTGGGTGGCACTTCCTGCATTTGCGTGTCGTTGAACAGTATTGCACCGATACGGTCTCCCACCGCCAGCACTCGCCAGGCGGTTATTGCTGCCAGCTCGGCTGCAACCACCGATTTCATTTTTCGCTCGCTGCCAAAAAACATCGGTAG
>JABHWT010000050.1 GCA_018657645.1 Halieaceae bacterium | reverse complement strand
TGTGCCTTGCCCAGTGCTAATCGGGCCGCCATCTCCTCCGGGGCCTCGCCTGTTACCCGAGATTCTTCTATCCCGGGTGACAGGCACTCGAAAGAAATATCTAAGCGTTCCAGGAGTTTGCGTCGATAGACAGAGGTCGACGCTAGTATGATCTTCATTTAATAGCCTTGGTGGAGTCTGACTCGCACGGTAAGAGCTTGAGAACTGTTTGTATTTTAAAGAATTTTTTGACAATTAGACATTGCGCCCCTATGATGCGCGCCTATGATTACTGAGCCCCTCCCGTATACGCTGGATGTTCGCAAGGCAGCAGTGCGAGGTGTGGAGGTCAGTGGAGTGTTGAGACCGCCTAAATTGAGGTATTATCGCGAGCTATTGGCGGATGATGCGGGCAGTATAAGGGCGGTTCTGGCATTCTCCAGGGATGAGGAGAACCGGTATCTAATTCACATTGTTACCGACGCCGAAGGGCTGGTGATTTGTCAGCGCTGCCTGGAGCCAATGCCAATGCAATTGCACACTGACAACCTGCTGGCAGTCGTTTGGAACAACGAACAGGCCAGCCACCTACCGCGCCACCTGGACCCATTAATTGTGGCGGAGGATGAGGACTGTAGTTTGTGGCGACTGGTTGAGGAAGAGCTAATGCTTGGTCTCCCTCAGTTTAATTACCACAATACGCAAGATTGCAAGCAAAGGCTTGCCCGGTTTACTCAACCGCAACCCGAGGAAGGGCAGCGTGAGAGAAAACCCAACCCGTTTAACGTGCTGGAGAATTTGAAGCCCGGCAAAAGGAGTTAGTAATGGCTGTTCAAAAAAGTAAAAAGACGCGCTCGCGTCGCGGTATGCGCCGCTCACACGATGCGCTGTCCGGTCCTACCCTGTCAGTAGATCAGACCTCGGGTGAAACTCACCTGCGCCACCATGTGACCGCCGATGGTTTCTATCGTGGTAAAAAGGTTGTCGATACCGATAGCGAAGCCTAATTGTGACGTTTCGCGGGAAGTGATCTACGCGACCTGACACGGCACTTCCCGCCCATGTCCCCGGGAGTCAAAGCCTGCTATCGCCTATCCCTTCCCGGGGCAGCAAACCTTCTGTCTGTATTCAAAAACCGACCGGGTGCAATGTACTTGCCTGGTTCTTCCGCCTGGGGAGGATCGGGCGAAGTAGCGGCATCGACGACCAAGAACTGCAGTAAGGAGTTCAGTGATGGAAGATGACACATTCGCATTTCTATTCCCAGGCCAGGGTTCGCAAAAGGTTGGAATGTTGGCTGAGGCTTTCGATCGTTTTGAAGCCGTTCGCGACACCTTTGCCGAAGCGTCTGAAGTTCTCGAGTACGACATGTGGGAACTTATTCAGAACGGCGACCAGGAAGCACTTAACCTGACCGAGACCACGCAGCCCGTTTTACTGGCTTCCAGTGTTGCGCTGTGGCGCGCCTGGCTAGCGGAGGGCGGTGCCAGACCCGCTATCATGGCAGGCCATAGCCTCGGAGAATTTTCCGCTTTGGTCTGTGCCGGTTCAATAGCCTTTGACGATGCTGTTCAGTTAGTGAGGCAGCGGGGTGTTTTCATGCAGAGTGCAGTGCCCCCTGGCGAAGGGTCTATGGCGGCCATTATCGGCATGAGCGATGACGCTATAAACCGGATTTGTGAGGACGTCGAAGCCCGGGAGGGTGGCGTGGTGGCTGCCGTGAACTTCAATTCCCCTGGTCAGGTGGTTATTGCCGGGCATGTTGCTGCGGTGGACGCGGCAATACCTGCCCTGAAGGAGGCGGGTGCCAAGCGCGCCATGCCACTACCGGTTAGTGCGCCATTCCATACACAACTGATGAAGCCCGCCGGGGAGCGTCTGGTCGAAGTCCTCAGTTCGATAACTATCGATGTGCCAGAGGTAGCCGTGGTACACAATGTCACTGCGCAGACTGAAGACAATCCGGATGCTATTCGCAAACTGCTGGTACAGCAAATTTACAGCCCGGTGCAGTGGACCGGCTGTGTCGAGACGATTGTGAAAACAGGTGCGACTCGACTGGTCGAATGTGGGCCCGGCAAAGTGCTTACAGGTTTGAACCGGCGCATCGATAAATCCTTGCAGAGCTTCTCCCTGGAGATGCCTGAATCACTCACCGAAGCGATAACTCAGCTGTCCCAGGCTGGAGGCACTTTTGATGAATGAACAACACAAAGTAGCACTGGTGACCGGAGCGAGCAGAGGTATCGGGCGGGCCATCGCTGAGCGCCTGAGCCAGGACAGTTTTACCGTTGTAGGCACTGCCACGTCCGATAGCGGCGCCCTGCGCATAACCCAATATCTACAGGCAGCTGGCAATAATGGATGTGGTATGACGCTCGACGTTGCCGATGGCGATGGTGTTTCCGCTGTGGTCAAGGCAATCGGTGAGCAATATGCGGCACCTCTGGTGTTGATCAATAATGCGGGGATTACGCGAGACAACCTTCTGATGCGAATGAAACCCGAGGAATGGAGTGATGTCATTGAAACAAATTTAAGCGCATTGTACCGGGTGAGCAAGGTTTGTTTGCGCGGCATGACCAAGGCCCGGTGGGGGAGGATAGTTAACATAACATCGGTAGTTGGCTCAATGGGAAATGCAGGGCAGAGCAATTACGCAGCCACCAAAGCGGGAGCAGAGGGTTTTTCCAGGGCATTGGCCCGCGAGCTTGGTTCTCGCTCGGTGACGGTTAACTGTGTTGCCCCCGGTTTCATTGATACCGACATGACCGCTGAATTATCCGATGCCCAGAGAGACGCGATGCTGGGGCAGATACCGCTGGGCCGATTAGGGGCGCCAGAGGAGATTGCGGCCCTTGTCAGCTTTTTGTGCAGTGAAGCCGGAGCCTATATCACCGGCGAAACAGTGCACATCAACGGTGGCATGTACATGACATAAGGTATTGTTAAACAACAGTAATATTGAAATTTTCAATAGAGCGAGAAAAAAGTTTATTACTCGCTGTCAAAACAGGCTAGAATGCGCGAATCAGGCCTGTATCACGGGTTATGATCCAGCACTAGACTCAGGAGAGAATAAAATCATGAGCAGCATTGAAGAACGCGTAAAGAAGATTGTTGCAGAACAATTGGGCGTCAAAGAGGATGAAGTACAGACCGAGGCATCTTTCGTCGAAGATCTGGGCGCAGACTCTCTAGATACCGTCGAACTTGTAATGGCTCTCGAAGAAGAGTTCGAGACGGAAATTCCTGACGAGGAGGCGGAGAAAATCACAACGGTCAAATTGGCAATAGATTACATCAACGACAATCTCTCCTGATACACACCCCGTAGACCAGATGAGCCGTTTCTATTGTTTGATAGAGCGGCTTTTCCGTTATAAGGAACGCCGAAAAACAATGTACAGGAGTTAGATAGTTGATTGGCAGACGAGTTGTTGTGACGGGCCTTGGCATGGTGAGCCCGGTCGGACATACAGTAGCTGAATCCTGGGCCAGTATTCTTGCAGGGAAAAGCGGGGCAGCGTTGATTGAGAGCTTCGATGTCAGCGCCTACAGCACCCGCTTCAGTGCCAGTGTCAGGGGGCTGGACATGGAGCCCTTCATCAGCCCGAAAGATGCGCGAAAAATGGATGCCTTTGTCCAGTATGGGATGGTAGCCGGAATCCAGGCAATGCAGGACAGTGGCCTGGAGATTACGGAACAAAATTGCACCCGAGTGGGTTGCGCTATTGGCTCCGGTATTGGCGGTATTGGGCAGATCGAGAAAAGCAGTGAAATTGTTCGGACTGCCGGCCCTCGTAGAGTGTCGCCGTTTTTTGTCCCCGGTTCCATTATCAATATGATTTCGGGCAACCTGTCGGTCAAATACGGCATGCAGGGCCCCAATCTGGCCGTGGTGACGGCCTGTACTTCGGGTACCCACAATATTGGGCTGGGGGCCCGATTGATTGCTTTGGGTGACGCCGATGCGATGCTTGTCGGTGGTGCCGAAATGGCGACAACTCCTGTTGGTCTGGGTGGTTTTGCCGCTGCGCGGGCGCTGTCTAAGCGCAACGATGACCCTGCCGCCGCATCGAGGCCATGGGATAAAGACAGAGACGGTTTCGTGCTGGGGGATGGGGCCGGCGTTCTGGTGCTGGAGGAATATGATTCGGCAAGGGACCGAGGGGCAACTATTTATGCTGAAGTGGTGGGGTTCGGAATGAGTGGCGATGCGCATCACATGACCTTGCCGCCGGAAGATGGCCGCGGCGCAGCCCTGTCGATGCAAAACACGATCAATGATGCACGAATACCCCTGGACAGGATTAATTATATAAATGCCCACGGCACATCAACCCTCGCAGGTGATGTGGCCGAGAGCATTGCGATAGAGCGGGTAATGGCCGCGGCCGCGAGTCAGGTCGCCGTAAGCTCCACCAAGTCAATGGTCGGCCACTTGCTTGGTGCAGCTGGCGCAATAGAAGCAATTTTCTCTATTTTGGCAATACGGGATCAGGTAGCCCCGCCTACGATCAACCTCGACAACCCAGAGCAGGGCTGCAACCTCAACTACGTGCCCCACACGGCCCAGGAAATGTCTATAGACAGCGTATTGTCGAACTCTTTTGGTTTTGGTGGCACCAATGGTTCACTGCTGTTTAGCAGGCTGAGCTGACTCCAGAAGGAGCGCGATCCCGGTGCCGACACAAACCGCGATTTGGATAGATGGTCGACCGGGTTCGGAGCTGCCGCTTCCGGATCGTGGCCTGGATTTTGGCGACGGTTTATTTGAAACCCTGCTGTTTAGCGCAGGTCGATTAATGCACGTCGAACGCCATATGCAGCGATTGGAAAACGGCCTAGAGCGACTGGGGTTTCCAGCCAGCCTGCCCCAGATCACGGAGCAGGTGACCACGGTAGCGACGACATTAAGAAGCCTGGCGCAGGTTGACTCAGCACTGCGAGTGACTATTTCCAGGGGGCCTGGCCCTAGGGGTTACGCGCCACCAATCACTGTAAGACCACGCATTGTGATAAGCGTGGCGGAGCTGGGCTATGATTGGCAGCAGCAGCATTCACCGGCTCACCTGGCACAGGCATCTATCCGCTGGGGTACGCAGCCCTTTCTAGCCGGAATCAAACACCTCAGTCGTATTGAACAGGTATTGGCTGCTCGGGAGCGACTTGCCGTTAAAGCGGATGAAATTGTGATGCTGGACCAGGCGGGCACGGTTGTTTCTGTATCTGCGGGCAATCTGTTCTTGCTAATAGGTGGTCAATTACACACACCGAAACTGGATAGCTGCGGTGTCACTGGTACCCGTAGACAGCTTGTTATGGAGCGTCTGGCACCTGCACTGGGGTTGCACACCCAGGAATCCAGGCTTAGCGTAGCGCAGCTGGAGGCAGCAGATGAAGTGTTTTACAGCAATGCGTTAGTGGGCCTGCGTCCGGTGTGCAGCTTTGGCGAGCGGCAATGGCAGCGGCACGAGCTGTGTCAGTCTCTACACCGTCAATATTGTTTACATTATGAGTGACGATAAACACTGATGCGCCGCGCCCTGATTGGTATGTTTATTCTGATACTGCTCCCCGGACTGATGCTCAGGGAGTTGGACAGACGCTGGCACCGGCCACTTGATTTACCAGCCGCTGGCTATTATTTCACTGTAGGCTCCGGTGAGTCACTTGGGGCCGTCGCGAGGCATCTGCAGCAATCAGCGGTGCTGCCAGACCCTTTTTTGCTGAACGCCTACGGGCGTTTGAGCGGCCTCGATCTACAGGTTAAGCGAGGCGAATACTTGCTCAAACCACCCGCCACCATGCGTACTCTCCTGACTATGCTAAGTGCAGGAAAGGTCATACAGTATCGGGTGACATTTCCCGAGGGAATTACCCTGGATAGGGCGATTACCCTGTTGGCGGGGGAGGAAAAGCTCGAGCGCGTTCTTACTGGGTCCAGTGACCCGAGAATTATCGCATTGGTAGCGCCACGGGTTTCAGGCGAAGGTCTCCTGTTTCCGGACAGTTACCAGTACGAGCGCGGTTCCAGTGACTGGCAGATAGTGCAGCGCGCACACCGTAGAATGCAGTCAGTACTGGCGGATGAATGGCGGGATAAGGCGGAAAATACACCTTACGAAACCCCCTACGAGGCCTTGATAATGGCCTCAATTGTCGAGCGCGAAACAGGTCTGCCCCGGGAGCGCGCTCAGATAGCGGGGGTCTTTGTCAGAAGGTTGCTGCTTCGCATGCAGCTGCAGACTGACCCGACAGTAATATACGGACTGGGCCCTGATTTCGATGGTAATTTGCGCCGCCATCACCTGCGCAATGATAGTAATCCCTACAACACGTATCGACATCGTGGTCTACCACCCACACCCATAGCCTTACCTGGGCGCGAAGCGATTCACGCTGCCCTGCACCCCGCCGAAGGTGATACCCTGTATTTTGTTGCGCGGGGCGATGGTGGGCACCAGTTCTCCACCACCTTGAACGACCACCTTGCGGCAGTTCGTAAATACCAGCTGTCCCGCAGCAAAGACTACCGATCCACTCCGGAGTAAGCAGATGCAACCCAGAGGCTTGTTTATTACCGTTGAAGGCGGCGAGGGTGTTGGTAAATCAACCAATATTGCCTATGTAGAGCAGTTTTTGGCGGACAACGGGGTCGACCTTGTCGTCACTAGAGAGCCAGGGGGAACTGCGCTTGCGGAGGATATACGGGGACTGCTACTGGCGGTGCGCGAGGAGACGGTCTGTGAATTGACTGAATTACTGCTCATATTCGCAGCCAGGGCACAACATATAGAAGAAATTATTGAGCCATCGCTGGCGGCGGGGAAATGGGTAGTATGTGATCGGTTTACCGATGCGACCTACGCCTATCAGAGTGGAGGCCGTGGTATGAGTGCACAGCTTGTGCGCCAGTTGGAAGGGCTTGTTCAGGGAGAGGTTCGCCCCGACTATACATTGTTGCTGGATGCGCCCGTCGATATTGGTATGGCGAGAGCGAAGAGTAGGGCGGAACTGGACCGCTTTGAACAGGAGCAGCAAGATTTCTTTCAGCGTGTACGCGAGACATATTTGCGACTGGCCAGGGAAAGCAGGGGCCGCTATCGACTTATCGATGCCAGCCTGCCGCTGGAGAACGTACAAGCCAGTGTGCTCATCGTCTGTCAAGAGCTACTGGCGTGCTGGGACGCCAGGCGGGGCCTGTCTTGAGCCCAATGACAGATTTACCTGCCATTAGCGGCCCGCTGCCCTGGCAAGCTGAATTGTGGGCGCATTTGGTGCAGCGTGTGGCGCGAGATCAACTACCTCATGCGCTTCTGTTAGGTGGCGTTCGACACACAGGTAAGTCTCAACTTGCCCTGGCTCTGGCCCGCTTGCTGCTGTGCCACGAACCCGATGACGGGCACAACTGTGGTCGTTGTCACGCTTGCAATTTAAGCCGGGCCGGAAGTCACGGTGATTTTCGCTACCTGGAGCCGGCGCCAAAGAGCAGGGTTATAAAAATAGAGCAGATTCGACAGGTAGTGGAGTTTGCCAATATGACGGCCAGCCTTGGTCGGCGAAAAGTGGTAGTGTTGGCGCCGGCCGACGCAATGAATGCGAATGCTGCCAATGCCTTTTTGAAAGTATTGGAGGAGCCCTCAGCGGATACACACATGATCCTGGTTTGTGATCGCCTCCAGGGTTTACCGGCAACGGTTCGCTCCCGCTGCCAATTATTGATAATGCCCCTGCCTTCGCGCGAGCACAGCCTGACATGGCTGGACCCGATAACCGGTAGCCGTCAACACAGTGAAGCACTAATGACGCTGGCCGATAACCGCCCACTACTGGCAGAGCAGTTTTATAAAGAGGCTAGCATTGAAGACGCCAAGACCAGGCGGGGAGTGCTGGAGGCGTTGTCACGCGGTCAAATCAGCGGGCAACAACTGGCGGCAGCGCTGGTTAATTTATCTTTCGACGATGCCCTGGGCGAGATTACGGGGCAACTCCAGCGCAATATAAGAGCGATGGATCGCGGTCAGCTGAGCAGTCGGCGGTCTCGTAGCCTGTTCGAGTTGCTTGACCGGGTAGGAAATCTGCAGCGGGCCGTGGAAAACGGCGCCAATCCCAACAGGCAGCTGATTATGGACACAGTAGCAGCGCAGTTTCATCTGCAGTTGGGTAACGCCTGATGAGGTGCTAACATGCGCAGGGGCGCGCCTATTCAGGCAGCCTCGCAGGATTGGCGTTTAGAATTAGTCAAAGGCACAACGAACCATGAGTGACGAAAGCAACAATAGCCGGAGTGGCATCCTATCGCTGACCATTAAGGACAGGGCTGTTCTATACTCAGCCTACATGCCTTTTCTGGAAAATGGGGGGTTGTTTGTGCCAACCAATAAGGCATATAACATCGGCGATGAAGTCTTCATGTTACTAAGCCTGATGAACGAAACTGAGAAAATCCCCATTGCAGGTAAGGTGGTATGGATTACACCGCGCGGAGCGCAGGGAAACCGTACTGCCGGTATAGGTGTGCAGTTCAGCGATCGGGACGAGATAGCAAACTCCAAAATTGAAACACATCTTCCCGGCTCGCTTTCCTCAGACCGCCCGACCCATACGATGTAGCATAGCTTAACAAGTTACATTAAATATGCGATCCAACCTATTGAATATAAAGATAATATGTTAAAAAAAATGGGTCCCGTTAGGGACCCAATAAGACCATTAGGAGTGAAACATAAAGGAATTGCTTCCCTTTGAGGAACATTGGGTATGCTCCTGTGGTACCTATTAAATCTAGGGGATAGGTAACCACAGCAGTAGTATGGCTCAGAACTGGTGTTTTTGCATAGACAATCTTGCGAGTTTTTAGCACATTTGAGTATATACATATGGCCGCGGCATGACCTTATAGCTATATGGGATGAAAATGACGGCAAAGTCTGAATGTCTGGCAGGTATTATCGAGGGTTTCTACGGTCGGCCATGGTCGTGGGAGACGCGACTGGCCTATGTCGGAATATTGAAAGAGCTAGGGCTGAATAGTTACGTTTACTGCCCTAAGTCCGACCCGTTTCTGCGCAAGCAATGGCAGCAAAAGTGGCCACCGCAGCAGTGGCGGCATTTGCAAGGCTTATCTGGAGAGTATCGCAAACAGGGGCTAAATTTCGGTGTTGGATTGTCGCCATTTGCACTGTACCAGAACTACGATAGACATCAGCGCGAACAATTGAAGCGCAAGATTTTCTCCTTGAATGACCTACAGGCCCCACTGTTTGCCTTGCTGTTTGACGATATGCCCGGTGCGCTGGACGATCTGGCCAGTCGGCAGGCCGAAATAGTAGCCGATGTTGTGGAGTGGACTTCGGCCAACCGAATTTTTGTTTGCCCTACCTACTACTCTTTTGATCCGATACTCGAGCAATATTTTGGCCGACGCCCCCCCGACTATTGGTTGCAATTGGGGCGAGACCTGCCTGCCAGCGCTGAAATCCTATGGACTGGGAATCAGGTTTGCAGCGGTTCGGTGACAGTTGAAGACGTTCGCGCTATCTCTGACCTGCTGGGGCGACCGGTGGCACTTTGGGATAACTACCCGGTCAATGATGGGGCCGTGCGCAGCAACTTCCTATACACCAGTAAACTATCGAGCCGGGAGGTAGGTTTGCCCCGGGAACTGACTGCTCATCTTTGCAATCCTATGAATCAGGGGTTAGTGTCACTCCTGGCCCTGCTGGGCCTGACCGACCTGCACAAACGCGCCGAACCGACAACCGCCTATCTATATAGGGCACTGGGCAAGGATGTCTACAACCAGCTTCAACGGGATAGTCAGGATTTCGAAAATCTTGGGCTTAGCGGCATGGGGCAGCAGCGTTGTTCCAGTTTGGCCGAGGACTATGCGGGCATGCCTGGGCCGGCTGCTGCGGAAGTGGCGGGCTGGCTGCGAGGTGAATATACTTTTGATCCAGCTTGTCTGACGGACTAAAAAGCACGTGAATCAGACCCATGATGATGCATCTGTCCACCATACCAGGGGCGACCCGCTTGAATGCTATGGCGAATGGTCCGCGCAGGCGCAGGGAGCCAGCCTGCTACTCGTCGATTTCACGCTGGAACAGTATTGGTTACCCGGTGCCCCCTCAATTGAACTGACTGCGCTGTACTGCCGAGACGGTAAGAGAACAGGCGTTTCAGTCACCGATCGGCAGCTGAATAAGTTGGATATGACGCCAGTCTCACTGTATTACCATTGGGCTGGTGAGCACGCATTTACCGTTGTATTTCTCGGCGATCCTCTGCCACTGTGTCCGCAGCAGGTGGCAAAACCCTGGGGCCAGGAAATCTGGTACACCGGCGTTGAAAGTCGGGCTGTGTGTGGCCTGGGCGATGCCAGTGGTATGTCACCCATCCCCTGGGTGCAGGCGGTAATGCCAGGGCAGGCAGTAGGCCAGCCTGGCCAGCCACTTGTATT
>JABHWT010000051.1 GCA_018657645.1 Halieaceae bacterium | reverse complement strand
CTTCGTCAAAACCCGCGATCTTGCGATCCACTATCAAAAGCAGGGCAGTGGGGCCCCGGTTATCCTGCTCCATGGATGGCCGCAAACAGCTTACGAGTGGCGTCATCAAATAGACCACCTGGCCAGAAGCTTCACAGTCTACGCGCCCGATAACAGGGGCTTTGGATTAACCGACAAACCGCGCATCAGAATTACACGAGATCTCCTGGCCCGGGATGTCATCGAATTCATGGATGCGCTCGGCCTGGCCCAGGCAACATTGATCGGCCACGACTGGGGGGGGATAATCGGTTTTAAGGTGGCGATGGATTACGCCGACAGAGTCGATAGAATCGGTTTGATCGATACATCCACCACCCACTGGCCGAGTTGGGCAGGCCACGCCTATTGGGCAAAGGTGCCCGATGTGGCAATGGCATTTTTCAGTCGTTGCAGTGACGATTTTATGGGCTGGTGTTTTGCCGGAGAGCGCCCGGACTACGGGAGTGTCGTCGCGCCATTTCCACCGGACCCTCTGCCGGGCGCACTGTACGATTGGTGTGATAGCAAAGCGCTGTCGCACTATCGCTCAGCGTTTAGCCCTCCCGATGTCCACTTTGCTTCCACCCAGTATTATAGCAGTGGTCTTCCCATGCACCGCGTACAGTTAACAGCGCAGGGCGAGGAGACTTTCGACTATATTGGCGGGGCCGGATGTGTCCGGATCTGGAATCACCCGCAGGGTTTTGTCGCCCATCCCGATGTGGCCGAGCCCCTGTGTTTTGGCCCTGAGGATTGGAATAAAACCTTTGATAAGCCGGCGCTGTTCGTCTACTCGCCCATGTTGGTGCCCGCTGGGTTCAAAGAGGGCGAACCGGTAGCGGGCTATCAGCTCGGAGGCAACTCCTGGGAGGACTCCATTGTGCGTCCCTTCCCTCAGTTGCAGACCCGGGCGATCAGCTGCGGACATTATATTCCGGAGGAGGCGCCGGACGCGTTAAATGCAGTACTCGATGAGTTTTTACTTTGAAGGAAGGAATTAGCAATATGAAAAAACTGGAAGGTAAAGTGGCGCTCATTACTGGCGGTGCCCGAGGTCAGGGCGAAGCGGAGGCCAGGCTCTTTGTGGAGCAGGGTGCACGTGTGATCATTGCCGATGTCACCGATGATGCCGGCGCCGAGGTCGCTCGCTCTCTGGGGGATGCGGCTCATAGTATCCATCTCGACGTTGCCAGCGAGGAGAACTGGACCGCGGCTATCGCCGAGACTCTGGATGTTTTTGGGCGGCTCGATATCCTGGTTAATAATGCCGGGATATTTCGTATTGGGCTACTGGAAAGCTTGAGTCTTGCGGACTACATGGCGGTCATAGAGGTGAATCAGGTGGGCGTCTTTCTTGGCATGCGGGCTGTTGTTCAGGCGATGCGCGGGGCTGGCGGTGGGTCGATAGTCAACATTTCCTCCACCGCGGGGCGGGAGGGAGTAGAGGGCATGATCGGTTATGTCGGCAGTAAGTGGGCCGTTCGGGGAATGACTAAAACAGCGGCCATGGAGCTGGGTCGATACGGCATCCGGGTTAACTCGGTGCACCCCGGGGCAGTCGATACTCCTCTAATCAACAGTGGGGAATTTGCCGGTGTGGACCAAAGTGCCGCCTATGCCGGGCTGCCGATTCCCAGGGTTGGGCAACCCGAAGAGCTGGCTAAACTGGTGCTCTTCCTGGCCTGCGATGATAGCTCCTACTCGACGGGCTCCGAGTTCACCGCCGACGGCGGCCGCCTGGCTGGCATTCGCGAGCCGGGAATAGTAGCGGAGTGACAGACACCCGGGATTTTGGGGGGACAGTGCACCTAACTCGAGCGCTCCAGGTGCAGGGTCCCCGAACTGAAAATCTACTTCACAAACTTCAGGCTCCAGCGGTCGGTATTGCCGGTTACTGTCTTGCGGCCCACCTCGTAGCGAAGCTCGTCGTCGGCGCGATAGTGCAGCGTGGCGAAATCGACCAGTTTAAAACCGGCAGCCTGGATCTCCTTTATGGCTAGCACCGGGTCTATTCGGCGGCGGTTTTCCGGGGTGTCGGACTCCATGTGGCGCCGCGTATGATCAACCACGGCGTAGATTCCACCTGACTTGAGTGCATCGTAGGCCGCCTTGTTCATGGCCGCACGGCCGTCGGCGTCGAAGTTGTGGTAATTGCGAAAGGTCAGCACCATATCGGCATTTTTCACTTCTAGCCCCTCGGTTTCGATGGTGTAGAGGCGTGCACCCTCCTTGCGATAGATTTTGGAGTCCTCGGCAGTGATCTTGATATGCTCGAATCCACTCTCTTTGGCCAGAGCGGAAACCCTGCTGGTGCCCAGGGCTGCGTAAAATGTGCCCTTGTCCCGGACCACAGGAGCAAGGAGTTTGGTGTACCAGCCACCACCGGGTATCAGTTCAACGATTGTCATGCTGTCGCGCAAGCCGAAAAATTTCAGGGTTTCGATGGGGCGACGATTGGAGTCCCGGGCGGTTTCCGCCTCGCTGCGACTTTCAGCTGCCATGGCCGCTTTGAGTTGGGTCTCGACGGCGTCGAAGTCATCGGCAACTGTCATATTTGACAGTGCAATTAAGAGGGCAAAGCGCAGATATTTCATGAAGTGCTCCTGTAATTAAGTGCGTGGGTCGGGCTGGAAATTGCATTGTAGAACAAAGACGGCGAAAGGCCTAAAAAGTTTGAAATGAAACCGTATTCGAATACAATGGGTCTATTATTATAAAAACCGGGCAGTCGCAAGATTTTTCAGGGTTCACAATTGGGGGTGAGCGGGTGAAACAGAGTGTTGGGTATTCTCTGGTCGAAACCATGATAGCGCTGGCGCTGGTCTCGATCATTGCCACCCTGGGGTATCCATCCTATACCAGCTATTACGAACGTGTGGATGCCGGGTCAGTAGAGAAGGATTTCCTGAAAATCGAGTTGGTAATGGCAAAGTACTTTGCCGCCCAGGGGAGCTATCCAGCCAGCCTGGCGGCTGTCGGTATGGACATGGATGATCCCTGGGGCAATCCCTACGAGTATCTCAATATGGCACTGACCAATGGCAACGGTCAAAAACGCAAAGACCGCAATCAGGTGCCGATCAATACCGACTTTGACCTCTACAGTAAGGGCCCTGACGGGAAGTCTGCCAGTCCACTGACCTCCGCTAATAGCCAGGATGATATCATTCGGGCCAATAACGGGGCCTACATCGGACTGGCTTCCGAATATTAAACGAGTGCTGAGCGTCAGGTAAAGCGACAGTAAAAAGCCGGAGACCACCGCTTTTATGAGTGCACGCGGGACATTTTTGCACGGGAAACTCACCCGGCGCATCTTTCTTATTTTCCTGATTTTTGCCCTGTTGCCTGTAAGCCTGCTGTCGTGGATTGCCATCGGTCGAATTTCAGATGCCACAGACCAACAGGTCAGTCGGGTGCTGGAAAATGAGGTCAAAAACTTTTCCTACCTGATCCTGGAGCGGCTGGAATTCGCCGAGCAGGTGCTGGATGTATACCAAGACGATCTCTCTTCAATGTCGGCCGAGACTTTGGCCCAGGAGCCCGAGACTTCCCCGGCGCAGAAAGGCTTGCTGGTTACGCTCCACTCAGTGGACTTTCTACCGGCGACACAGCGCTTAAAGCAAGTGGAGCGTTTGGGGGAGGGACGGGTTCTGATGCTGGAGCGGGAGGGCGATGCACTCCATCAACAGGTGCATTTGCTCACTGCCCTGCACCCGGAGCACGTAGAGGAGGGTCTTGTCTCTGTAAAACTATCCCTGGATTATGTTTTGGGTACTGAGGAAACTCGCGATTTAAGTGTCGACTCCTGTATTTTCGGGGGCGGTGAGACACTGCTTTTTGCTACCAGCACCGCCTTGTGCAACGATTTTCTGAGAGCGGCCACCGGCACACTCAGTCACAAAGGGGCTATCGCCTTCGGTAGAGATGAAGCGTATTTTTCCCGCTACCGCACACTATTCCTCGGATACAAATTCGGCGTTACCAACTGGACGATTGTGATTATCCAGCCGGAGCACGAGATCTACCAGGCGGCCAGGGTTTTCAAGAGTAATTTCATGGTAACAGCGCTGGGTGTTATTCTCGGGCTGTCCCTGATTAGTATCTATTTTATACGCACCAGAATGGCGCCGCTTTCCAATATCATGGAAG
>JABHWT010000052.1 GCA_018657645.1 Halieaceae bacterium | reverse complement strand
TGGTTGTGCAGTCATCCGGCAGCCCGGCTCGCAACATCTCCGCTGCCTCTTCACCCATCATGACGGCCACTCTGGGTTGGAAAATCCGGCACTGCTCCAGCATCGCATCTACCGAGGTATTGGCGGCCAGGGCATACACCTCATAGTGATCCGGATGCCTTGCAATAACATCCAGTGTACTCACTCCTATAGACCCTGTAGAGCCAAGAATGCTAACCAAGCGCTTCGTGGCCATCACGTTTACCAGCCCGCCAGTAACAGCCCGAGAGCAAATACGGGTGCGGCACCACTCAGGCTATCCAGGCGATCGAGCACTCCGCCGTGCCCTGGCAGCAAGCTGCCACTATCTTTAACGCCACTCTCACGTTTGACCATACTCACTATCAGGTCACCCACCACAGAGGCGACTGCCGTAGTCAGTACCACTGCAATAACCTGTACCAAACCTATATGATCCAGTTGAACTGGCATGGCATACCAGGCGGCAATTGCCAGGACAAAACAGCACAGCATGCCCCCCCAAAAACCCTCCCATGTTTTTGCCGGACTGACGTCGGGTGCCAGTTTATGCCGGCCCCACGCCTTGCCCGAGAAATAGGCTCCGATGTCTGCCGCAGCCACCACAATGACCATGGCCACCATTAGCAAACCTCCCTGAGGAAGGGTCAACAGGAAAACCGCCGCCAGCCAGGCCGGCACCAAAATCAGGACTCCCATAAGACTACGCATCGCCACCGTAGACCATAGAACAGTGCTCGCGGGGTAACTCTTAAGCCACAGCAAGGCTATCGACCACCACAGGCACGCCAGACCAAGGAAGGGCTGTACCTGGTCTCTATCGGGCGAATTGCCCAGCTCGCAGTGCAGGTATAAGCCAACCATAGCAGCCATCAGGGCGGTAACGTATAGTCCACGGGCCACTATTGATGACCACCCGGCAAGACGCGACCACTCCCAGCAACCCAGCCCAATGACAATAGCAAAAGCCAGGGCAAGACCTGGCGTTGGCAAAAAGACAATTGCCAGCAGAAAAGCAGAGGCCATTGCAACACCTGTGATCACCCTCTGCCTAAGCATGATTCCCCCCACCCTGACCCGTTACCTCGCCCTCCCTTCGGCCGTAGCGACGCTCCCTTCGACTGTAATCAGCCAATGCTCGCGCAAACTCCAGCTCGCCAAAATCCGGCCATAAGGTATTGGTAAAATACAATTCGCTATAGGCAAAGTGCCACAGCATGAAATTACTGATTCGGGCATCTCCCCCGGTACGGATGCAGAGGTCCGGTCGTGGTAAATCCCCAATGGAAATAACGCTGTCTATTAGACGGGGTGTTATATCCTCGGGCTGAATATCGCCCTGTTGCACCAACACTGCCAATTTCTGCGCCGCTTCGGCTATATCCCACTGGCCACCATAGTCCACAGCGATAACAACAGTGGAGATTATATTGTCCTTAGTCAATTGTTCGGCCTGGCGCATCAAGCCTTGCAGCTTATCGCTGAAGTGGCTGCGCTCGCCGATAAAACGTATTCGAATGCCGTCTTTGTGCAGGGCCTGTACTTCGTTGCGCAGGTATCGAGACAGAAGTGCCAACAGAGCGCGAACTTCAGCCTGAGGCCTTCCCCAGTTTTCACTACTGAAGGCAAACAGGGTCAGGACCTCAACGCCATGTTCGCGGCAGGCTCTAAGAACGCCTCGAACAGCCTCCACTCCCGCTCGGTGACCCGCGGGCCCAATCACGCCTTGTCGCTTGGCCCAGCGATTATTGCCATCCATAATAATCGCCACATGGCGGGGAACCACTGGCTCTGCAGACCGGCTAGATACTTTACTATTGGCCATGAAACCAGGGAACTACCGTACGGTATTGAGTGACGAGGTACACTAGATTTCCATCAGGTCAGCTTCTTTTGCAGCTAACTGTTTGTCGACCTTGGCAACGTAATTATCTGTCAGCTTCTGGACCTCATCGTGTCCACGATGCTCATCGTCCTCTCCAATTTCCTTATCCTTGACCAGTTCTTTGAGCATAGTCATGGCATCCCGCCTTGCATTGCGCACCGACACCCGGGCCGCCTCCGCTTCCGCCCGCGCCTGTCGAGTGAATCCCTTGCGGGTTTCCTCGGTGAGCATAGGCATTGCTATTCGTATAACCTCACCAGCCGTCGCGGGGTTTAACCCCAGGTCCGACTTCATTATGGCTTTTTCGATGTCCGGAATCATGGATTTATCCCAGGCCGACACGGTCAGTGTGCGCGCATCCTGTACGCTTATATTAGCCATCTGGTTAAGTGGCGTCTTGGATCCATAGTACTCAACAGTCAACCCATCCAATAAGCTGGGATGCGCCCGGCCTGTTCTGATCTTGTTGAAGTGATGGCCCAGAGCCTCAAGGCTTTTCTCCATGCGCTCGCCCGCTTCTTCCTTAATGTCATCTATCACCTTTTCTACCTCCACAGAGAAACTCTGCTACTCGATCAATGTACCTTCGTCGCCGCCCCTGACAATATTCAGTAGCGCCCCCTGCTTCTGCATCTCAAATACCCGAAGCGGCATGCCATGGTCCTGGCACAAGCAAATCGCGGTCAGATCCATTATTTCAAGCTTCTTACGCAGCACTTCATCATAAGTCAGGCGCTGGTACTTAACAGCGTCGGCGACTTTCTCAGGGTCCGCAGAATAAACCCCATCGACTTTGGTGGCCTTTACGACCAGGTCAACATCGATTTCTATGCCTCGCAGGCATGCCGCAGAATCAGTGGTAAAAAAAGGATTACCTGTGCCCGCGGCAAAAATTACCACATCACCGTTGCCCAGAGCCCGAATAGCCTTGCGTCGGTCGTAGTGATCGACCACGCCACTCATGGGGATAGACGACATTACCTGAGTTGCGATATTGGAGCGCTCCAGTGCGTCGCGCAGGGCCAGCGCATTCATAACTGTTGCCAGCATGCCCATGTGGTCGCCGGTAACACGATCCAATCCTGCTGCCTGCAATGCAGCCCCGCGAAACAAATTGCCACCGCCTACGACCAGACCCAACTGAACCCCAATGCCCACCAGCTGTCCAATTTCAAGCGCCATCAAATCGAGAACTTTCGGGTCAATTCCAAATTTCTGGCTTCCAGTTAGCGCCTCGCCACTAAGTTTCAGCAAAATCCTTTTGTACTTCTTGTCGCCTGCCACCGTCGGCATAGCCAATACCTCCTAATCTGGGCCGTATCTTACAGCACAAAGTGCCCACACCCAAATGCTGACAAACACGTCCGGACGGGCAAAAAAAAACGGGGCTAAGCCCCGTTATTCTTCTGTTTCACTCCTAATCATTGAGCTGTGCAGCCACTTCCGCTGCAAAATCCATCTTTTCAATCTCAATGCCCTCACCCACTTCAAAGCGTGCAAATGAAAGCACTTCTGCTCCGGCCGATGAAACCAGCTTTCCAATCGTCATATCCGGGTCTTTAACAAACGGTTGTTCAATCAAGCTATTTTCAGCCAAAAACTTCTTGAGTCTGCCGCCGATCATCTTTTCAATGATCTGTGGTGGCTTGCCTGAATCCTGTGCCTGTGCCGTGTATATTTCCCTCTCCTGAGTCAAAACCGCCTCTGGCATATCATCGGCAGAAACGACCTTTGGATTTACCGCCGCAACGTGCATAGCGACATCCTTGGCCAAATCCTGATCGCCCCCCTTCAGCTCGACCAGCACTGCAATCCGGCTATTGCTATGAACATAGGCTCCCACGACCCCTGCATCGGCATTGATCAACTGAACTCTACGGACACCGATGTTTTCACCAATTTTTTGGACTAAAGCATCCCGAGTTACATCCAACTCTCCCGCCATGACCTCAGCGACATCGGTTTTTCTGGTGGAAAAAACCGCTTCAACCACCTGCTCGACAAAGCCCTTGAAGCCTTCATCTCGCGCAGCAAAATCGGTTTCACAGTTCACTTCGACCAAAACACCGTAGCTGCCGTCGGCAGAAACACGGGTCGCAACCACTCCATCCGCAGCGGTTCGGCCCGCCTTTTTAGCCGCCTTCATTCCGCTGGACTTTCGAAGCTCTTCAATGGCTTTTTCAACGTCGTCACCGGCCGCTTTCAGGGCCTTTTTACAGTCCATCATGCCAAGCCCAGTACGCTCACGCAGTTCTTTTACCAGTGCAATAGACATTGGTATTTCTCCCTCCTTTTATGAAGCAGCAGATTACTCGGCAGCAGGCTTTGAATCCGCGTCTATGGCAACTGGCTCTTCAGCCGTCTGTTCAGCTGGCTCTTCAGCCGTCTGTTCAGCTGACTCTTCAGCCGGCAGTTCAGCTGGCTCCTCAGCGGCCAGTTCAGCTGGCTCCTCAGCCACTTGCTCAACTGGTTCTTCGGTCGTCTGTTCAGTTGTTTCCTCAACAAACTCGTTTTTAGCCGCTGGAGCTTGACCGTCCACGGCTTTACCCGCCAGGCAGGCATCGGCGACACTGGTTACGTAGAGTTTAATGGCTCGAATGGCATCGTCATTGCCCGGAATGATGTAGTCCACTCCGTCGGGGTTACTGTTAGTATCCACGATACCAATGACCGGAATGCCCAGCTTGTTAGCCTCTGTAATCGCGATGCGCTCGTGGTCCACATCCACGACAAATAGAGCGTCGGGTAAACCACCCATATTCTTGATACCACCAATACTACGCTCCAATTTCTCCATTGTGCGGGTGCGCATCAAGGCCTCTTTTTTGGTCAGCTTGTCAAACGTTCCATCGCCCTGCTGGGCTTCCAGGTCGCGTAGTCGTTTTATCGAGGCACGAATAGTTTTGTAATTGGTCAGCATGCCACCCAGCCAACGGTGGCTGACATAGGGCATGCCGGCCCGCTCGGCCTGCTCTCTGATGACCTTGCCGGCAGCTCGCTTGGTACCGACAAACATGATTTTGTTTTTGTTGCCAGCTAGCGATTGCACCAGGCCAAGGGCCTCGTTCATAGCGGGGACCGTGTGTTCCAGATTAATAATGTGAATCTTATTGCGGGCACCAAAGATGTACTGGTCCATTTTAGGATTCCAATAACGGGTCTGGTGACCGAAGTGAGCGCCTGCCTGTAGCAGTTCGCGCATGCTTACTTGCGACATAATAGTTACCTTGATGTTTGGGTTAAACGTCCACATATCCCATGTTTCAAACCGGCCAAAGCCAGCACCCTGAAACACGTGACGATACGCGTGAGTCGTTAATACTCTTCCGTATCAGGGCCATTTTTCATAGCACTCCCGGAAAAGAGGCGCGCTTTATACCACAACGAGGCACCAGATTAAAGCCTAATACCGGTTTGAATTACATTATTGGGCCCCTCGAAGTTGCTCATTTATATACCGAATAGGGTAGAATGTGCCTCCCGTGCCCCTGCAGCGGCTTTGTGCATCCGGAGCAATTTCTGATTTTCTATAATTTTCAATGAGTTAACAATGACTGCAACGATAAAAACAGCAGACGAAATTGATAAAATGCGAGTCGCAGGGCGACTGACAGCCGATGTGCTGGAAATGATCGAACCCTTCGTCCAAATCGGCGTCACCACCGGAGAATTGGACCGTATCTGCCACGATTACATAACCGTGCAGCAGAATGCGATTCCGGCACCCCTGGACTACAATGGCTATCCCAAATCAATCTGCACATCTGTCAACGAAGTTATTTGCCATGGCATTCCCACCGATATCAGGAAACTGAAGAAGGGCGATATAGTCAATGTTGATGTGACTGTGATCAAGGATGGCTATCACGGCGACAGCAGCATCATGGTAGAAGTTGGCGAGGTCGCGTCCCATGCCCAACGATTAATCCAGATTAGCCAGGAGTGTTTATACAAGGCACTGGACATTGTTACTCCCGGTGCCTGCCTGGGTGATATAGGACATGTTATTCAAACCCACGCGGAAAAAAATTACTACTCTGTCGTTCGCGAATACTGTGGCCACGGCATTGGCCAGAATTTCCATGAGGATCCCCAGGTTTTGCACTACGGGCGCAAGGGCACCGGGCTGGTATTGGAACCCGGCATGATCTTTACCATAGAGCCCATGATCAACGCCGGGCGACGACATACCAAATTGAACCAAAAAGATGGCTGGACGGTGTCTACCAAGGACGGCAGATTGTCTGCCCAGTGGGAGCACACCGTCTGCGTGACTGAGGATGGCTGTGAGATTCTAACCGCACGTAGCAACGAAGGTTTCTAGTGTACCTCTGAACAATGGCAATGTACTCAGGCTTACAGGCAACCGATCTGTTTGATCGATCAGCCTTCAATCAGCAACTAGCCGCAGGCGGGGCCATTTCTGCCTGCAAATCGGCCATCCACAGTGCCACTGCGTGTCTTCACCACCAGTTCGTCGAGGGCGCCGACGTTGCAGAACTCATAGTTTTGCGCGCGCAATTCATGGACACGCTGTTGGCCTGTCTGTGGGAGAGCGTAGATTGGCACGAAGCTGAGTTGGCGCTAGTAGCCGTGGGCGGCTATGGTCGCGGCGAGCTATTGCCTCACTCCGACATAGACCTGCTTATCCTTCTGGGAGATCACTGCCAAAATTGCAGCGAGAAATTAAGCCAGTTTCTCACCCTCCTTTGGGACATCGGTCTAAACATTGGCCACAGTGTCAGAACCGTTGATGAATGCATTCGCAGAGCAGAAGAAGACATCAT
>JABHWT010000053.1 GCA_018657645.1 Halieaceae bacterium | reverse complement strand
GTTCTGATTGACCCGGTGGGGAAATCTGTTGGCATTACCGGTGTTATGAAAGGCATTGAGGGGTGATCTGTGGATATGCAGAGCCTACTCGGATGCAGGCCATCAGGACGAGCACCAACTATTGCCCATGCAGATGTCTGGCCTCGGATGGCCGGCCCCCGAAACTCTTCAGTGCAAATGAGGTCGGTAAAGAGTCGATCTATGATAATGCCCATCAAGACCGTCTGCAGCAGGGACGCTGCAGCCGAGCCCCCATGGATGGGTTCACGGCGTGTCATGATGGGCATTATCATTGATTGACGCCATGGCATTGATTTAGGGCTACAATATAAGGGTTTTATCAATGTTGGGTGGCACTCCAGTGTCATATTTGCCTTCAGGACACGCAGCAAGTACGTCCTTGTACCCAAAGCACTCGCTACGCTCATGGGGCAGGCCCTATGCTCGGCTGCTGCGTACCCGAAAAGAGGGGCAGGCTCTCCTGCAGCAGACGGTCCCGGATGCATATATGACACCGGAGCTTCATTCGAAAACCTTCACACTCTCCAAACAGAGCTGTTAACGGATGGGCTCTAATTAGCGAGGAATCCCAAATGCGCGGAGCAGTTCTAGAACAAGCCAACCAGGCCATCACCATTCGCGATGACATTGAGATCATCGAGCCCCGGGTCGGAGAGGTACGGGTCAACATCAAGTACTGTGGCCTGTGCCACTCGGACCTCGGTTTTGTCGATGGCACCATGCCGATGATGGGGCCGATGATCCCCGGTCACGAGGCCTCGGGCATTGTGGAATCCGTTGGAGCAGGAGTTACCCACCTGGTACCCGGCGACCACGTGGTATTAACCCCGGCCCCACCCTGTGGGCGTTGTTACTACTGCCAGCGCAATCAGCAGAGCCTGTGCGTTAACGCGATGAGCATCATGACCAACCTGCTGCCCGATGGGGTCAGTGGTCTCGAACTCGATGGCGCGCAACTGCTGCGCGGCTGTGGGATTGGGGGGCTGGCTGAGTATGTGGTGCAACCCGCTACCGGCGCGATTAAAATCGATAAAGACATTCCACTGGAGGTCGCCTGTGTAATCGGCTGCGCCCTGCAAACCGGGGTCGGCGCGGTACTGAATACCGCCAACATGGAAGCCGGCGCTACTTGTGTGGTATTGGGCCTTGGCGGCATTGGCATGGCCACCCTTCAGGGCGCCAGAATTGCCGGCGCCAGCACCATTATTGGCTCCGACCCAGTGGCCGAACGCCGCGATCTGGCGACAGCCTTTGGCGCTACCCGGGTTGTCGATCCCGTCACTGAGGACCTGGCGGCAATCTGCCAGGAGCTGACCGGCGGTATTGGCGTCGACTATGCATTTGAAGCGGCGGGAAAAGCGGCGCTGATCGAACAGGGAATTGGCCTCTCCCGTATGGGGGGTACCACAGTGTGTGTGGGGTCTCCGGCACTGGAAGAGGGGATTAGCATTCCCAATGTAGTGATGTTCCAGGCGGTTGAGAAAAAGCTATGTGGCTGCCTGCTGGGCTCGAGTAACTCGCTCTATGAAATCCCGCGGCTGTTGCGCTTATGGCGGCAGGGTTTACTGGACATGGAGGGCATGATTACCAGCAGGCGAACATTGGCGGAGGTGAACGAGGGCTTTGATGATCTGGCTAATGCGCGGGGTATTCGTACGGTGATTGAAATCTAGCAACGTGTTGAAAATGCCTCGTACCACATTCGCCACTAGCAGCGTGTTGAAAAAGTCTCTGGCGAGTGCAGGACGAGGCGTTTTCAGGTGAAAAAGCGGAGTTTATATGCCAATAAATGAGCATTTTGAACCTGGAAACAACGAAGTAATGTGCCGCCAGAGGGTTTTTCAACACGCTGCCAGGCCCCCCGGTCAAACCGGGGAGCGCAATGTCGCACTAGAAAAACTTATAGCGCAATGTAAACCGAAAGGCTCTTCCATCTACGGTGTCAGTCATGTTGAGACCACCAGTGGGGTAGGTAGAAAACGCCGGTTCTTCATCGGTAACATTGATCACCTGTGCAGTTAACTCCAAATCGTCAATGCCCTGATAAACCACACTCAGGTTATAGGTGGTATTACTGCGTATCTCCAGGTTTTCACCATCTACGGTGACATCCTGGGATGAATCATAATCCAGCATGTCGTGGCGGTAATAGCCCTGCAGTGCAACCATCCAGTCATCCTTGCTCCACTGGCTTCCAAACTGCGCCCTCCACCGGGGATAGCCATTAAGCCCTAACCAGGGGTCATCACCCACAAAGGGGCTGACCGAAGTCAGTTCATCCTGGTAGGTGGTGGTAGCCCAGAAATCAAAGATGCCGAGCCGGGTATTAAGGGTCCAGTCGAACTTCACATCCACACCGGAGGCCTTCAATGTATCGAGGTTGTAGTAACTTGTGTTAACCGCAATAAGCTTACCCGCTGTGACACCGTCTGCCCGCTCCAGATCGGTAGCGGCAAAGCGATCAATCAGCTCAGAGTAGGAGCCATCCTGAGATTCCTGATACACCATGTCGGATGGGTGCAGGTTGTTAATCACATCGTCAATTTCAATATCCCAGTAATCAATCTCTATCGTCATCGTGTCCAGCGGCGATATAACGACGCCAACGCTATAGGATTCAGACTCTTCGGGATCGAGATCCGGGTTACTGGAGAAGTTGGTCTGATTGTAATTCGCCCAACAGTAGTTGTCGTGCTCAGATCCGTCGTTAACCCCGGAGCCCGTTCCCGCATCGTATTGCGAACATTGGGTGTAGTCTCTATATTGACTGTAAGCAACGGCATCATCGAGGTACATCTCCATCATGCCCGGTGCCCGAAACCCGGTGCCCCAATTGGCGCGCATCAGGAAATAATCATTGAGCTGCCAGCGCAGGCCAATTTTCGGGTTGGTGGTCTGGCCGAAATCACTGTAATCCTCGGTCCGAACAGCCAGCGTTAGATCAAGGTTGTCCATAACCGGTATTTGCGCCTCGGCATAGACCGACCAGATATCGCGATCGCCTTTCACCACACTGCGTGAACCGGAGTTAAATATCTGTCCCGCTACTAACTGTGCATCGGGGGTGTTCTTCAACTCCTCCTCGCGATACTCCACGCCAAAGGCCAACCCAACATTACCAGCGGGCAAACTGAAGGAGGAGTTATTCACGATGAATGAGAGCTGTTTCATCTCAGATTCGCCGGTGTCTTTAGTCGAGCGCCGTATTGCGTTCAAGGTCTCCTGTGAATTGGTTTCCGTGACATTAATGCCCCAGGGCGTCAGATCCATTCCGGCAATATAGAAATAATTATAGGAGTTTAGCGCCCCAAACAAAGCCGCTGTGTTAGGTCGGTTGGTGTCGATGATATCCGCTTCATTTTTTGAATAGATGCCCGACAATTCCCAATCCCACACGTCGGCAAATACGCCTGCCGCGGATCCGGCAATACGAATATTCTCAGATTCCATGGTAGTGATCTGGTCGCCCAAATCTGTCATTAACCAGGCCACATCGGCTATCGGCACGCCCTGTATTTCATCCGACCCCGGCAAGGTTGCCCCGGCAAAGTCCCCGCCCCAGCCCTGGGTGGCATACCAACTCCAACCATCACTGGCCGCAAAATTATTAATGACACCGCTGCCATCGGGATTAGCACCCCAAAGATTGGCGGCGGTATGTATCCAGTTAAAGGCACTAAAATAGTTATAGTCGGTCTCTGATTTGTTGTATTGCAGATCTCCGGCTAACTCAATATTACCCAGTGTATAGGTGCCGTTAATCATGACATTCACGCGTTCCTTCTCGGGTGTGAGCGTAAAATTATCTGAAAAACTGCAAAACAGGCTGTTCCCACTGCCACTCACTCTAAAATCACCGCTGGTGCAAGCATCCTCCCCGCCAACAGCGCTATATAAAGGGTAAGGCAAGCCAAAACCAAAAAACTGGTCCGTATACCCGTGGTAATAATTGGCCTGTCCAACATCGCCATAGGCGTGGCGAGGATCATAGTCCACGCGGCTATCGAGCTCACTCCAGTTATCGGCCGTGCCGATATCCCTGTCGTAGGCCTCCAGAGCATCCTCATCGAAATAGTCGATGCTCACCAGGATGGAGCCCTTATCTGCAACCTTACCCCACATCAGGTTTAGCGCCTGCTGATCGGCTCCGCCATCACTGGTGTTGTAAGTTTGGGCGCTTATCTGAAAACCGTCGTAATCATTGCGCAGAATAAAGTTCACCACACCGGTAATGGCATCAGAGCCGTAAACAGCGGAGGCGCCATCCAACAACACCTCTACCCGATCAACAGATTCCAGGGCAATGGCATTGATATCGGTAAAGGTGTCGGTGATATTCTGACCAAAGGCAAAACTGGCCACCCGGCGATTATTAATAAGAACCAGGGTACGGTTGACACCCATGCCCCGCAACGAGACGCCGGTGGCGCCATCGGCAAAACCGTTGTTAAATGTCTCGGGTAAACTACCCCCGCTATTGGCGGTAATCTTGGCCAACAACTCCGATACGGTGGCAGCACCGCTGCGGTCTATATCCGCCCTTGAAATAATTTGAATCGGTGCAGTAGAAACAGCATCGATCATTTTGATGTGAGAACCTGTGACGGTGACCTTGCCCATATCCTGGGTTTCGCCTTCGGCTTCGCTGTCGATCTCTTGCCCCCAGACTGCGGTGGAACAGAGGCAACTCATTACACTACCCAGAACTACGGCCCGCAACGCTCCGCGCTGCCGCTTCGTGATTTTATGTTCCATGTTGATCTCCAGAATGCAATTATCGTGTTTTATTGTACATACACCTGTTCGGACAGATTCTTCTTGTTATCGATTCAAAGTTGATGCGCTTTTATAGCCCTGGCACAGAAAAATAGCAACCAACCTGTAACATTTTCACAGTCGCTGTGCTTACTCTTAGCACCACACAATTTTCGCTATTGCGGTGGGGCTGCCGCTATTTCGATCAATTGCCAATGTGCTTGGCTAAAAAAGCCAGCATTTTCTGCCTGAAATCGAGCCTGTTGTCCTCATTCATAAATCCGTGCCCCTCCTTCGGGTAGAACGCCCATTCGTAGGGTTTACCGGCTTTTTTCATGGCATCGCGCAGAATGTAGGCATTCTTGTAGTGGGCCTGCAAATCCTGACCACCGTGGACGATCATCACCGCCGCCTTTATGGCATCGACGCCATGGGCCGGAGAGGTTCGCTTGAGCTTGTCAGGGTCTGTTCCCATCACCTTATCCATGTAAACCTTGCCACCCAACATTCGCTCAGCCACGTTGCCTGTCGATTTCATAAATTCCAGATCGTATACGCCAACATGACCAATGGCGCACTGATAAAGGTCCGGTTCCTTCACAACCCCCATTAAAGCGGCGTAACCACCGTAGCTACCGCCGTAAATGCAGATGCGATCCTCGGCGGCAATACCGTTCTCGACAGCCCAGCGGGTTGCATCGGTGAGATCGTCCTGCATTAAACCGCCCCATTCACCGTGGCCGGCGTTTTCAAAATCCAGACCGTAGCCGCCGGAGCCGCGAAAATTAACCTGTAATACCGCATACCCCCGGCTGGCCAACAGTTGGACATCATTACTGAAAAACCAACCATCGCGTGGCCCGTGCGGCCCCCCGTGGGGATGCACTATCATCGGTAGTTTCTCAGCTTTCTTACCCGAAGGAAGAGTCAGGTAGCCGTGCAGGGTTAAGCCGTCGCGTGCCTTGAAACTGAAGGGTTTCTTGGTCGCCATTTTAACTGGATCGATCCAGGGCCTACGGCTGGCAAGGTAGGTCAAACTGTTTTTTTGCTTGTCAAACAGGTAGAACTCGCCGGGGTTGCGGTCGCTGGTTACCCGTACTATGGAAAACATCTTGTCGGCAGAGCGGCCCGTTACCTTGACATAGTCATCGGGAAACAAATTGTCAAAGGCGATATCGACAGCCGAAAGCTCGGAATCCAAATACACCTTGGAAGCGCGGTCTGGCATGATAAAGGTTCCCACAAGGCTGGATTTCTTGGTCGCCTCGTCGTATTTGATAAAGGGCTCAAAATCAACCAACTCGTGTCGATATAGCAGGCGCTTCTCGCCGCTGTCTGGGTCAAATTCAAACAGGCCTGGTAATGTGTGATCGTGATTGGATTTCACAAAGAACTTGTTGCTGTTTTCATAAAATTCCAGCGGTAACATGCCCCCCTTGCCGTAGGCGTACTGGTCGATTACACGCCATTCCTCGTCGTGCGATGCGCGGTACATGACTTTCGTCGACAGCTCATCATCACTGCCCACAGCCACCCTCACTTGCCCTTTCGGGTCAACCAGCATATGCGCATTTTTGACCGGGCTCACCGCATGCCGGGTCAGCCGGCCGTTATAAATGTTGAGCTTGTAGACAATCGCCTTGACCTCTTTGGTATTGCGATGGCTGACATAGGTATGGGTTGAGATCAGCACGTGTTCATCGTCGCCAGGCAACGGGTCCAGAACACCGGCACTCTTGCGTGACTTACCCTTGCCCTTGGCGCGCGGACCGTATATGAAGCGGTCGTTACCACCGTCAAAATCTGCCGAGAATATGTCGCCCGTGTCCAGATCCCAGTCACTCAAGCTGCCATACCGAAAAGCTGTTCTGATTACCAGGCGCGTATCATTGGCCCAGAAATAGTTATAAACATGTTCGTTGAGACCGAACTTGAAGCTATTAATGGGCTTCATTGACTTCCGGTCGAGAATAACCAGATTAGTGCGGTTCCCCAGGGGTACGGTGGTGGCCAGATGATCCCCCGTGGGCGATATCTTGATATCCTGGATCTGCGAGTTTTTTGTAAAGTGCTCGAGAGGGATGAGTTCTGCAGCACTTGCTGCTGTGCTAGCCACTGCCAGCATTGCGCCACCGCAAAGTGATCGCAGACCCGTTGTGAGCCCTGTCATAGATGATTCCCCTACATTGTTCCTGCCGGCTGCGGCCGTATTGTCCGTTGAATCCGGGCAGATATCGTCGATATACGCCAACCACTGGCCAGCTGACGGCGCAGTGATTGTATAATCCTGTGCCCGATTTAGCGAGGATTTCGCAGAGGCTGGATCACCCAGGCGAAAGTGGGCAATGCCCAGCATCAGCGCTCTGCGACCCTTGTCGGAATCGCCTTCGGGGGCATAGGGCTGCAGCAGGGCCTTAAGTTCTGCCCAGTCTTCGCTCTCCAGATAGATACTGGCTAAATAGCGGTGTGCATCTACATCATTTGGTTTGAACTCCAGGGCAGACCGAAATGCACCGATCGCCTTATTATTCTCCTTGGCCTGCAGCCAGAAATTTCCCAGCCGACGGTACAGTTTGTAACTCGGTTTGGAAAAACCATTATCCATTGAAGCGCGCAGGGTCTGGGCCGCGGCGAAGGGGTCTTCCTTGTAGGCGTAAAACTTGGACAGATTTTCCATTTCATCGGCAGTGGTCAGCATGCCCTTGTGGAAGGCGGTGCTTAACACATCCAGCGCCTGGGTATCCTTCTGGTCGGCCATATACATTCCCGACAGTTGTTTCCAGGACTGCTTGTTATCCGGTTCCAGCACCACCAGGGCCTCGAGATTTTTGGCCGCTTTAGCGTAGTTTTTCTGATCTGCATACATTGCTGCGAGTATTCTGAACCAATCTGCCTTGGGTTTCGGCGCTATGCTAACGGCCCGCTCGAATTGTGTAATCGCCTCGGGGTAGCGGTTCAGTTGGGCGAAAGCACTGCCATATAATACATGCATGTCTGCATTGGGCTCACCTTCGTGGTCGGTGAACCAGGCGGCCAGCAAGGGCAGTGCATGTTGGGTCTCTGCATCGGCTATGTACAGACGGGCCAGGTTCGCGCGCAGCGACTGGGTCGGCTCAATGGGCAACTTGCCGCTGTTAATGGCGGCGGCAAAGCTGCTTTTGGCCTTGTCGTAACGTCCGCTCATGGAATATAAATAGCCCAGAGTCTGTTGTACTACGGCGTTGGGGTAAGCTCTGCCGGCAGTGGCTTTATCCAGAGACAACAGAATCTCCTCCGCCTCCTCGAATTCGTCCTCCCCCATCAACCCCTGAGCCTTGCTCAGGTGTTTAAACGTACGCTCCGACAAGGTGGGTGCCGCCTGCGCATTGCATTGTCCAAAGCAAAGCATTAAACCCAAACCGATAACAAGCAGTGTCCTGGTCATTTCCTAATCCAACTTGAATTCAATAACAGTGGACACGCGGCTCGACATCGCCACCCCGTCTACCATTTTCGGGTGAAATGACCATTTCAGAATTGTCGTCCTGGCAGCGCGATCAAACACCTTGCGCGGCTTTGCCCGCACAATCTTAACGTCCTTCACTTTGCCCTGTTCAGTGACCGTGAACTCCACCTCAACCCAACCTTCGATCGCCCGCATGGCGGCATCGCGAGGGTATTGCGGCTCGATGGTAATTCTGGGGGTTGCACCACTATTTCTACGGCCGCTGCCACTGCTCATGCCGCCCAGGAACGGCCCGCCTGTTGCCCCGCGCGGCAAATCCATACTGGGAATGTCCAGTTGTAAATCCGGTGTCGGTCGCTCCTGATCCAATGCCACGTCCAGCTTTGGTGGTGGGGGTTCTTTGGGCGGGGGCTTGCGCTCCGGCTTTCTCCTGTCTTTCTGATTGATAGTCTGATCGCGCTTAACCCGAATAAAATCCATGGTATTGCCGCTATCCGTCCGGTTAAGGGCGCGACCATCCTGACGAATCACCTGCCCCATGGCGATGAACAGGCCGCACACCAGAGTGACCCCCGCAAGGACAGCCAGCAACTTGCGCATTAATCCTGATTCCGCTTAGCCGCGATTGAGATGTTGGTGACCCCGCCCAGGCGAACCTGGTCCATAACCTCCACCATCACACCGCTGCGAGACATCTCATCGGCCTGGATAATCACCGCGCCCTCGGGGTTCTCCGCATGCAGCCGCTCCACATTGGCGCGCACAGCCCGCAGTTCAACCCGGCGTTTATCAACCCAGATATTATCCTGTGGATCGATAGCGATCATAATATTGCCGCCGATTACCTTCTCCGCAGAATCGGCACTGGGCCGATTTACTTCAATGCCGGCCTCTTTTACAAAGGAGGTGGTAACAATGAAGAAGATCAACATGATAAAGACAATATCCAGCATGGGTGTCATGTCTACGGTGTTTTCCTCACCGCTGGAGGCTGCCAGTCGACGTCTCATGTCGTTGCTCCCCGCTGATCCAGTTGGTACTTGAACTGTTGCGACAGACGTGCGGCTCGAGTCTGGACCCAGTGCAACATCAATAAACCTGTCAGCGCCGCCACCATGCCCGCCATGGTGGGAATAGTGGCTCTGGAGATACCCTCGGCCATAGCGCGAGGGTTACTGGTTCCGGTTACCGACAGCACATCAAATACATGGACCATACCGTTCACTGTACCGAGCAAGCCCATCAAGGGGCAGATAGTAATCAGTGTTTTTATCAGAAGCAGATTTCGCTGCAAAGCCTGGTTCGCTATAGACACCGCCGCAAGGCGGTAGTGATCGCTATGCCAATGACTGTGCCATTGGAGTGAACACCAGTCGTCCATCACCGCCTGTAGCTCCGCTTTGTGGCCCCGGCTCAGATACATAATGCGGTCGAATAACAACACCCACAATAGCGCCGTAACACAGAAAATAAGAACCAGTACCGAGCCACCGGCGGCAAAAAAGTCTCTGAGATAATCCACTAATATCATCAGATCAAACCCCTATGAATTCGCAGCGGGCACTTCGACTTGACGAGCAATATAACCAACACTTTGCTCCTCCAACAATTGCACCAGACGCTTGCTGCGCGCCTGAACCAGACTGTGCAGAAAGATCAGCGGTACCGCAACAATAAGACCCAACATGGTAGTGACCAAAGCCTCTGAAATCCCTCCCGCCATGAGCTTTGGGTCGCCGGTGCCAAACAGGGTGATGGCCTGGAACGTGCCAATCATGCCGATAACCGTACCCAATAACCCCAGTAGGGGTGCTACCGTGGCAATCAATTTGATGATTGCAATTCCCTGCTCCAGTTTTCCCGCTGCCTGCACCAGCACTTCATCCAGCTTGCGCTCCAGGCGATCGTAATCGGCGTCAGAATGCTCATCGCGCACCATCATCAACAGTCCCAATGGATTGTTGCTATTAGCTTGCGTGGTATTGATCTGTTGATCTATTCGGCGGCCCTGCACCATTAGCTGCAACAGACGAGTCAAACCGAGTAACAAACCCACGGCTCCGAGCGAGAGAATAATATACCCCACGACGCGACCCTGAGCGACGCGCTCAAATATATTGGGGCTCTGCATCAGCAGGGTAAGAATGACGCCCCGCGTGGGATCAATGGCAAGGGGATGATAGCCGCTTTGACCGGCTTCAAATGCTGCGGCCGTCGATAATACCCTTGACTCTGGTTGGCGCGGTAGTATCTGGAATTTGGCCGTCCCGGCGCTGTAGCGCAGGTATTGGCCTTCACTGATTGCACCAAACAAGCCGATACGGGTAACCGATTGGGTTTGCTCGTGCCCCTGGGCATTAACCACCTCTGAATCAAACCGCTGCACCTCGGCGCTGGCAGTCATCTCACCGTGCATGATCAGCCACAGATCCTCCAGTTCCGCTATCGTCGGCAGCGCTTTGCTCTGCGCCAGCTTCGCCAATACAGCCCCCCGATCGGGTAGTTGCGCCGCAGTCGGCGAAACCTCCAGTAAACCCTGCGTATCACCAGCCACCTGACGCACCACGCCAAACAATTCGCCCAGGTTGCCCACTCGCTGGCGCAGGGTTTCAGTGAGCTGCTCCAGGTTTTTCTCGTTCTGATCAAAGCGCTGCTCTAGCTGGACGCCGCGTTTCTTCTCCTTATTAAGGGCCGCTTTCTCCTGATCCAGAATCTTTTGCTGGTTTGCTTTCTGGGCGCGAAACGCCGCAAGACGTTGTTTGTTTTCCTTTTGAGAGAGCCTTTTTTCCTGCTGCAACAACTCCAGTAACTGGCCCAGTGAATCTGGCGGTGGCGGTTCCACCGGTGGTTCCAGTGCCATTGCGCCAGACACGGCTACCAGCAGCAACGAACCCAGCATCGCGCCAAATCCTTTTCGGGCAAAAATAATCATAATTGCCCCTCCGCTGAATCAATAGGTAATTCCAGCAACTCGGGTGGGGCCTGTTTTCGAGCAATTTTCAGGCCGCGATCAATCGCATTCTTATACCCGTCCTCCAGGACCTGCCAGGAACGCTGGGATCGATCCCAGTGTCCAACCTCCTTGCCATCCAGGGTTCTGTACATCAGGCTGATTCGCCCGATGCGCAGGAAGTCCACGGTCCGATCGTCCAGTTTATCGGTATAGGCCTCTATGGTGCGGCCGTAGTCTCCCTCAACCTGATAGGCCTCCATTAACTGTCGGTACTTCTCCGACACGGTAATATCCGCCCGATCCATGTTGGTCCGAACATCTGCTAGCCGCTGTTTCCGCTCGGCAAGCAGGAAGGGGGCATCCAGATCGATAAAAGCGGCCAACGCCTCTGTCATTCGCAAAATGAGCGGGACAATATCGCGAGAAGTCTGGTCAATCGTGCCAATTTGATCCCGCAAAGAGGTGATTTCCTCCTCTTGCGACGTCACCATTACCGCGATCTGATCATTGTAAACAGTCAGGCTCTCTCGCTCCTGAAGCAGTTCCTTATACTGGTCCAACAAGGTGCTAATTTGACCATGCAGCGCGTCAATAGAGCGCTGTGAGGAACGATCGTACACTTGAATTTCGGACTGCACACCCAGCGCTTTTTTGAGTGGCTTGGTGTCTGGTTGTGCGAAAGCAGTAGTGGCGGATAAACAGGACCAGCAAAGCCCCCCCAACAGGCCAATAGCCCATTGTCGTGTTGCAATTGGCATGTTTCAAACTTCCCGTGCTGTTATTAAGGGTAAGATGCACAATGGAACCGCGGCCCTTTCCCACAATTTACTATAAGCAGTGGCCCACAGGCAACCGGACTTATCCAGCTGGCGCCCGTTCGGATAACCGCCCCGGATAGCCAGGTCCCCGAAAGCGGCTCCTTTATGAAAATACTGATTATCGAGATGCGTTCCGGTGTCGTGTTTGCACCCAAAGACGTCTGTTACATCACAGAACCAATGAACAATTCACATCCTTTTTCCCTCGATTTGCTATAAGCTACGCGCCAATTCACAGATTATGTATTCAGTCATTGATGGATAAGAGGTTAACTTTGATTTCAACTCGCGTAGTTGTACTACCCCTTCTGGTTGCCACACTGGCTGCCTGTAGCGACGGCGGCGACAGCCACCGGGCCACGCCCGAAACAATAGCCACACCAGAGGTGGAACAGGGCCCCACTCTGGACTTGAGCTTCACTGAGCCGCCCATAGATTTACCCGGTTTGACAGTGAACTATGCCGAGGATGTAGCCTACGGCGATGGCGAGCGCAACCTGTTCGACATCTACCTGCCGGATTGTTCAGGGCCGACCCCGCTGGTGATCTATATTCACGGCGGTGGATTTTTTACTGGAGACAAAAGTTCGGCCCACGAGGACCAGCCCGAGGTAATAGCCGAGTTTCTTGAGTCCTGCATTGCCTATGCCACCATCAGCTATGCCCTGTTCGAGATACCCGAGGAGGGTGAGAGCCTGGACAGCGCCGCCGAGCAGGGTGGGGTACTGACTTCGTTGCTCGACTCGGCCCGCGCGCTGCAGTTCATGCGCTACCATTTTGAAAGCCTCAACATTGAGGCCGACAACGTCGCTCTGTACGGGGCGTCCGCCGGAGCTGGCACCAGCTTGTGGCTGGGTACTCACGACGATCTCGCCGATGCGGACAACAGCGACCCGGTGTTACGGGAGTCAACCAGAGTGAAGGCCGTGGGCGCATTGGCGACCCAATCCACTTACGACATTATAGACTGGGAACAGATTTTGCTGCCGATTACAGAGCCCTTTGCGGCCGCGCTGGGCGGCACTGATATTGTCACGGTGGCCTCTGCGGTAGGTGCCTCCAATTACTTGCTCACTTTCCTCGGAATCGCCAGTCTGGAGGAGATCGACTCGCAGGCCAACATCGACTATCGGGCGAACGTGGATATGCTCGAACTGATGGACGCAGGGGATGCACCCATCTACGTGCATAATTTCGAGGTGGGGCTGGACGATTTACTGAATGTATTTCTGCACCATGGAGTGCATGCCCATGCTGTAAAGGATCGAGCCGACGAGGTGGGTTTGCACAGCGTGGCCTATGTAGAAGATGCATTTTTTGGTTTGGAAGATCCCTCGGGGGAGGGACTGGTGTCTTTCCTAACCAGGCACATTCGCTAACTCAATCCTTGCTGAGGTTTTGATATACAGATGCGTGGCACTGGCCAGAGTAAAGCCCAACCAACCAAAATCAACAGCCATTAGAATTGCAGCCACTTCCACCATAGCGCCAATCATCGCAGTAGCCAGCACCATCAGCAGTGCAGCCAAATGAATACGAAACTGCCAGCGCGAGCGCGGTGCCGGTACTATCTCGCCCATATGGGGTAGCGTTTTGAGAAGTTCAAAACTCGTCATACAGCGTCGTTGCAAATGCAGGAAGCTGAGAAAAGGCACAATTTTCTGCAGCATTCCCATAATCACCGAAATTGCGAAGCCGTAAATCATGAGGATGCCGATGACAACCGGCGCCTTGCTGGAAATAATGCCTTCCGGTACCAGATGTCCGCCAAAGTACAAGCCTAACAGCAACAAGGCGGTTCCCATCAGGCAGGTCAATGCCAGGTGCCAGAACCGCGCGGTAACATCGGGGATTTTCCGTTTACGTCGATTTAACAACCTCACGCAGAACACGCCATAAATGAATGCCGCGCTACACCAGATAATCATAGCGAGGGCTTGTAGCAGAGGGTGCTGAGCCACTGTCAGAAGTAACAGCGACAAAAATACTGCACTCGGCATGGCCCGCGCCAGGGGTGTTGGGACGTTTGGTGTGACATGAAACATCGGTATCACCTGGTAGCTCGCCCCCATTACCAACAACAATACCCAGCCACCCAGGCCCCAGGCGATATGGATGTCAGTGATATTCATTAACGGCAAGGATAGGCCCAGCCCCATGTATTGGGCTGCTCGCAATATGCCCAGGGCGAGGGTTACGACCAGCGACAATGCAGCAAACCGGATGCTGTAAATAGAATCACCACCACCAATTCGCCGCAATAGCAGAGAAGCAAGGGCCGCAATGAACACCAAAAATGCCAACAAAAGCAGGGGAATGGCCCAACGAAACAGAGACCATTCCTGCCAGTAAAAACCTGCGACCAGCAACAATAGACCAATCAACAGCATGCTATGCACGCAGGTGGCAACTTTACCGCCGCCCGGAATAAGCTCTCCGCTGATAACCGGCACCAGTTGAAACATAGCACCCAGCATTACCATGGCCATAAAACCCAGGGTCAGGAGGTGTGTGATGCCCAACAGTTCTGGGTTCCACTGGGAATAGAACACCCGATCTCCCCCCCATAGCAGGATCAAAGACGCAAACAAACCCATCCAGGGTGCGGTATTAAAAAAGCGAAAGGGTATGTGAATAGGCGGTATGGTATCGAGGGACAGGCCTGCCATCCTCATAGTACACCCTCTCTTTGCAGCGCGTCTGCATCTTCTGGAAAGTAGATAATTACCTCGCAGGCTGCGATGGCAACTTCTTCTACCTGGTGGAGCAACGACAGATCTTTGCAGAACTCGAACAGCGGGTAGGGCACCCTGCGGTGTTGCATTCGCAGGTACTGGCCCGGTTTTAGCTGCCTGAGAATTGCCGTCGCTTTCTCAAAGGGCTCGGGCGGCTCCATCTCGCGGGCATCCAGAGTCAACTCCTCAGGCATGGTGATTACTGGAGCCTGGACGCCTCGTCCCCAATACACTGATCCATCATCGGGTAGAGTATATTTTCCTCTTTCATATTGTGCTGCTGCATCAGCATCATCAGGGTTTCGGACAGGCCAAGAAACTGCGCATCATCCTGCGCAGTCAGCGCATCACTCATCTGGAATACGAGTGCGCGCATCTGCTCGTGCTCGGAACGCATCATCGCCGTTGGTCCCATCGGGCCGTTCACTGCCTCTATCGCGGGAAATAACTGCCCCTCCTCTTTGTCGGTTATATGGGCCTCCAGTTCATCGGTAAAGGCTTGCCAGGCGGTTGCCGCGGCCTCCCAGTTCTCAGATGCTACCGCTTCCTCTGCGGCCGCGAATAATTCATCACACTGGCGATGGTTGTGCTGCATAAAACTGCTAATTGTTGCCATAAGTAAATGTCTCGTTAAGAAAAAGAGTCTGGTTGATAATCGAAGGTACTAATTAAACTGTTACTCCCGCAGCGCACTCAAATCATATCGGCCACTGCCTCGAAGCGGTACTGGGATCAAAATTCTTCATCTCCTCAATTATTGAATCGCGATAGGGTAGCAACAGGTGCCCCGCCATCGGTAAAAAGAAATTTTCTTCTTTGTCGTGGTGGTGATTCATGGCGACGACCACGGGTTTTATAGCGTCCACGAGGTGCTCTGAATCTCGGGTCTTTAATACCTCGTCAATATCGCAAAACAGCTGAACCAGCTGGTCGTGGTCAGAACGCAAAGCCTCCACCGGATTTCTGGGCAGATCTGTATGCCGTTCATAGGCAGGGAACAGTACCTCCTCTTCCATCGCCATATGCTTCTTCAACATTGACATCAGGGCGCCGAAGGTGGCCTCACAGTCACTCCACAGATTGAGATCCGCCTGTTCAATACACTCCTCTAGCATCTCCTCGGACACGGAATGTTCATGGAACAACCAATTGTATTCTTCCTTCATGAGGCTACACTCTGCTCTGGATGGCGCTGACGACACCTGGCTATCATTTGAACCCGGATCGAGCGATGGACAGGGTACTACCCGGCAAGAGGTATAATCAAGGACTGTGTCCAGCTCAATTCCAAATACGAACAGCCACCTGCGATGGGAATTCAATTTGCGATCAAATCACTCTAAAACCGGTATCACTTCGCTGCATCTGGTAGGACTGGTGACATTATTGTTTGCCGCCTCAATAACTGTTCCTGCTCGCTCATCTACGTCCGGCCCAATGACTCTGGCTTTTACGCTGAGCGACAGGTGTCCCCCCAGCTTTATGATTGATGAAAATGGCAAGTGCCAATTGGTAAGCTTGTATCAACGCTACTCGGCACCCGAGGGCTTTGGTGGCTTGAGAAAACCCCTACCCGAGGCGCGAGACGGCTTCTCGCCGCAAGAAATTGACCTGGGGCGCTACTTGTTTTTTGATCCACTGCTAGGCGGGGATAAGAAAACTTCCTGTGCCCACTGCCATCATCCCGACTATGGCTATGCCGATGGCCGCGGCACCGCCATGGGATTTGGCGGTAGTGGCGTGGGTGCAAAGCGCCGGGACGGAGCGGAGCTGGAAAGAGGCGCACCAACACTTTGGAATGTCGCCTTCTTACGCCGCCTGTTCTGGGACTGGCGGGCCACTTCGCTTGAAGAGCAGGCCCAGGGTCCGCTTTTTGCCGCGGCGGAAATGGGCAACACACCAGCACAATTGGAGGCCGACATAAATGCCAACGGCACCTATCGCAGGCTATTCACCCAAGCCTATGGACTCGCGCACGATGAGAAAATTGGTACCGCCTTAATTATTCAGGCGCTGGTGGCATTTGAGGCTTCACTGGTATCCTTAAACAGTCGCTACGATCACTATGCCCATGGTGACCACAATGCATTAAGCGAGCAGGAGCAGATCGGACACAATATATTTCGGTCTTTCGTTACCCGCTGCTCCCAATGCCACACCCCCCCACTATTTACCAATGTCGAATTGGCAGTTATAGGCGCACCCGAACCGCCGGGTAAAAATTTCGACCTGGGAGCAGATCCTATTTTCCCGGACATGAAATTACGCGGGGCATTCAAGGTACCGACACTGCGCAACATCAGCAGAACAGCCCCTTACATGCACTCTGGCTCTCTGGAACGCTTGCAGGATGTCGTCGAGTTCTACAATGACAAGCGCGGCCACGCCGCCCCCGAGGAGCAGAACTTGATTATTCATTGGCATATAACAAATCCCAACTTGCGAAAAGAGGAAGAAACTGCCCTAATTGCATTCTTGAATAGCCTGGAGGACGAAACTGCCGCACCGGTTGTGCCAAATGCGGTGCCCTCCGGCTTAGGCGTTGTTTCAGTTGAGGCTGACGCAGGGCTGAAAAACTAACTACATTGAGCCCGAAAAAGGAGTGAGTACAATGAGAAAGCGCATTTTTGCCCTGGTGGTGGCACTTTCTGCCCTGATAAGCAGTACCTGTGTGTTTTCAGCCACACAGAGTAAGGTCATCACCGTCCGCGAGGGCGCCTCCATTCAGGCAGCTGTCAAATTGGCCAACCCCGGCGATACCATAGAAGTCTATCCGGGTTTGTACAAGGAGACCGTTTATATCGACAAAAACGACATTACTATTCGCGGGGTTGTCGTTGCCGGGGAATGGCCGGTAATGGACGGCGAGGACACACTCAATGACGGCATTCTGGTGGCTGGTCATGGGGTAACCGTGGATCGATTTTTTATCCGCCGATTCAAGGGCAACGGCATCATGACCCAGGGCGCCAACAACTACAAAATCATTAATAATATTGTAGAGGGCGATAGCGTATACGGCATTTTCCCCCAGTTCTCCAATAATGGTCTGGTAGCCGACAATGTAATCTGGAATGTTCACGACGCTGCCATTTATCTTGGCATGTGCGAAAATGCAGACGTTGTGCGCAACGATACTTTTGGTTCTGTCATGGGAATCGAAATAGAAAATTCAAAGAATATTCTGGTGGAAAATAATACAGCCCACGATAACTCCAGTGGTATCCAGGTAACTCTATTGCAGGGCCTACCGGTAAAAACCGCATCCAATACCATTGTTCGCCGCAATTTTATTAGCAACAACAACGTGCCAAACTTTGCGCCCAGGGGTTCGGCGGCAGCCGGCACACCTGCCGGAACCGGCATTGTCATCTTTGCCGCAGATGACACCGTGGTCGAGGGTAATATCATTACTGGCAACGACAGTGCCGCGATTGTCATGGTCGATCACGACAGCTCTCCCAATGTGCGCGACCCGGAAATGGACCCAACACCCGACAACGCCAAGATTTACGACAATGTATATTGGAACAATGGCACCAAACCCCTAGGCGCTGCCAAGGACGTCCTGGAGCAAGCGGGGCTGAAAGAGGGGTTTGAGGTAATGCTGGTCACTAAAAGCAAGGGCAGTTGCATTGCCAATCCTTCCAGCGTCCGCGTGTTCGGCGCCGATCAGTTCACTGCGTGTCCCGACGGTGCTACCAGTGCGGGGATAACCACCATGCAACTGAGCGAACCCATTGCCGAAAACCTCGAACAAACCGAATACAACGGACGCTTTGCCTACAAGGCCATCTGCGCAGGTTGTCACATCTACGAGGGACGCATGGTAGGCCCACCCATGCGCGTCATACAGGCACTGTATATGGATAGACCGGAAGCGATGGCCCAGTGGATTGCCAACCCCACCCACAAGCGAGACGACTATCCCGAAATGCCGCCCCAGAACTACCTGTCGGAGGAAGATCGCCTGGCCATTGCCAATTATATTCTCAATGATCTGGGTAAATCGCGTCAACTGCGACAGAGTCGAGAGTGAGAACCTGACTACCTCGACGGATGCACACTAGCCCGGCGCGCTATCAGGCAGCTGATGTAATTTCCGGGCTGGCTAGTGCCCATCCAGAAACCCTACTTTTTCACTAGATATTGGAGACGGCTGCAAAGGTTAGCTGTTGTGGACACCATCGCCCGGCCTTCGGCTTCCCTCGCTACAGCCAGTTTTCAAGGGCCCACCTTGACGCGCGTCCTGCGCGGCAAGGCTCTCCGGCACATCCATGTGCCTACAACCCCTGAAAACAGGCCTCCGTTCGGCGAGCTCAAAGGTGTCCAAAACAGCTAACCTTCACAGCCTGTGCATCGAGCCTAGCAATTTCTGGATGGGCACCAGCTAGGAAATTGTCCAGGTATCTCTGCCGGTCAATAATGCCTGCAAATCCCCTGCACCTTTCGCTGCCACCTGCTCATCCATCTGGTTCTGCAAGGCATCATCGTAGCTCTCTTTCTCCACGGCCCGGATAATACCCATGGGCATAGGGAACTCGCCCATGGGCAGGGAGGCTATCACTTGCGGAATCAGGGAATTCTCATCGTGGGCATTGTGCCTTAGTATTTGCTCGGGGCTTACATCGGCAACCGCAACGACCTTGGGAGTCAAATTGTCCAGAATAATGGCCTTGTCGCTTTCCTTGCCAAAAATCATTGGCTCACCGTGTTCGAGTATGACCGTATTCTCCGCCTTCTCCTTCCCGACGTAGGGCTCAAAGGTCGCATCGTTAAAAATAAGGCAGTTTTGCAAAATGTGAACCAGCGAGAACCCCTTGTGATCGTGCGCATCCACGAGCAATTTTCTCAGCAGTTTTTGATCCCTATCGGTCGATCGCGCCACAAAGGTGCCTCCTGCTCCCAGCGCCAGTTGTACCGGATTCAAAGGGTCCTCCAGCGATCCATAGGGTGTTGTTTTGGTGATTTTTCCCTTCTCTGATGTAGGGGATATCTGCCCCTTTGTCAGACCGTAAATACGGTTATCCATCAGGATGCAAACCATATCAATGTTGCGTTTAATAGCATGGATGAAATGGTTGCCACCTATACTCATAGCATCACCATCTCCTACGGTTACCCACACCGACAGATCGGGATTTTGTGATTTAACACCGGTTGCAACCGCGATACCTCGGCCATGAATAGTGTGATAACCATAGGTATTGAGGTAATAGGGAAAACGACTGGAACAACCAATACCGGAGACAAAGACTACATCCTCACTCTCCAGCCCCAGATCCAGAAGTGCTAACTGCGCCTGTTTGAGGACCGAATAATCACCACAACCCGAGCACCATTTCACTTCCTGCGAAGACGCATAGGTTTGTTTTGCTAGTTTAATATCACTCATTATTTTTCCGTCCCCACTGGCTCCTAGAGATACTGATCTACCACAGCCGCAATTTCATTTTCGTAAAAGGGTTTGCCCTGGACCTTCACCAGAGGTGTTGTATCAACCAGAAAGCGTGCCCGAAGTATAATATCAAGCTGCCCCAGGTTCATCTCCGCAACCACAACGTGCTTGAATTTCCCAAGCACCTCCCCCGTATTTCCTGGCAGAGGACTCAGGTGAGTAAAATGGGCGTGAGAGACCGATGCTCCCTGCTCCCGATATTTAATGACCTTGCTGCGAATCGAGCCAAAGGTGGAGCCCCAGGAGACCAACAAAATGTCACCACCGGTCTGATCGCCGAAGATATCCAGATCGGGAATATCGCCTGCAATTCGCTCTACTTTCTCCCTTCTCAAATGGGTCATCTTTTCATGATTGACCGGATCGTGACTGACTTCCCCGGTCACAGCATCTTTTTCCAGGCCGCCGATACGGTGTTGCAGATCCGGCGTTCCCGGAATAGCCCAGTCTCTTGCCAAAGTGCGCTCGTCTCTCCGGTAGGGAGAAAAACCCTATACCTCAACGTCTTTTTTCAGCCCACTCAAGTCCGGTAAATCTTCGACTCTGGGCACCTGGAAAGGTTCTGATCCATTGCCCAGATAGCCATCTGACAGCAGGATAACCGGAGTCATATATTTCAATGCAATTCTCGATGCCTCAATAGCCTGATAAAAGCAGTCCGCGGGTGACCGCGTTGCAATGACCGGTAGAGGGCACTCCCCGTGCCGACCAAACAAGGCTTGCAGCAAATCGCTCTGCTCGGTTTTAGTGGGCAGGCCGGTTGAGGGTCCTCCGCGCTGCACATTGATGACTATCAGAGGTAGTTCCGAGATCACCGCCAGTCCAAGTGCCTCGGTTTTTAGGGACATACCCGGCCCCGAGGTAGTGGTAACCGCAAGGGCCCCGGCAAAGGCGGCGCCTATGGCACTACAAATACCCGCTATCTCGTCTTCGGCCTGGTAGGTCCTAACACCAAAGTTCTTATGCAGCGCCAGCTCCTGCAGAATATCGGTAGCTGGCGTTATGGGGTAGCTTCCCAGAAAAATCTCTAATCCCGCGCCACTGGCAGCGGCTATTAGCCCCAATGCGATGGCCTGATTGCCCGAGAGATTCCTGTAGGTACCCGGTGCCAGATTGGATTCCTTAAGACTATACCGGGATTGAAAAATACCGCTATTGTGGGCATATAGCATACCCTCCGACAAGACCTTGATATTGGCCTCGGCAAGCTCCGGCTTGCTGGCAAACTTCTCCTTCAAATAGGTAACTGTGACATCTGCCTCGTGCTCGTGTAGCCACAGTAATATGCCAAGTGTAAAAAAATTCTTACACCGCGCGCGATCTTTTCGCGGAATACTTGATTCATCCAGTGTTGCCAAGGTTCTGGAGGTAATGGGCACGCTGTAAACCACCCTGCCATCCATTTTTCCATCGATAACGGGGTGCTCCAGATACCCTGCTTTTTCCAGCGACTTCTTGTCGAAGGCATCTATGTCGATAATGATAATTCCATCGTGGGCAATACTGCCTGCATTTACCTTCAGGGCGGCAGGATTCATCGCTACAAGGATATCGGCCTGATCCCCGGGTGTAAGTACCGAATCGCCGAACTGAATTTGAAAACCACTCACGCCGGATGTGGTACCGATAGGCGCCCGAATTTCAGATGGAAAATCTGGCAGGGTGGCAATCTCACTGCCTCCTTGCGCTACCGCAGAGGCAAATTGGCTACCAGTTAACTGCATGCCATCCCCCGAATCACCGGCAAATCGAATAACCACACTACTTACAGTGGTACCCTGTACTTCTTTCTCCATGCGTAGCTATCCCCTACTGTGGCTAGGTTCCACTCACTAGAAATCCATTGTTTGTATTATTTTTCCGGAAAAACAAAGCTGTGCGGAATATGTAATCACTGTCTTTTGGTGCCTTGTAATGGTAGCGAGGGCTCCTCGCATACCCAAGGCGACGCTATTCTATCAGATATGTCGACCGGTGGGGCAACTACCAGAAACGCTATCTGCCCCTCTCAGGTAGGCATAGCAACGTCCGCTGTGATCATGGCCGATAAATGGCTGGTGTCGTTAAAACGTCGCAGGCCCAGTCGGCCCTGAACTGCAATCAGATGGCTGATGGATCCATTGTCTGCGCCAGTGAAAGCAAAAGGCTGTGAGCCAGTGGCCTGAGATAGAATGCTACCAATCACACCCCCATGGACCACGACCATTACAACCTGATCGGGATGCTTATCGATAATGCCATCGAGGCCTCGCCTTACTCTCTCATCAAGTTGCGCGTTGGTCTCCCCGCCTGGAATTTTCCCCCACTCCTGGTGCTCGCGCATCTCCATAATCAGTGGGTGACCCTCGTGAGCTTTGATTCGAAAAAGTCCTCCCTCCCATTCTCCCAGGTGGACTTCTCTTAGATCTTTGACAACCCGGGGGGTCATGTTCCTAATTCGACACAGGGGCGCGGCGGTTTCATGCGTCCTACGCAAATTTGTTACATACACGGCATCAATCGCGTGGTTTGCCAGACGCTGACCCAATTTTTCGGCCTGCTCTCGCCCCGCCTCGGCCAGTTCCGGGTCCCCCTGCCCTTCCACCAGGGGAAAAGGTTTATCCGCACTGGCGGCCCGCGATTCACCGTGGCGGACCAGCAGAATTTCAGTGGCCCCGGCCGGCCTTACAAATTTTACCTGCCTATAGACTTTTTCCTCGCTCATAATTCTTCCAAATGCTATGTGTTATTCAATGGATACGCGGATCAACTGTCCAGGATTTCACGTACCTTTCGCAATAAGGTTTCTCTGTCATAGGGTTTCGCCAGCATATTGTCCGTCAGCACCTGGTACGCTGGACTCAATGCCTTTGCATCATAATATCCCGATGTTAACAGCAGTTTGCTGGGTAATTGTTGCTGCTCTACGTATTTTGCAAGCTCAAAGCCCGAGCCATTGGGCATCACAATGTCGGAAAAAATGAGATCGACGCCCTCGCCCCTGGCCAGGTACTGCTTGGCACCTTCAACATTATTAACACTGACCACCTTATAGCCATGGTGCTCCAGAACGGCCGATGCATAGTCGGCCATTTCCATTTCATCATCAACAACCAAAATCGTCTCGTCGCCCCCGGTGACGGTAGTTTTTTCCTGTTCGTTGTCTGCCTCTACGCCGGTTCCCTTGGCGCGAGCAAAAAATAAACGAAAGGTCGTGCCCTCCCCTCTTACCGTATCCACCTGCATGTGACCCTTGCATCGTTTCACGAACGCATACACCATGGTAAGTCCCAGGCCAGTGCCGCTTCCTACCGATCCATTGCTAAAGAAAGGCTCAAACAGCCGTGGGACATCTGCCGCTTCGATTCCCCTGCCGGAATCGGCGATCTCAACTATCACGTGGTCTCCATTTATTGGATTGCCAGATTCGTTGGTCTGGTTGATAACGGCCTCGTTGCGGGAGCGGATGATCAAGTTCCCAGCCCCGTCCATAGCCTCCTGGGCATTCAACACGAGGTTAATCATGGCATCCTCAAACTCGCCAATATCAAGCCTCACAGGCCACAGGTCCTCCTCCAGATCATAGTGTATTTTAATCATTGGCATGCGCGCACCACCAAGGAAGGCATCCAGGTGACCGACTGTTGTATTGATGTTAATCGGCTTGTAGGTTTGTGGTGCCTGTCGGGACAGTGCTGCCATTGATTTGTTCAGCTCCGCTCCCCTCAGAACGGCCTTCTTTGCTTTTTCCAGGTATAGAAGTTGCTTGTCGGTGGCTTTCCCTCCCTCGGCCAGGGAATGCTCCAACATCTCAACATTGCCAAGGGCAATACCCAGAATGTTATTGAACTCGTGGGCTATACCGCCTGAAAGCTGAGCAATGACATCCATCTTCATAGATCTACTTTCAGCGTTCGACCCCGGTTTTTTTTCCGTCTCACGTGATTTCACAGCCACACCCACTCCATTCAAAAAACAGCAATAACCAAAATTGCGATCAGCGAGCCGCTGCGTGAGGTTCGACGCAGAGGTTCCCTAAGTTTATGCGAATCCGATATCAGATTGAAGTCACCAGTGACGAATGATGTAAATGGTAGTTCTCTGTTATAGAGCCGACACCCTGTGAGTCAATGTCCTGAGCTCCACGCAGGCTAGACAGGCAGCAACAGGGGCGTTAGTGTTAGCCAATGTACACGCTTAGCGGCACCGGATGGGAATATGAGCATATCTTTCGACCTGGGCATCCTGCCCAATCGCCCCATCCAGGACTGTATTGATCTGGCACTTCGCGCCGAACAGCTGGGCTATAGTGGTGTCTGGATAGCAGATTCGCACTCGGTAATGCGCGATGCATACAGCATCCTGGCTGCACTGGCTGTGCAGACCGAGCAACTTGCGCTGGCCACTGGCGTCACCCACACGGTGACCCGACATCCCGCAGTGCTGGCCAATAGCTGGGCCAGTCTGCAGGAACTGTCCGGCGGCCGGGCCATCTGCGGTATCGGAGTGGGCGAAAGCGCCGTTCATAACCTGGGTCTGAAGCCGGAGCGCCTGGCGGTGTTTGAAGAAAAGGTCAGGACTCTGCGCGCCTTGATCCGCGGCGAGCGAATCGAATACGAGGGAAAAGAACTGCACATGGCCTTCTCGGAGCGTGATGTGCCCATCGTTATGGCCTGCTCGGGCCCCCGGTCGCTACGCCTTGGGGGTCGGATTGCCGATGGCGTGCTGTTCCAGGTCGGCTCGGATCCGCGCCTGGTGCAATATGCCCTGGACAACATACGGGCAGGCGCCGAAGAAGCGGGCCGCGACTTTCACACTATTAAACTCCTGGTGCGTGTTGCCTGTGCCGTATCAGACGATCGCTATAGAGCCCGTGAGGAGGTTAAGGGTTACGCATCGGTCGCCGCCGGCACCGTGTTTACGACGGTGCCTCGAGAGTATTTTGACGACCAGCTCTACGAAGAATTGGCCAGGATGAAATCCCAGTATGATTACGCCGAGCACGGCAGTAACGAGGCTCGACACAAGGATCTGTTGACCGACCGTATTCTGGATGCCGTCGCGATCGCAGGAACACCAGAGGAGGCGATACCGCGTTTTCAGGCTCTGGTTGAGCTCGGCGTTGATGGCTTTGTCTGGCCTGCTGGCATGTCCAGCCCAGGACCCTATATCGAAACATTTGCGAAGCAGGTTATGCCGCACTTCGACTGCACGACCCGGAGCGCATTACTGCAAGGATCAGCGGCTTGCTAAGGGTTCAATTGGGCTACAAGGCCTTCGACATCCACGAGTTGCTCTGTCATTTCATTGCCCGGCGTTGTGGCCTGTATGAGGCGGAGGGGCTACAGGTAGTGCTGGTCGACACGAACTTCACCGCAGCCGGGGATTTACCGCTACGAACCTTTCACGCAGCCTGCGGCGCTGCCCTGGATGCGGCACTGCGCGGCGAGAACTACAAACTGGTCTTCATCGCCTGTGACCGGCCCATGTTCTGGCTGTACAGCGGGTCGCCGGCCCGGAACCTTGATGATTTGGAGGGCCTGTCAATCGCTACTTTTCCCGACCCGGCGCCGCCCGCTAGAATGCTGGTATCCGTGCTGGCCGAGCACGGCGTTGCCGCTGATTTGAGGCCGGCGCGAGATGACATTTCTCGTCTGGGTCTGTTACTCGATGGTAGCACCGGTGCGGCGTTGCTCAGTTCCCTGTTCCTGCCAGCTCAGATACAGGAGCGAGGAACTCACCTGATCGCCCACCTTGGCGATCACATTCGGCTGCCCAGTACAGGTCTTGCTGTACGAGGTGATCTGCTTGATCGCGAGCCCTCGCTGGTAGCCACGATGTGCGGAATATATCGCGAGGCTATGAACCGGGTATACGATGACGACGATGTGCTGCAATGCTGTTTGCGCGAGGATTTCAACCTGCCCAAAGCGTTGCCTGGCGAGAGCCTGAGCTTGGTACGAAACTGCTATAACCGCCCGGGGATAAGCAATACCGGCCTGCTGGAATCAGCGGCGCGTCGCCTGGCCGCTCAAGCAGGGGCTGGTGCAACACCGCCAGTGGACCAGTGGTATGCGCCCAGGTGAACAATGTTAATCAGAATGCAGTTTCCTATAGGCACTGTCACCTTTATCGCGGGTCACAGAAAGACCCAGTTCATGCGCACTCAGAATAGATGACCTGACAAGCTCAGGTGTAACAGGCATTGGCATATTGTGGCTTGTGGGCCAATTGATTGTCCCTTCGATCAACGTATCGAGGGCCGCATTATCATCGCTACCCAGTGACATCTGGCCAAGGTGAACAGGCAATCCAACACGAGCGAAAAATTCTGCTACGCGTTTTGCCTCGTCAACAGACTCCATCATTAATTGGGTCAATGTGCCCATGGCCACATGCTCGCCATGCAGGTAATTCTGGTGGGTAACCGGCACTGCCGTATAACTCTGTGCAATGCCGTGAGCAACTGCCAGGCCGCCACTTTCAAAGCCAATCCCGCTCAGCAAGGTATTGGCCTCAACAACATTCTCGAGACAGGTATCAGCAGTACAACGGGTCACCGAATCGATGGCTTCCGCACCCTGGTCGTATAGTGTTTTTGCACAAATTTCACCGATGGCTATCGATGCCAGGGTGGGTCTTGCACCGATGGTCGTTCTTGCATTGGGGTTGTTAAGACAAACTCTGGCTTCATACAAGGTGGCCATCGCATCACCCATACCGGCGACCAGGTAGCGTTCACTTGCATTGGCAACAACCCCTGTATCAACAACCACCAATACAGGATTCTGAGGAAAGAACTCTGCGCCGCTGCTTACACCGTCGGGCGTGTAGAGGACGCTCAATGCTGAACACGGTGCATCGTTGGATGCCAGAGTCGGGACCACCACCACGGGAATATCGAGCCGGTAAGCAATGCATTTGCCTGCATCCACGCACTTCCCTCCACCCATTGCTATCAGGCAATCCAGTTTTTCTGCCCGGAGATTAGTCACATGTCGATCAACCTCCTCAAGCGAGCATTCACCGGTGAACGTACTGATTACGGGTTCGATATTATTATTCTTCAGCGAATCTACGACCCGTAATCCATCGGATTGCTGCCCTCTGCCGGAGATGACCATCCCCGCACGCTTGGCATTCAATAGTGTCAGGTAGCGTCCCATATGATCCAGCACGCCGTTGCCCTGGATATAGCGCTGGGGTGCAACGAGAACCCTCGGCACTCGTTCTCCTTCGCCAGTAAATACCATCTGCGGAAAGTAGGGATCTGCCACAACTTGCTCCTTTATATGCCTGTTACGATGCGAGATGTTTCTAATTTCGAACTTACGCTGATCAGGATAAATCTATCACAGGCTGTCGGTCCCAAACAATCCAATCAGATATAGGGGCATAGGGATATTAACTAGACAACTTAAAACTTGACTTGTTATGGCAGCAAAGTAGTATTTGAACAATATTCAAAATAGCTTGATACAAACAATGACGCATCGTGAGATATGCAGTGCATCTGGCGACTTCTGGTCGGCAGATACCAGCGCGAAGAATAAGTTCCATCATAGACAGGGATGTAAGGCATGTTAACCAGAGCAGATGAATACCCCTATCACCAAATAGCTGGCACATTTTCCACTGTCGCAAGTAGTGACAAGAACTGGAACGATGGCCACTACATCTGCCTGTGCGATGACGCCGGCGAAGTCGCGCTTATCGCCAGCTTGCGCCTGTACCAGAATAACGATGTTCTGGACGGCTTTATCGCCATTCGACACCGGGGAAAGCAGTACAATATTCGCGTCTCGAGACGCTTGCGCAGTGATATGGATTTTTTTGGGGTTGGCCCACTGCGTATGGAGTTTCTCGAACCCCTGAAGAAAATAAAACTTGTTCTTGAGGACAATGAGTACGGGATATCCTGCGAGATCACCTGTACCACTGTCCTAACTCCCTATGAAGACCCAGTTCACGTGCAAAGGGTTGATGGCATATTGTTCAGCGAACGTGCCGTGTATGAAATTGTCGGTACCTGCGAGGGACATATCACCATTGCTGACAAGCAGATTCAGCTTAGCAATGCCCGCTCTACCTGCTTTCGCAATCACTCCTGGGGTTTTATGCCGGGGCGCGGTATCCCCAGGGGGCACGGTGCTCCTCCACTTAAACCTCCCTCCATGGTGGGGCTTCGCAACTGGGTTCTCTTCAATATGCCTGATCACGGCGGCTTTTATACCTTTCAGGAAAACAAGGTCGGTGAGCGCCAATCCACGGAAGCCAAGATTCTTTTTGCCGATAGTGATCTCGATGTACTGCGGGTCAAACATGACCTGAATTTCTATGAGGGTAGCACGCGCTTAAAAGGTGGACATTTCTCCTTGCTGGACGAGAATCACCGCGAACGCGTATACGAAGTCGAGGACATGGGCTGGATTTACTGCCAGGGTGGCGGCTACTTCGGTGGTTTTAACGATAGCCTTGGACAAGGTGTTTGGCGTGGCGAGAATCATATCGAAGGGGAGGTCTGGGATACCAGTCACCCGGTCCGTGTTGTCACAACTGAGGGCCAAGAAAGAGTATTCCAGCATGCCTGGGCCGAGAGCTTTGTGCGCCTGAAAAGCGAAGGTGAGGTTGGATTTGCGCACTTTGAATCTGTCACCTTCGGCAGTTATGAACCCTATGGACTGGTTGGGGAGAAAAAAACCTAAGGTACCTCTGTTGTAGCAGAGGTGGAAGACTTGACGGATTTGGGAGTAACAAATGAAAACACTGGTACTTGGGGGCTCGGTCTTTGTCGGCAAACATATGGTCAATACCCTGTTGGCAGCGGGTCACGATGTAAGCGTATTGAACCGGGGCAAAACTCCGACTAAATTGCCAGAGGGGGTTAAGCAAATTATTGCTGACCGCACAGACGCGGACTCAATGCGGGCGGCACTAAAGGGCCTAAGTTGGGATGCTGTTTTCGATATTTCCGGATTCGTCATGGCTGCCCAGGGCATGGATGCCAGGTCCCTGATCGAGTTGCTGGATGGCCAGGTGGGCGACTATGTCTATACCAGTTCAATTACCGCCTACGAACCCCGAGGTGTTTTCCCCTGGCGCGAGGATGACCCTGTATCTTCGGCCGACCCGACGACCTATGCCGGCTTCAAGGTTGCCATGGAGCGGGAGTTGATAAAACAGCACCGCAAGAGCGGCTTTCCCGCCTCGGTTGTCCGCCCCGCTGCCATCTACGGTCCCGACAATAATATCTTCAACATGGAAACACCCATGTTTCTGCGCCTGGCTCAGGGCAGGCCCATTTTGCTTCCGCACAGCGGCCTGACAACAGTCTCCTATGGGCATGTAGATGACCTTTGCGAGGCCATGTTGTCCATGGTTGGCATGCCCCAGGCTCGGGGAGAAATATTCAACATTACCGCTGAGGCAGTTACCACCGAGGAGTATGTTCAGGTTCTGGCTGAAATTGTCGGTGCGACTGCGAATATTGTTGAAGTGCCCGACGCTCTGATACCAACACTAGACAAGGCAGCCTATGGCCACCTGTTTTCCAAGGTACACCACGGTGCCTTGAGTATCGAAAAGGCCAGCAAGATTCTGGCTATCAACCCGCGCTATGATTTTAAATCCGGCCATCAACAGACCTATGCCTGGTTTAAACAACAGGGCTGGGAAAATCTGACCGAGCCCCTATGTGATGCAGTTTGGCAGAGCACCTGGGATTTTGATTATGAGGCCACGGTTGCGGAGCAAATCCGCATGGGGAATTAACAAATGCTTGATACTCGCTTACCCACCGATGAACATCTGTGGCAGTGCATGTCCGAAACCATGCGCAAGGTAGTACTGCCAAGTCTTGAAGACCCCTTTGCGCGGGTTACTTTGATTCGGTTAATCGGGCTTGCCGAATACGCGCCGGCTCGCGGTAATGATCCGACCGAGCGAAGAATCAGCGAGGTGGTTACCTGCATTGACCAGTTGGCTGCGCGTTTTCCGGCCATTCAACAGCAGTTGCCGACCCAGTGGCCACAGATGGATGCCTGTGTTGTGTATGAGCTTTGCGGGCAGTTGCTGGCGGGCGCCGTGGGCGACAATAGCGAGCAGGCGCAGCAGATACGGGCGGAATTAAAGCCCCTGATACTGGCACAACTTGATGAGGACCTTAGCGTGAGCAGTCCTTTGATAGCCTCGTTTGGCGGCCAGCTCAATGAAAAATAGCAGCATGAATGAGATGACGGCCCCCCTGCGGGGTTTCTTTACGGATAAGCTTGGCCGCCCTGCCACGGTGAGTGAGACGCGACGTCTGGCCGAGGGACACTCGCGACAGATGTTACTTGTCCATGTACAGGTCGAAGATGAGCAGCAACGCTACGTGTTGCGTATTGAGCAAGACGGTATATTCGGCACCTCAAGTGCGGAGGAATACCGAATCATGAAAGGCTTGTATGAGGTGGGGTTTCCGGTAGCCAGAGTACGCTGGCTGGAGACCGGCAGGGATTTACTGGGTGAGCCTTTCTTCGTCATGGATTACGTCGATGGTGACTTAGATTACCCAACCGGTGATACCGTCGGTGAGTTTGTAAAGGTACTACATCGATTGCACCAGCTTGACTGGCAAAGCGCCGGGTTGGAGTTTGACCTCAAGCCCCAAAGCGTAGAGGAATCGACCCATATGCAGATTGACCGCTGGACCGACATTTACCGTAATGCCAGCAATATGCCCTTACCTCTTTTGGAAGAGGCGGCCGCCTGGCTACACCACTATGCGCCAACAGAGGGCAGGTTGGGCATAGTGCATGGCGACCCCGGGCCGGGGAACCTGGTGCATGACAAGGGGAAAATACTGGCACTGACAGATTTTGAGTTTTGTCACCTGGGGCATTGCCATGAGGATTTCGTGTTTTGCGCAACCATGCGTGGCATGCACACTTTAAGCGTAGAGCAATGGGTGCAATTGTACCGGGAACTGCTTGGCACTGAACTCACAGAAAAACAGTGGCACTACTGGCATGCGTTTAATCTGTTTAAAGGTGCCTGCGCGAACACAACATCCCTACGGGCATTTTGTGAGGGCAGAAACCCCGCACCCAATCTTGCCATCGTGGGCACAGCAATCCAACAGAATTGTATGCAGCAGCTGTCAGCTTTGATTACTGTCTGAGCGTGAATATCTCTACTGTTATCTAAACAAAGCATTTACACATGGGAATAACTATGACAAACGAACAGTCTACACGGCGCATCAAAGTGGCTGAGGGGGTTTTTGCCGCCTGGTCCAGCGGCAACGCCGACGCGCCCGAGAAGTACTTCAATCCTGCGGCCAGCCTTTACGATGTGGTTGCCGGAGAAAAACTTGAAGGATGGCAGGCGATCCGAAGTTTTTTTTCCAGCAATTTGATCGCCGGCAGCAACCTTACCCTGGTACCAGAGCGCTATTGGGTCAGTGACGAGGGCGTCGCGCTCTCCTGGATCATGTCATTTACTGTAATGGATGACACTTTCGGGGCTGAGAACAAGGGTAAGAGAACCCGCGTCATGGGAATGAGCAGCCTCGAATTTGATGACCAGGACCTGATCACGAGCGAGGTAGACTACTGGTCACAGGCAGATATCCCCCGTTCCCTTGGGATCGTTGACTAACCGGGATTTGCAGCATCAACTGGCAGCTAGTTGACACTGGCCGTGTACCAGATGGGCGAAGACCAGGCCCGCTCCTGCAGAGTTTTCTGTAAATCCTGGCGTGGCTCCACACCGGCGTGTACAGCATCCCAGGTGGACCACCGGCAGGTGGGATTTTCCAGCACCCGTACGTAGTAAAAGGCCCGTTGGGTGGGATCAAAATCCGGATCTTTCCAGAGCGCTTTCAGCTCGGCGGCGCCGTCGCCACTAATGGCGCAAGTACCGATGTCTACCTTTGCCCCATTATCCTTGCAGCGGTGGGTTTTGCTGTTGGGCTTACCTTTGGAGCAGGCAACATCATAAACCTGCTCCTGGGATTCGCCGTTCTCTCGCCAGCCCTTGATAATCTGCAGTCGCTGCAGGGGGGCGCTGGCGGCGTCGCGAGTGGCCCAGGCAATAAATGCAGGTGTACGTTCTTCATCCGGAATCAGGTCGTTACCCATGGTCACGCCACCCGCATAGGCTTGCTCGAATACATCGTGTGCCTCGAGCATTTTCTTTTCGTAGTCATAGCCGGCAAACAGGCGCACTTTAATACGAGGTCCCGTGGTGGCGAAGGTTTCCTTGCGACGAAATGCATTGTAAATAGCTTCGCGTGTGTTTTCTTCTGCCCAGACCGCCGCCAGGCCGGATGCTCCCCAGGTTTCCGGGCCGCCAGTGGAGAACACACGCCCCTTGTCGTCGGTAAAGGTTTCATTCCGCGCAGAGCGAAAGGTACCTTCTTCTGCCTTCGGAATCGGCAGCGAACCTCGCAATACTCCGTTGGAGTCGAGCAGACCCACCTTGGAAAAGAAATTGGACTCGTCGATGGAAATGGCCGCCGTGTGTGTGTCACTGGCACCCACCAGGCCGAAGCGGTAAGGGTTAGCTGTGCCTTCCTCCGCCAGTTTCAGCCCACGCAAATAGGCATCGCGTACGTAGCTCCCCGGCGGCGCGCTGGACAGGCTGGTTGCCACCCGATAGGGCATAATCTCAAAGTCCGCCCACTCATCCTCTACAGACAGGGACGGGTGGGTTTCTGAAGTTCCCTTCACCTGAGTGATTTCCACCAGCGGTTCATTGCGCAGGCGGCGGTCCGCATAGGCATCGTCAATCGGGTTTTTGGCCCAGTCCACCATTTCGAACATCGCGCCATTGGACCCATTGGAGTTGTGTGGAATGGCTAGGCTTTCTATGCCCTGTTCACGCAGATCATCCATCCAGTCCCACAGCAGCTCCGGGTTTTGTGAATGAAAGCGGGAGAAGGGTATCGACGGGAGCTTGTCTGTGCCGCGGAAGATCACGTTCCGGTGCAGGTTGCCCATTTCATTGGTTGAAGAAGTGTACTCATAAGCGGCAAAGGTGGTGAACGTGCCCGGTTGGTTGTGTTTGTCGGCGGCTTTCACCGTGTCGGCCCAGGCGGAGCGGCCCACCGACTCGACCTGGCCGACGGTAATTTCGCCATCGAGAATACCCTGCGCAACGGCGGGGAGAAAGCTGCGAAATGCCGTGCTGCGCTGCGGGATACTGGCGATATTGAGATTTTCCTGTGCGTTGAGGTTATGCAGGGGTTGCGCGGGCTTTGTTTTTGAAAAATCGGTATTGGTATCTGCCGAGGCCTCCACCAGGCCCAGAAACATGGCGTGGTCGGTTACGGCGTAAAAGTCCAGGGGCGCGCGCATTTTCACGTCAAAGCCACCGGGGTGCTTAATGGCATCGCCTTTAGCGTAACGATAGGCGTCGTAGGGTGTAGCCAGGGTGCCAAAGGCATAGGCATCGAAGGAATACTTGGTGTGTACATGCAGGTCGCCGAAGAAGGCCTTGCGGCCAGCATTTTTATCGGGGTTGTTGGATATATAATCCCTTGGCATCGGGAGAATGCTGTTCGCAGTTTGTGGTGCAATCCTGGGCACCTCCTCATGGTGCTCAGCGAACAGGTTTACTGGCTGGTAGCAAACCGCAAGGATTAGTGTGACCGGTATATACTGGGTCTTCATGGCAATAGCTCCTGAGCCTTATACTGTTTTGTACAAATAATCGGGGTAAGTATAGATACCGTCTTCCTTCGCAGCCACAATTTCCGTCATTATGTTTTTTCTTGCAATAGTGCCCCCCCTCGACCATTGCTGCCAAGGTGGTGCCCCTGTTTTAAATCGGGCTTCCCCGGTCTAAGGTCACCGGCGACTCAAACCCCGGCGGTTTGAGCGCGAGTACAGAACAATCAATCTGATTCAATATACTTTCTGCCGTATTGCCCATAAAGAAGCCCGGTATCCCCGTGCGTCCGATTGTTCCCATGACGACGAGTTCGACATCAAGCTCTTTAATTATTGTTGGAATGGCTTGACGCGCTGTGCCCTTGGGGCAGTGAAGCTCTGGTTTCAGATAATCAATTGCTTTCTTGTAAGATGCGCCGGGCCCCTCTATCAGAGTTTCCAGCCAGTGCCGCCGCCGTTTTTCTTCCTCAAGGATCATCGCATCCACTTCTGCTGCGGTTGCATTGGTGCGTTGCGACCGAAAAATATCTTCGCCAATAAATTCCCAGGCATGCGCAATATGTAACTCCTCGGATTCAGACATCGCCAAAGAGGTCGCGATTTCCAGTATGGTGTTGTTCAACTCGATTTTATTGGGGTCCCCATCATCCCAATCCAGGGCGGCGAGAACTCGTTTGAAATGATCGCGATTGGAGGACTTAATTAGCCAAACAGGGCACGGACACTTCCTCAAGAGATGCATATCAGTACTGCCAAAGAGAGACTCCGTCAATGTGGCGCTTGTCTCAGCACACTTTATAACAAGGTCGTGCTGATTGCGTATGACTTGCCTGATAATCTCGAGGAAAATACTACCGACAAGAATTTTCACTTCAATATCATGCCCACGTTCTCGTGCGGCATTGACGGCTGTCTGCAATTCTTCTCGCCTGTCGGACACCGCGACCTCAGCTAACTCCTCTGGAGTGATCGCCGTGATGCCCATTTGCATACCTTTTGGAATTGCCTCGACAACATCGACTACCGTTAGTGAGGCGTCATTGTGATGAGCAAGTTTCAATGCTCGGTCCAGGCCCGCAGAAGCTTCGAGTTCATCATCTGCGACGAACAAAATATTGGAAAACCTCTTCATAATCCACCCCTTTGAACCTTACGGCTAGCGAGAATAGTCGGGCTCCACACTCTCTAACATACAAAGATCGACGCCTGAAACACAATGACCTAAATCAACATTATCGGTTGCTCAACTTGTCCGCGCCTTCACGGCGACATTCCGCTATAAATACGCTTGAGCAGTATCGGGGTGATCAGGGTGGTCACCACCGCCATGATGACCACCGCGGAGAACATGTGCTCAATCACCGCCGGCGTGTCCGGCCCCGTCGCAAACAGCCCGGCCTCCAGTGCGATGCTGGCGATTACCAGCTCTACTGCTCCCCGGGCACTCATACCCACACCCACAGCAGCGGCTTCCGGGCGGGACAAACCGATGTAGCGTGCCGCCATGCCGGCCCCAATCAACTTGCCCAGGAATGCTGTCAACAGCAGCATCAAGACAAAGGTGGGAATTACAAAAATGGCGTTGAAATCCAGGTGCAAGCCTACCGAGGCGAAGAAGATTGGCGCGAGGAAACCGAAGGTCATAGCCGAGGTCTTATTGCGCACATCCGCGTAAGCGAAATCGTCGATAGTCTTGCGTCCGAAGAACAGTCCGGCCATAAAGGCCCCGACAATGAAGTGCAGCCCCATCAACTCGGCGAGAACGGAGAAGGCCAATGCCGCGGCCAGCAGGGCACTGAACTCGAACTCCTTCTGCTTGAAGAGGTGCATGATACGACCACCCAGAGGGAATACGAACACACCGATGACCGTGGTGATGATGAAAAATGCCACTACCTTGAATACCAGCATGCCAAAAGCAAAGGCCTCTGCTGGCTCGTCGCCAATCAGAGCCGTAAGCCAGCCGAGCAAAATCAGGCTGAAAACATCGTCAAATACCGCCGCTGAAACGATAATCTGGCCCGAGCGCGATTCCAGTTTTCCCAGATCCACCAGGATGCGCACTGTGGCCGGCACAGCGGTAATGGCCAGGGCAACGCCAAGAAAGAGCGCCTGCGCGAAAAAGTCCTCGCCGGCAGGAAGAAAGACCCAGCCCAGTGCGATGCCAAGCAGCATAGGCAGCACCATGCCGCAGCCGGCCACCACGATGGCACCACGACTGTGCTCCATGAGCCGGTTCGGTTGTAGCTCGATGCCGGCGAACAGCATAATGAAGAACATGCCCAGATCAGTAATGGCCTGAAATACTGGACTCTGGTTCAGGCCGCTGATTTGTGGGAACAGGTCCGTGTAGCGCGCGGCAAGCGTACCCAGCAGAATACCGGCAACCAGTTCTCCAACTAGAGCCGGCTGACCCAGTCGCTCGGCAGCCTCGCCCAGGCTACGGGTGGCAATGAGAACTACTAGCAGGATAAAGAACAGTTCCATGGCGACCTATACCTTATATTCTATCCGGGCCAGACAAGATAAATCCTCCAGAGCACTAAAATCAAGGGCAGTTCCTATAGTTATCACCCTGTTTCAGTGAGAGAACCTGCCACCACCCATTCGCTACCCCGACGACTCAAGCAGGGATCAGGAGTCTGGGATGAGTCGCGCCCCGGTACAATTGAGTTCCCTATTGGCTCAATATTCAATGCAAATCAACTACATCTGCTCTATGCTGCTGCCCATTAGAATAAACGCGAGCGCGCGAGGCGATTCAGAGAATGCTGACTCTTCACCAGTACCATCTTTCTCCCTACAACGAGAAGGTGCGGCGCATGCTCAATTTCAAGGGAATCCCGTATATAGAAAAATTCTGGATGCTGGGTGATAGAGGCAAGGTCAAGGATTTTAACCACACTGGCAAACTACCAGCCCTTGAAGTCGATGGCCAGATAATCGGCGATTCCACCGACATTGTTCGCTACCTGGAGCAGTCCTTTCCAGAAACTCCACTTATTCCCCAGGACCGGCAGCAGCGAGCGCTGGTGCACATACTCGAAGACTGGGCCGACGAAAGCCTGTACTTCTACGAAATGCACCTGCGCTTTACCACGCCCGGTAACCGCGAACGCAACATGCCACGCATGGTGGAGAAAGAGGGCTGGTTCCTGCGCTACTTACTGCCCAAAGTGATACCAGGCGGCATCGCCAAAATTACCGCTACTCAGGGGATTGGACGCAAGACACCTGAGCAATTGCTTGTGGACGTGGATCGTCATGTGCAGGCGGTGGATGACTTACTCGGTACCGGTAACTGGTTGATAGGTCAGACTATCACTCTCGCAGACCTGGCGGTTTACGCCATGTTTCAGGCATTACGTGACGCGGACATGGCGCTGGCAATCATGCAGCGGTATCCTACCATTCTGCCCTGGCTGGCCCGGGTCGAAACGACAACCGACGAAGCTCGCAATACACAGAACTGAACAGACAACAGGGAAATTCAAATGAGTAAGGTACTGATCACCGGCGCCACCGGCTTTATAGGCAATCACGTCACGCGCCTCTGCCTCGAGCAGGGAGATGAAGTGCGAGTGATGGTAATGCCTGGGGAGGACCGGTCCCCCCTGGATGGCATGGACGTGGAGTTTGTCGAGGGCAACCTGCTGGATCCCGACTCGCTGGCCCGGGCAGTGCAGGGCGTTGAAAAGCTGTATCACCTGGCAGCCCTGTTCGCTGTGTGGACCAAAGACCCATACCTCCACTACAAGATCAATGTAGAGGGTACCCGCCATCTGATGAAGGTCGCCAAGGCAGCCGAATTGGAGAAAATCGTTTACACCAGTAGCATTGCCGCCATTGGCACCG
>JABHWT010000054.1 GCA_018657645.1 Halieaceae bacterium | reverse complement strand
GGGTGCCAGCCAGTGCGGCGGGCGAGGTAGTGCCTGCCTGTGGGGCGGACGCAACCATAATCGGCAGTCCTGCGCGTATGGCGGCGTCGCGGATAATGCACCGATCTTCCGCAAAGCGCAGGGGCGGGATACCATCGCCTTGAACTGAGTGACAAACAGGCGTCTCTCTAAAGCGCCCTTCACCGCCCAGCACCATGTCAAACATGGCCACCACCTGCTGAACGCTTTCCGCGCTGCCCAGCGTAGTTCCCCAGGGTTTGGAAGTACCGGAAATCAGGGCATAAGCCGTGTTGATATCCAGGTCAGTAACGCTTTCCATGTCCCGTGCGATAAGGGGGCGGTAACACCAGTGAATATTCGGCAGGGTATCAATCAGGCGCGCAGCGTCATAGAGATCGCAGAGCGTTGGGTCACGATAGGTCCTGGTGTGGAAATCCCGAATGCCCACAGCACCGCCAGCCGTGCCGAAATGAACCCGCCCAGGCGCAATTTCGATGGATCGGTCCGGGTCCAGTCCATGCAGTATCCACGACCTGCATGTGTTCTCCAGAGTATCTTCCACCATGGACCGGGGGATCAGAACTCTGCCCGCATCACTGAGGCTGGCACCCCGATCAAGCATGGCTTGCACGCCGGGCGGTAGTTTGCCGAGAATACCCATGCCTACGGTTTCGAGAGTATGAACGGCGCCTTCATGAATTCGATTCACGTCATGGTCTGAAAGCGCACGATACTGGCCACCCAGAAACCCAGCACCCATGCGACTGTCCGATGACGCATCGCTCTCACGTTGGACCATACGCGCCCGCCGCCCGCCGCTTCTTCTGGTGGTAGTCATGATCTAACCCATGCCATCAAAGAGGCGTCTAGTATAGACGGCTTTACAGCATCTCGTTGGCGATCAATTCAAGCGCCCGTGGGTCGCCCGCTCCCAGTAACATACTGCTCACTTCACCCCGACTACCGGCGGCTTTCCATGACTGCAACCGCTCTCTTATCCGCTCTGGTGGGCCCACCAGAGCCACTTCATCCAGCAGCGACTCTGGCACCGCGGCTTCTGCCTCGGACTTGCGTCCCGCAAGGTAGAGGTCTTGAATGGTAGTGGCGGCATCTCCATAGCCAAGGCGCGTGGCATAGTCATTATAGAAATTCTTACCTTTAGCTCCCATTCCACCAATATAGAGTGCGAGCCACGGTCGCAGTGAAGCAAAGGCTGCATCCAGGTCATCATTAAGCGCCACCGACACAAAGGGGGCAATATCGAAGTCGGCCAGGGACTTACCGCCGCCTGCCTTGGCGAAGCCCTTTTCCAGATCCTCGGCAAACACGCTGTATTTGTCCGGGTCCATCCACACCGGGAATACACCATCCGCCACTTCTGCCGCACAGCGGATTCCCGCTGGGGTGATTGAGGCTGTGTATATCGGAATCTCGGTATTGGCCTCCAGAATAGTCTTCAGCGGTTTGCCCAGCCCGGTTGTACCCTGGCCTTTGTTGGGCAGTTGGTACTCAATACCATCAAATTCCACAGCGCCTTCCCGCGCCATGATTTTACGCATTATCTTGATATATTCGCGCGTACGGGTCACAGGTTTGCCATAGGGCACACCGTGCCATCCCTCCACCACCTGTGGCCCGGATGCTCCCAGACCGACAATAAAGCGGTTATTGGACAATTGGGCCAGACTCATAGCGCTCATTGCAGTCATAGCGGGAGTGCGCGCCGGCATTTGCATTATTGCGGTACCGACCTTAATCCGCTCGGTCTGCGCCAGAATCCAGGTAGCGGGGGTAATCGCATCCGATCCGTAGGCCTCGGCCGTCCACACCGAGTCATACCCCAGTTGCTCGGCCTTTTTAATCAGATCGATGGGAATAGCGATGCGTTTTCCCGAGTACCCCAGCAGAACACCTAATTTCATAGCGATTACTTCCTGCAATCCTAGAGTTGCGAACCGAAACGGTAATTAAGTGTTGCACCGACTGTTCGCGGTGCAGCTATCATTCGAGGTGCGGCCTCGGGTGGAGAGGATGAAGATATAGTGTTTTCGAGCCAGTATTCCTCGTCCGTTGCGTTGCGCACCCAGCCGATCAGTTCCCAGTTGCCACTGCCACTGGTATAGCCAACCGACAGATTCAGAACGTCCCACTGAGGTATGGTTGATATTCCCAGACCGTCCGTTGTCTCTTCCTCCCAGACATAGTCGGCGTGCAGGTTTATCTCGCCACCCAGTGCATTGAAATAGTAATCGCCAAACAGGCTGTATTTGAGGTCGGGTAGACCGTTTACCGGTTCCCCTTCGCGCTCGGGAGCGCCCTCGTAATCGGTGTATTCGGAGTCGAGATAGCCCAGGCTCAAGCCCAGCCGTAATCCCTCCATCGGTAGACCGATTAACTCCCACTCGAAACCCTTGATTTCCGCATCCGCATTGAGAGTTTTAGGGGTGCCAGCGTTCGTTACAATCCCGCCTTGCAAGTCGGTGTAGTCCATGAAAAAGATCGACATATTCGACCGCAGGCGTTTATCCAAAAAGGTGCTCTTGAGACCGATTTCGTAGTTGTCCACGTTTTCGGGATCGAACGGTGTCGTGGCCACCAGACTGGTGGCCGCCGTTCCCTGGTAACCACCACTCTTGAACCCCTGGCTGAACAGGGCGTAGGCCAGAGTATCTTCGCCAAAATCGTACTCCAGCGCGAACTTGAATGTCACATCATCCCAGGATTCAGTATCCTTGCTATCGTAAATCTCATCGATCAGGCCACCATTGTCTCCAGGCCCTAACAGACCTGAGGGGGGTAAAAACGCGAGGTAAATAGTAGGGTCAACAATCTCGCTGCGGCCGCTGAACGTTTTCTCTTCATCGGTATAGCGAACGCCTGCAGTAGCGCGCATTCTATCACTGAGATCGTAGGTAAATTCACCAAAAACTGCCATGGCCTCCGTTTCAATACCCTGATAGAAATTGATCTCTGCTGTTGGGAACGGCAGCATGTCCCCGAAGAAAAAGACGAATACATCTGAGTAAAAGTTCACATCGCGCTGACCATCCTCTGAGAAGTAATAAAAACCCAGCAACCAGTCTGCCTTGCCGCCCATGGACCAGTCACCGTCACGTTTTGAGGTAAAACGGATCTCGGCGCTACCCCAATCGGTATCCTCCTCGTGGTGTTCATTGAACAAATTTGCAGGCGAGTGATCGCGGTCGGCATCAAAACGCGTTTCGGCTGTCCGATAACCGAACAGATATACGCTGTCCATATTGTCGTGTTCAACGTTCAGTCGGGCCATTACACCCCCGCTGTCCATCTCTTCGTAACCCATGTTATCGATATTTGCTTTATAGAAGCCTTCACCGGCGGGCTCGGAAGGATAGCCCCCTGGTATCAGATCGTGAATTACCGAGCGAAACCCTGGCTCAACCAGGGAGAACAGACGCGGGTTGGGGTCGTTTTCCTGGTAGTCCAGGGTAATGTTCAGTTCGGCTCGGTCTGAGAGGATGAACTTTGTACCCAGGCGAATTGCCTGAGTGTCTTCACCATTGCCCTCTTCACCATTGTAGATGTTCTTCATGTAGCCATCCGATTTTAGAGAAACCACGGACAACTTAGCCAGCAACTTATCCTCAATAACGGGACCGGTGATATAGCCTTTGGCATTGAAGGTACTGAACTCTGCGACTTCAAGACTTAATTCACCGCCCAACTCTTCGTCGGGCTCCCGCGAAATGTAACTGATGGCTCCACCGGCGCTGTTGCGACCATACAGCGTACCCTGGGGCCCACGCAGTACCTCCACCCTCGCCAGGTCAAAAAGAATGCCACCGGCCGGACCCATCCGAGGTATGTAGATACCATCGACGTAGACGCCTACCCCGGATTCTACGGAAATATCGTCTATCGCCTCGCCCACACCACGAATGTTGTAACTCGCACTGCCAATGCTGGTGGGTTTTATCGACAAATTTGGAATGTAGTTTTGCAGTTCATCTGCTCTGGTGATACGCAGAGCACGTAACTGCTCCTCGCCCACTGCCGACAGGGAGGCCGCGACATCCTGGGAGCTCAACTCTCTGTGGGTTGCCGTTACCAGTACCTCCTCGAGAACCATTTCCGTGTCCTGGGCGAAAGATGGCACGCCTATAGCCAGCGCTACCGCCAGAGTGATGCCCCGCGCTCTAAACTCAGTATTATTCCTCACAGTACTACCTCCATTTTTTCTCGATTAATTCCACCGATTTCCAGACTAGAGAACAATCTAAGTAAAGACCCCCCCCTAAGGTGTGGGGTCCTGGCCCATTAATTGATCCACCAGCCAGGCTGTCGCCTGGGGTATCGCGATTTTCTTATAGCGAGGCGCACAGTGGGGATCGGTACCGAGAATCCACATCTCACCATTACTGGCAGCCGCCTCTACCAGCTTCATATCCTCTAGCGATACGACATCATCGCGCCCACCATTAATAATCAGCATCGGCGTGTGTATGGTTTTCTTTCCAGTACCCACCACCCCGGCATCTATCAGGGAGAAAGGCTGGGCTTTATAAAACTTGTCAAACTCATCCACATCAAGATTGTCCGGATCAAAACCCATTCGTCGCAGAGAGGAGCGCAACAGCGCGCCGGTGCGGGATTTCAAGGCCGCTTGCATCGCTTCCGGCGGCACCTGGAATGCCGAGTGCACGAGGCCACAGTAGTTCACAACTGCCTTGAGGCGCTTGTCATCCGCCGCCATGCGTATAGCGTAGTAGCCCCCGAAACTTCCGCCCCACAGACCCAGGCGTTCTGCGTCATAGGCACCGGTCTCGATGAAGTAGTCAAAAATTCGCATGTGCAGCTTGTGTGAGTCGGGCCTGGCAAACCAGTCCATGCTCTCTCCGGTACCCGCCAGATCAAAGGCAGCCATAGCAATGCCCGTGGCAGCCAGCACCTGACTCATGGGCTCGGTACGTTCCTTGGAACCGTCCACACCCCCTGTATAAAGAACTAATGGCGGCTTGCTCACACCCTTGGGGGAGTAGAGGTGTACGATTATTTCATGCCCCTCAAACGGGATTTTGACGATCTCGAACGGGGTTTCAAGGTATTGATTCATCTTTAATTTCAAGTCGCGAAAGCGGTAAAACGACTTCCTTTCGGCCGCCGTATAATTATCGGGTAAATAGCCATGGTTATAGATGTCCATAGCCTGGTTGTAGGTCTCCAGTGCCTCCGCCGTTTTGCCCGCCGTAGCCAATTTGTCTCCACGCTTTTCGTAGATTTCGCCCAACAAGCGCCATTCGTAGGCCCACACTCCCGGACCATCACCGTGAATGGTGCTTATCCGCGCCGAGGTCTCGTCGACAATAGCCTGATTACCGAGATTCCTACCCAGTGACTGGTTACGGCCGCCGGCAATAACCAACTCACCGGCATCGTTAATGACCTGCGCATGAACCAGGGGCTGCCATAGGCCGCCGATAAGCAGGACCAGGGCAAACTGTAGGAAAAAATGGTTGGACGACATGTGGTATTCCTCTTTTGTTTCGGGTTAAACGACCAGATGCTGAAAAAATACCGCATTAGACATCTAATCATGCCTCCCCTTCGGGTGGGGTAATTTGGCCTGGAACACTGCAGCATGGTACCAATAGAGATACAGGTGGAGACAGATCTATGTACAGCACACTCTCTCGCAGGAATTTCCTGGGCGCTCTGGCCGCGCTATCGGCAGGCCACTTTCTTCCCACAAGCGCTCATTCCGGGGAATCTGTCGACTGGTTCAGGATATCCCTCGCCCAGTGGTCTTTTAAGAACGCATTCTACAGTGGGGAGATGAAAAACGAAGCGCTCCCGGAATTTACAAAGGTACAACTGGGGTTGGAGGGCATAGACTATCTCAGCGATTTCTGGCTCGACTCCTACCGCGATCTGCGAGTCATGTCAGCGATGAAACAGCGCGCCGCCGACTGGGGCATAGAAAACCTGATGATTATGCTACACAAGGTGGGGGATGTGGCACACGGCGATCCAAAAGAACGACAGAGGATATTGGATGATCATCGCTACTGGATAGAGGCAGCGCATGCCATGGGCTGCTCTATGATTCGTGTCAACGCCCGTTCCGCCGGAACCCGGCAACAGCAACTGGAACTCATCAGTGAGTCTATTCGCAGTTTGTGCGAGTTTTCCTCGCCCATGGGTGTCGATATCATTATAGAGAATCTCTGGGGTACGCCCTACTCTCATAATGCTCAGTTCATAATGGAAGTGGTGAACAAGGTTGATCACCCGCGTTGTGGCACATTGCCTGATTTCAATAACTTCCGTTACGACGACCCCTACCAAAGCGTTGCCCTGATTGTACCCAGCGCCCGATCTCTCAGTGCCAAGAGTCTGGACTTCACACCCACCGGGCTTGAGAAGTACATCGACTATCACCGAATGTTGAAAATCGCCTACGACGGTGGCTACAGAGGGTTCATCGGTATTGAATGGGAGGGGTGCAAGAAGCCCCCCCTTGAGGGTGTCCTTCTTACCAGGGCTTTACTGATGACGGCGGGGGCAACTGTCGGAGGTACCGGATGAATTCACGTCGTGACTTTCTCGCCCAATTAATCGCTGCCGGGGGCATCGCGGCACTGCCGGTACACGAGGCCTTTGCCCAGGTCATGTCCACTTCTGCCAATCGCAAGGAATTTGCCGTATTGGCTCCAAACCAGGCGCAATTTCTTGCACGTCTGGCCGATATCATCATTCCACTCACCGACACACCCAAGGCCAGTGATACGGGCGTCATACCGTTTATCGATACTATGCTCTCAGACTGGTACACCGGTGCAGAAACAATGATGTTTCTCAGAGGGCTGGATAAGAGCCTTGCCGGGTTGGGGTCCACTGTTTTCTCCATTTATATTGGCAATCTTGACGCACTGTCTTTCAGCGAAGAAAGGGCGGACACACCACAGCAACAGTTCTATCGCATGGCAAAGGAGCTGGTTCTGGTGGGCTATTTCACTTCACCCGATGGCATGCGACAGGGTCTACATACGCTGGGCCCTGTGGGCAGCCACTCATTTGAACCTTCAGGACCTCCCGGTGACCCCATTAAATACTGAACTATACGATGCCATTGTAGTAGGCTCCGGAATTACCGGCGGCTGGGCAGCGAAGGAATTGTGTGAAGCTGGCCTCAAGGTTTTGATGCTGGAAAAAGGCAGGCAGGTAGAACACGGCGACTATCCCACCGAACATCTGGCGGAACACGAGATGCGCTTTCGGGGCAAAGGCGATCGCAAGCTGTTCGCCAGAGACTACGCAGTACAAAGCCAGACCGGCCAGTTTAACGAGGCCACCAGTGGTTTCTTTATTAACGATCGCCTCAACCCCTATACCACTGCACGGGGAACTGATTTTGAGTGGTACCGTGGAAATCAATTGGGGGGGCGCTCATTAATCTGGTCGAGACAGACCTACCGCTGGACAGACAGGGACTTTGCAGCAAATGCGAGAGATGGCACAGCGGCAGATTGGCCTATTCGCTACGCAGACCTCGCCCCCTGGTACGACCATGTGGAAAGATTTGTGGGAATCAGTGGCGAGGCCAATGTCAGCGCAGAAATTCCCCACGGAAAACTACTTCCCCCCCTACCACTAAATGAACCGGAGCTGAGGTTACGGGCCTCCAATGCCAGGCACTTTCCCGGCCGACCGCTATCGATCGCCAGGGTCGCGGTGCTGACCCAGGCCCATAATAATCGCGCTGCATGCCACCTGTGTGGTCCCTGTGCGCGAGGCTGTTCCACCGGATCCTATTTCAGCACCCAGAGCACTACCCTGCCCGCAGCCCGCCTCACCGGTAATCTGAGTCTTCGTACCGACAGCATTGTCCATGAGTTAATTTACGATGAAACCGACAACCGGGTTCGCGGGGTGAAAGTTATCGATGCCAAAACCCACGAGCAGACAGAGTATCGCGCCAAACTGGTCTTCCTCTGCGCCTCGGCCTACGAAACCGTGCGCTTGTTGCTTAACTCGGGGAAAGGCGGTGAGGGGCTGGCCAACTCCAGTGGCACTCTGGGGCGTTACCTGATGGACCATCACTTTGGCGTGGGCGCGCGCGGTCAGCTCGACGACATACAAAGCAGGTATTTCAATGGTTCCCGACCCTGCGGCTTTATTGTGCCTCGATTCCGCAACACAACAGAACAACGCAGCGACTACCTGCGCGGCTTCCAGATGGGCGGCCGCGCCAGCCAACTGGGCTGGCCCAGAGGGTTCAGTCAGGCCGGAATTGGGAGCGATTTTAAGGCGCAGATGAGTCAACCAGGGCCCTGGAAAATTCGTCTTACGGGGGCCGGGGAAACCCTGCCCAACAGGGATAATCGACTGACTCTGGACCCTAAGGTAACGGATGCCTGGGGAGTACCGGTACCCCGCTTTGATGTACGTTTTGGGGAAAACGAGATCAAAATGCGCGTCGATATTATGAACTCTGCAGCGGAAATGCTGGATGCTGCGGGCTTCAAGAACATTCAGGCCTACAATAACATTCAGCCTCCTGGAAAATACATTCACGAAATGGGCGGTGCAAGAATGGGGCGGGACCACAACAGCTCGGTTCTAAATGCCAATAACCAATCCCACGACATTCCCAATTTATTTGTTACCGATGGCGCCTGTATGACCTCGTCGGCCAATCAAAATCCCAGTCTTACCTATATGGCGCTCACGGCGAGGGCTGCACATTTTGCAGCCGGTTTGTTGCGGGATAGAAAAATATAAACTGTGCCAGTTCGCGGGGCAGCTGTTGCCCACCCAGGTGGTTGGCCCCGGATGGCCGGCCCCCCGAAACTCTTCAGCGCGAGTGAATTCGGTAAAAGTCGATCGATGGTAATGCCCATCAGGACCGTCTGCAGCAGGGAGGGCCTGCCCCTCTTTTCGGGTACGCTGCAGCCGAGCCCCCATGGAGGGCCTGCCCCT
>JABHWT010000212.1 GCA_018657645.1 Halieaceae bacterium | reverse complement strand
TGGGCGGCGTCTTTGCCTGGCTGTTTATTATCCAGGCAGTGCTCATTGGCACACTCTTCCTGGCAGCCAATTACTACTTGTGGTGCGGCATGGGGCGAAGTGAGGGCGCACATCGCTATAATCCCTACATAAAGTACATTGCCGCGGTCATCGTGGGCTCTTTTCTGGTCTGGTTTACGCCGCATACGTTGGTGTTGACCAACCAGGAACTCATGTCTCTGGGAGGGCCTTATCACAAGTATCTTGGCCCACTGGGCATTATGCCCGCCAAAAATACCGCTGTTAATTTGATGATCCTGTTTACCTCGCTCAGCTTTTTGTACTACCGGCGCTCGAACAAGACGGCGACGGTGTCCTGGGTAAAAGCGGGTAATGCGCTGCAGGTTGCGCTGTTCACAGTCGGCATCATCAATATTCTTATACTGGGCATATACTACGGCTACTTCACCAACACCGTATACAAGGTCGCGGCATCGATTCCTCAGGTCCTCACTACACTGGTGGTGATTATTCTGAGCACGGTCCTCGACTCGGCGATTTACAAGGGCTCTACAGAGGTGGCGCCACTGAAGTGGGGCAGGGTGCCCGACCGCGCCCAGTACGCGCTGTTCCTGCTGGCGGTCGCGTTCACCTGGCTAATGGGTTTAATGGGCTATATTCGTTCCGGTATTCGCCAACACTGGCACGTAACCGATGTGTTTCGGGACAACTCCCCGGATGCGTTCACCCCCACTCTGGGTTATGCCGCCAACGTGGTGTCGGTGGCCGTCATTCTCTTTATGGCCATTGTGATGTTTGTTTTTTGGCTTAGCCAGATCAGTTCCAGAAAAACTGAGATTACCGGTTACTGGAAGGAGTGAGAGGTATGGCTAATTTCCTCAAGGTAATGTTGTTTAGTGCTATTACGATTGGCTTGTTTGCCGGCTATTCCAATTTTGGTATTCCTCAGATCAAGCCGGCGCCACCGCCGCAACCCGAGGTTCTCGACCTGAGCTCCATGACAATGGATCAGTACATTGCGCTGGGTGAGCGAATATATAACGGTCAAGGGACTTGCACCTTGTGCCACAACGAACTGGGTAGAGCCCCCATGCTCGATACCATGGTGGCCGCTCTATCATCTCGATTAGAGGACCCAGGCTACCAGGGGCAGGCGAATGATCTCGAAAGCTACCTCAGGGAGTCGATGCTCGAACCGTCTGCTTTTGTCGTTGGTGGTTTTGGCAAGGCCGGAACGAATGATACCGAGAGCCCGATGCCAAGTGTCACCTCGGGCAGTATCGGCCTGGGGGAAGCTGAAACCAATGCGGTCATAGCCTACCTGCAGGATTGGGGAGGTGCCGATGTTACAGTTGAAATAGCCGCGCCAGCCGAGGAGGAGCCCTCCGAGGAGACTGCCTCTAGCGGAGGGACACCTGAGCGAACGGGCTATGACAGTGCCGAGGAGATAGTAGCCGCACTATCATGCGGGGCCTGTCACAAAATAGCAGATCAGCAGGGAATGCTTGGCCCCGACCTGACCACCATTGGTGCCTCCAAGGATCGCGAGTATCTGCGTAGGGCGCTGCTGGACCCCAATGCCGATGTTGCCGAGGGTTATATGAAGGGCATGATGCCGCCGACCTACGGAGACCAGTTGTCAGCCAATGAACTGGAAATGCTGGTCGATTACATGCTTGGGTCCGGATAGTGAGATAAAACATGAAGAGCTTGCCCAAATTACTGCAACTGGTATTAACGATCGCCCTGATATATGTCGGCTTTATTGTAGTGTTCGACTATGTTCTGGGGCAGGTTATTCCCGCCAGCCTGCTCAACATGTACATGTTTTTTGTCGTGGCCGGGGCGCTGGCAGTTTTTACCTTTACCGAAGAAGGGGCCAGGGAACTTGCCGCACCCTTGAAAGCGCTGGTTGAAGATCCTGGCAAAAAGTCCCTCAGAAATATTGTTTTTGCTGCAGTACTGGTGGCAGTCGCCGTTTTTGCCTATTTCAGGGCTGTGCCCAGTTTAGAGGCGCCGGTTGAGCTTCGCACCATTCACCCGGCACCACCATCCTCTGCCAAGTTGTATGGAAAGCGCTACGATCTGCTGACCCTTGAAAATCCCTACAGGCACTTTGAAAAAGAGGATCCGGAACAGTTTAATGAATTGGTTGCAGAGGGCTCTGCAATTTATATTCGCAACTGCCAGTACTGTCACGGCGATAAGTTAGATGGAAAAGGACCCTATGCACAGGGCTTGAATCCGGTACCACTCAATTTTCAGGATGTCGGTACCATCGCCCAGTTGCAGGAATCCTATCTGTTCTGGCGTATAGCGACAGGCGGTCCTGGTTTACCCAAAGAGGCCGCACCATGGAACTCCTCTATGCCCATTTGGCAGAATTTTTTGTCGGAGGAAGAGATTTGGAAAGTGATTCTATTCCTCTATGACTACACCGGGCAGAGACCCAGATCCTGGGAGGAGTAGTTTACGTTCATAACCGTAAGCGATAGCGATTTAGTGATGAGACAAACGATAATTACATTGTGTATGACACTACTGCTTGGTGTGGGCTTTGCCGGTAGTAGTGTGGCGGCGCCCGGTGATACTGAAAATGGCGAGCAGATTTACTACAAACGCTGTCTTGCCTGCCACGGTGAAGACGGGGACGGTCTGGGACCTGCGGCGGAGCGATTGAACCCGCCACCTCGGGATTTCAGCTCTGGTCAGTACAAGATCATGAGTACAGCATTTGACGAAATGGTACCCCAGGACGACGACATATTTCGCATGATAGCCGAGGGTATGCCAGGCACGGCGATGCCGGGGTGGAGCGATATACTGTCCCAGCAGGAGATGTGGGATCTGGTGGCGTACATTAAGGTGTTTGCCGGATATGACGAGGAGGAACCCGGCCCTCTGGTCGATTACGGAACGCAGGTTGCCTCTTCACCTGAAAGCATTGCCCGGGGAGACGAGTTGTTTCACGAATCTGACCGCTGTTCGGAGTGCCATGGCGAGAGCGGCAAGGGCGATGCCATTAAAGGCTTGAAAGATGATAATGGCGAGCGCACCTGGCCTCGCAATTTGACCAAACCCTGGACCTTCCGTGGCTCCAATTCGCCGAAGGATATTTATGCGCGCGTTTCTGCCGGTATCCCGGGTACTCAGATGCCGTCCTTTGCCGACCCGGACAGTACCAAGGTTCTGACTATCGAAGATCGCTGGCATGTTGCTAATTATGTAGAATCTCTTGCTGCGGGCACCGAACGGGTCAATCCGGATAATACAGTGATCAAAGCCGGCAGGGCTGAGGGGGGCATACCGACGTCTTGGGATGACCCTGCCTGGGGCTCTGCGCCTGCATCAACGTTTATGCTGGTGCCGCAAATTATCGCTAAGCAGCGCCACTTTACGCCATCAAACGATACTGTCACGGTGCGGGCCGTTTACGACGATGAGCAGATTGCTATCCTGGTGGAGTGGGATGATCGTACTCGCAGCATTCCCGGAGATGAAAAAGCGGAGAAAATCTCCAATCCCGATATTTCGGAGGATAGCGTTGCTATCCAACTGCCTATAGAAATTCCAGAGGGTATGGAAAAACCCTATTTTGGTATGGGTGACGCATCCCATCCCGTGAATATTTGGCAGTGGAAAAGTGGCACGGCTGAAACCAGTTCATCGGTTCATCTGATGAATGGTCAGGGGTTTGAAGATATTGAACAACGCGAAGCAGACTCCATACAGGTGGCCGCCACCGGGGCCTATAACAACGGGACCTGGCGTGTTGTGTTCACACGGCCTCTTGTCACTACAGAAACAGACAAGGACATACAGTTCCAGGAGGGCGTGTTTATTCCCATTGCTTTTGCAGCCTGGGATGGGAGTGCCAGCGAAGCCGGTTCGCAACACACGATGACAACCTGGTACTGGCTGTCACTTCAGTCTTCATCGGGCTCGCGTCCGTTTTTTATAGCGCTACTAGCAGCACTGTTAGTTGCCGGGTTACTTTATTTCTGGGTGCGTAGTGCCAGACCTCAGTAGACCAGAGGAGCCCAGGGCAACGAAGGGCGTAATCCCCAAAGTGTTCGGTTTGATTTTGATCTTCCTGGGAGCAATGGACAGCATGCTTGCTTGGCGCGGTGGTTTTAGTGCCAGTGAGTTTTACTCCATTTTGATTTTTTGTGGCGTTCTGCTTTTTGCATTTGGAAGCATTCGCCAATCTCAGACATCAGAAGCAACAGGGCAGGCAACGGGCGAGGAGCCCTGTAGCACACCGTAATCATTAAACTTATAAAGAGTATTGAGGTAATTGAGCATGCTTAATAAGCAAACAATAGGATCCTACGTAACACTGCTTACTTTGGGTATAGGGCTTGCCGGAACAGCGAACGCCGATATATATAAATCCGATACTCTTAAGGTCTATGGAGATTTCAGGGCGCGAATGGAACAGGACTGGGACTCTCAGAAATCTAGTGGCGCAGACCGGGATGATCGCTTGCGGGCACGGGTGCGGGTACGCCTTGGCATGACCTACAAGCCCTCGGATACCTTTGAATTTGGTGTGCGTCTGCGCTCCGGTTCAGACGATAGCCAGCAATCGCCACACATCACGGTCGTGGATTTTGATGATAACGATACCGGCGACGCGCACTTCAACTTTGACAAATGGTATCTGAAGGCCAAGGGCAAGAACGGCTGGGGCTCAATCGGTCGCAATGGCCTGCCCATGTGGAAGCCCAATGAGATGTTCTGGGATGATGACGTCACGCCCCTTGGGATAGCTGCAGGCTACGGTTTCAAAGTGGGCGAGGGCAGTAAACTGGGACTCAATGGCGGTTATTTTTCCCTACCTGCGGGCATGCAGGATACCTGTGGCGAGATGGGCTATGGCCAGGCAGTACTGAATACCTCGCTCGAGGGCGGTGGACTAACTGCGGCCGTGGGCTTGTTCGATATGGAGGGCGATGACTCGGCAAGTGATTGTGATATTTATCTGCAGGACAATGGCCGCAGAGACTACCAGATATGGGTTGCTAACCTGCAGGCCAAATTCTCTGCGGGTAACCGCCCCCTGAAAATCGGTGTTGATTTCATGAGCAACTCCGAGAGTTACAAGCTGGGTGAGCCGGGTATCTCCAGCAGCAACAAAGACGAGACCGATGGTTGGGACGCCTATGTTAGCTGGGGCAGTACCGGCAAGCAGGGAGATTGGTTGGTGGGTTACTGGTATGCAAATATCGAGCAGTTTGCTGTGAATAATTCCTTTGCCCAGGACGACTGGGTTCGCTGGGGCTCTGCGACCCAGACCCGAGCCAGCAATTTTAAGGGACATGAACTGCGAGCGGCCTACGGGCTTGGCAACGGTATGAATTTGGTCGCGAGAATGTATCTGGTCGAGGCGATTACTACCCGCGAAGACGGCAATCGTTTCCGGCTGGACTTTAATTACAAATTCTAAAACGCAAATCACGGCTGGACAATGAAGTGCAGTTGTCCAACGTAGACCAGACCGCGGGTACTCACCCGCGGGATTGGCTGTCCCGGGATACATCGATATCCCTGCCAAAATTTCTGTTGTATTTCGCAACCTTTTTCCTCCCGTTGGCTATTGTTTTATCGGCAGTAGCCTGGTGGGCGATGCGGCTGGATGCACAGATAAGGCTTGATCGTGTTGAAGTCCAGGAAAAAGCGAGAATAGAAGCCGCCCAGAAAATTCTTGGCCGAGGGCTGCGCGAAATATCGACAGACATCGGTGTTCTGGCCGAAAATCCTGCCCTCCGGCCATTTCTGTCGTCTCCGTCAGAGCGGACCCGAGGGCAGATTATCGAGCATTTTCGTGTGTTTGGAGAACAAAAGGGTATATACGATCAAGTGCGTTACCTGAATGCCAGTGGTCGCGAGCTTGTCAGGATTAACTATGCCGAAGGGGATTCGCAGATTGTGCCGGGAGCGCAACTGCAGGACAAAAGCAATCGCTACTATTTTCGTGAAATCTGGAATTTGGACCGCGGCGACATATACGTGTCGCCAATGGATTTAAATGTTGAGCACGGGGTAATAGAGCGCCCTGCCAAGCCCGTTATTAGGTTGGGAGCACTGGTTTATGATACCGGCGGCATAAAGCGTGGCATGGTTGTGGCCAATTACCTGGCCGCTAATCTGCTCGACCAGTTTCGCGACGTGATGGCGGTGGGTAGTGGGGAGCCTATGTTGCTGGAAATGGATGGCCATTGGCTTGTCGCACCCGACCGCGAGGATGAATGGGGTGCGGCACTTGGAACCCAGAAGAGGTTTGACCTGCGTTTCCCCCGGGCATGGAGCGCGATGAGAAGGCTGTCCGAGGGTAGCGTGGCCACCGACAAAGGGCTGTTTGTCTTTTCCCGGATTTATCCACTGCGCCCCGCCGGTGCGGCCTCCGCGCGATATCGCGCGGACCATGACTACTGGATAATAGTGTCGCGCCTCGCCAGTGGTTCGCTGCCCAATTCTGGTGCGGTTCGTTACTCCTCCGCCATGTTTGCCTATGCTGTTTTCCTGTTTGTGCTGGCGATTATTCTGGCCTACGCCGCGTATATAAAGGTTAGTCGGGAAGTCTGGCAACGCAACCTGCAGGCGAGCGAGAGCCGCTTTCGCGCAGTGTTTAAGGAGGCAAGCCTCGGCATATGCCTGACAGATTTGAATGGCTTAATACTCGATGCCAATCCTGCCCTTACGAGCATGCTGGGTTTTGAACAGGCTGAGTTGATCCGGGTGAGCCAAACACAGCTTATACACAGCGACGACCTGAGCAGGTTGGAGGGCTTTTACCGAGAATTACGTGGGGGGAACAGCGAGTCCTGTACTGCAGATGTACGCTATTTGACTAAAGCCGGCCAGATCATAAACGCGGAAATAAACCTGGCGCTAGTTCACACTGCATCCGGGCAACCGCAGTTCACTGTCATGCTGATAGAGGACATGACTCCGCGGAAAGAGTTACAGGAAAGGGAGAGAGTGATACAGGACCAACTGGTGCATATGAATCGGGTCGGTGCGATAGGAGAAATGGGTTCCACACTTGCCCATGAACTCAACAATCCGCTGGGTGCCATTGCCAATTACATGGCCGGCAGTCTAAATTGGATCAGAAGCGGTGGAAAAGATCCCACGGAGCTGATAACACCTCTGGAAAAATCCTTGAATCAGGCAAAAAAAGCGGGCGATATTATTCGCAGGGTCAGGGGCTTTCTCAAAGCGCCGGAGGATGAGGTTGGAGAAGCCGATCTTAAGGAGACAGTAAGCGAGTCACTTGGCCTGGTGGAGATTCAGTCCCAGAGACAGGCGGTGAAGATTGTCACGATACTGGCAGAAGGATTACCTCCAGTATCGGTGTCGGTGGCGCAACTGGAGCAGGTGTTGGTCAATGTTCTGCTAAATGCTATTCAGGCTTTGGCCGAGGTACCAGTGGACCAGCGGAGACTGGAGGTTTCCGCCGAGCAACTGGAGACAGGCGAAGTCCGAGTTTCAGTTGACGATAATGGGCCAGGAGGAGACGACCTGGAGCAAATTTTCGAACCGTTTTACTCGACCAAGAGTGAGGGGCTTGGTCTGGGACTGGCCCTTTGCTGTACCATAGTGGAATCCTGGGGTGGCCGTATTTGGGCTGAAAATAGTAAGGGCCGTGGCTTGGTAGTTTGTTTTACTATGCCGGCAACTGGAAATAGGAATAGATGAGTAGCAAACCTAAGATCTATGTAGTTGACGATAACGAGGATTGGCTCGATTCTCTGAAGTTCCTGTTTGCATCCGTCGGTCTGGAGGTGGTGACCTTTAACTCAGGTCCCGAGTTTCTTGAAAATTACGATACCCATGAACCGGGATGCTTGATCCTGGACATGAGAATGCCGGATATGAGCGGGCTGCAGTTACAGCAGGCCCTGGCCGGGAAGGCGAAGTATCTTCACACTATTTTCGTCAGTGGGCATGCTTCTGTGACAACGGCAGTGAGCGCGATGAAGGCGGGCGCCGTGGATTTTCTGGAGAAGCCGGTAGATGAACAGGTACTTTTAGACCGGGTGCAGGAACTGTTCGTGCAGATCGAGGAGGAGCGGGAATCAAGATCGCGAGATCAGCTCATTGTGGATAGCCTGAAGCAACTTACCACGCGGGAGAAAGAAGTGCTGGATTTGTTGATAGAGGGGCGTCAGACCAGGGACATTGCCGACCGGCTGGCCGTCAGCATGCGAACGATAGAAACGCACCGGGCCAATATTCTTGCGAAAACGGCCTTTTCGTCAATGGGGGAGTTACTGGTCGCGGTTAAGATACTTCACAAGACCACCCGCTGATATGGTGGGTGACCAGTGTAGTGAGGGCATCGATGTGGTCGACATCGCTGTTTAAGCAGGGAATGTACTGGTACTGCACTCCGCCGGCGGACAGAAAATAGTCGCGGTTTTCCACTCCGATCTCTTCGAGCGTTTCCAGATTATCCGCGGCAAAACCGGGGCAGAGTATCTGAACAGACAAGATGCCCTGCCCGGGTAATGCCTTGAGGGTCTCGTCGGTATAGGGGCGAAGCCACTCTTTCCCGTGGACCCTGGACTGGAAAGTGACCAGATAATCCTGTTCTTTAATGCCCAGTTGTTCGGTCACCAGCTGAGCGGTTTCAAGGCATTCCCCGTAGTAGGGGTCGCCCTGCTCTCGGTAGCTGAGCGGTTCACCATGAAAGGAGAATACGAGTTTGTCTGCCGCACCATGTTGCACTCTATGAGCGCGTATTTTGTTGGCAAGGGCATTAATATACGGTGGGAAATCGTGATAATGGCTCACGAAGCGAAACGCCGGGAGCCAGCGCCTGCGGGTGAAATCTGCGGTCACGGCATCAAAGGTTGAGGCCGTAGTGGGGCCCGCGTACTGTGGATACAAGGGTAGCACCAGCAATTTCCCAACGCCGCGATCGAGCAGACTCTGCAATTTTTTGCCAATAGAAGGTTGGCCATAGCGCATGCCAAAATCGACGATCACATTGTCACCGAAACGGGCGGACAGGGACTCCTGTAGCGCGTTAGCCTGATCCTGAGTATGCAGTAACAGGGGAGAGCCCGCCTCCGTCCATATTCTGCTATAGGCTGCGGCCGACTGTTTGGGACGCCGGTTCAAAATGATGCCGTTGAGTATCAGCCACCATAGCAGGCGTGGGACTTCCACCACTCGGGGATCGGACAGGAATTGTCGGAGGTAGGTCCTCAGCTGTTCTTTCTGGGGCTTATCCGGCGTGCCCAGGTTAGTAATCAGGACGCCAATCCGGGATTGCTGCTGGTGGTCAAAGTTATTACTGATGTAGTTCATGCTGAGGTCAATATACGGAGGTTATCGAACTATGCCAACCGAATGTTGTCGATTTTAAAGACGCTGCAGTAGTCATTCCACGCCGGATATTACACGGGTGCTGGCGGGATGTTTGCCGCGGCCAACTTTTTAGGATAAAAGGACAGGTCCAACAATGAGGAATGTGCAGGTGAGGAAAATGAGAGTATTTCGTGTAAACCACCTGGCGGTACTGTTTGCCGTAATCGCTATAGGATTTTCCTCCTTGGCCAATGCCGGTCGCGCCCAAGAATTTACACCCTTTCCCGAGACCGACTCCTACGCTGGAGTCTTTGCCCAGATGAATGCCGCCCGCAAGCGCGCCGTGGCCAGCGACAAATTACTGATGTACGTCATGGGAGCGAACTGGTGTCACGATAGTCTGGCATTCGTCAGAATGATGGGCAATCCTGAAATCGCAGCGCTGCTCGATAAGAACTATGAAGTGTTGCTCATCAATGTGGGGTATTTCGAATATATTAGAGATATCATCACCCGCTACGGCGAGCCGATTGTGTATGGTACCCCCACGGTCCTGGTAGTTGAGCCCGAGTCAGATGCCTTGCTCAACCGCGCGACCCTGCCTTTCTGGCGCAATGCGGACGTTATTTCCCTCGATCAGTCCCGGGCCTACTTCGAAGCGTTTTCGCCGGGTCAACAACCACCACCGAAGGGTATACGGTCGGCCGTGTTGGCACAGGCCCTCGATGACATCACGCGGTTTGAGCAGCGTCAGGCCGAGCGATTGTATGAAGCACTCGAGAAATTAGGCGTGTTGTTAAAGGCGCAGGATAACGGCGAGAAACCAGAGGGTTTTATGCAGAAGTGGAACAACGTGGCAAAAATGCGCGGTGCCATCACCGGCGATCTACAGGCATTACGAGCCCGCGCCGCCAGGCAGGCCGCAGCCGGTGAAACTGATATCCAACTGGAGTTCCCCCACTACTCCCTTTTTACCGACTAGTGAGCGCCCATCCAGAAACTACTAAGCTCAACGGGGAGGCTGTAAAGGTTAGCTGTTTTGGACACCTTTGAGCTCGCCGAACGAAGGCTTGTTTTCAGGGGTTGGAGGCACATGGACGTGCCGGAAAGCCTTGCCGCGCAGGGACGCGCGTCAAGGCGGGCCCGTGAAAACTGGCTGTAGTGAGGGAAGCCGAAGGCCGGGCGATGGTGTCCAAAACAGCTAACCTTTACAGTCGCCTCCAAAGTCTAGTAAAAAAGTAGTGTTTCTGGATGCGCACCAGCTAGCGCTCGTATGGATGGTCGTTCTCCTTGAATCCGGCTTCAGAACAGAGGACCATGATCGCATATGATTGACCGGATTTTGGTGAATCATCAGGAGTAAAAAATGGCGACAGTTACCCTCACAATCAACGACCAAATCCGAACGGTGGAAGACATCGCCGAGGACACTCCACTGCTGTGGGTGCTGCGTGACAGTTTGGGCCTGGTGGGCACTAAATACGGCTGTGGCGGTGGTTATTGTGGTGCTTGCACCGTGCATCTCAATGGCCTCCCGGTACGCTCTTGTTCGGTAACTGCCGTAGCTGCCGTGGGCGCAAAGATTACTACTATTGAGGGGCTCGCCAACGAGGGGCTTGCGCAAGGTGACAAGCATCTGCATCCGCTACAACAGGCCTGGATCGACCTCGATGTACCCCAGTGCGGCTACTGTCAGGCGGGGCAGATAATGACTGCAGCGGCCTTTCTGGATGCCAATCCATCTCCCTCGGACGCCGATATAGACCAGGCGATGGCCGGAAATATCTGTCGCTGTGGATGCTATGTGCGGATCAAACAGGCGATCAGAATGGCCAGCGACGGCCTGGCTTATAACGCCATGGACGCGGAGGAGCAGCAAGTATGAATACTTCGCGTAGAGAATTCATCAAATTGACCGGGGTCGTAGGCGGAGGGTTAGTGATTGGCTTCCACTTGCCGACTGGCGCCGAGACTAAAGCCGCCTCACTCAACGCCTATGTCCAGATACGGCCAGACAATACCATTATCATCGCCGCAAAAAACCCCGAATTGGGTCAGGGGGTGAAAACGGCTCTGCCGATGATTGTTGCGGAAGAGCTGGATGTTGAATGGGCCCAGGTAGAGGTCATTCAATCGGCTGTCGATTACCTCCGATACGGTTCTCAGTTTGCTTGGGGATCGCATTCTGTACCCGATAACTGGATTGTTTTGCGTCGCGTCGGCGCAAGCGCGCGAGCCATGTTGGTGCAGGCTGCAGCTCGTCAGTGGGATGTGGCGCCTCAGGCGTGTTCAACCCAGTCCGGAAGGGTGAGTCATCCGCAACAAAAGGGTTCTCTGAGCTACGGCGAACTGGCGAGTGCGGCAGCGGGCATGCCGATTCCCGGCGACGACCAGTTGAAATTGAAATCGCGCGATCAGTTTCGTCTGATTGGGCAGAGGATTAGCGGTGTTGACAACCGGGCCATTGTCACGGGCCAACCCTTGTTCGGGATAGATCAGCAGATCCCAGGTTTGCATTATGCCGTGTATGAGAAATGCCCGGCCACGGGTGGTACGGTTAAAACTGCAAATCTTGAGGAGGTTCGCAAGCTTCCTGGGGTTAGCCACGTCTTTGAATTGGTCGGCAATGGCGAAACCACCGAACTGATGCCCGGTGTGGCCATTATTGCTAACTCCACCTGGGCGGCATTCAGTGCCAGAAAGCAACTGAAGGTGGAGTGGGAACTGTCCGACGCTGCTAGCGATAGCTGGACTCAAACCCAGAAACGTGCGCGGGAATTGGCTGCAGGTAACGGCGAGGATGTGGTGGTCAGTCACGGTGCGGTAGAGTCTGCGCTCGCGGGGGCCGGTCGCAGTCACACGGCATTCTACGCCTACCCCTATGTGGCTCACGCTGCGATGGAGCCACAAAACTGCAGTGCACACTATCACGATGGTAGCTGCGATGTATGGGCATCTAGCCAGACGCCCCAGAGCGCTCTGGGCAACGTGGCGGGACTGCTGAACATTCCGACATCTGCCGTAACTTTGCACCAGACCCGTTGCGGCGGTGGCTTTGGTCGTCGCTTGATGAATGACACCGTATGCGAGGCGGCGGCGATATCCCAAAGAGCAGGCGTGCCGGTTAAATTACAGTGGAGCCGAGAGGACGACATGGCCCATGACTTTTATCGGGTCGGTGGTTTCCATGCCCTGCGTGGAGGGCTGGACGAGGAGGGTCGGGTGGTGGCCTGGGACGATCATTTCATCACGTTCTCCGAGAACGGCAAATCTCCCTCGCGCGGAGGTGACATGAAGGCCAGTGTATTTCCTGTGCCCATGGTGACCAATGCGCGTATAACGCGCACCCAATTAGCCTCGGGAATTCCCAGTGGCTACTGGCGGGCGCCGGGCTCAAATGCTATCGCGTTTGCAGTGCAGAGCTTTATTCATGAATTGGCCGCGACTGCCGGGCGCGATCACCTGGAATTCCTGCTGGAATTGATGGCTATGCCGCTGCAAAGTGGCGCCAAATTGGATGGCCTGAACCCGGAGCGGGCGGCGCGGGTGATAACGGCTGCTGCAGAGCAGGCGGGTTGGCACAAGCCGCGTCCTGCGGGAACTGGCCTGGGCCTGGCCTTCTACTACAGTCACCGCGGCCATGTTGCGGAAGTGGCCGAGGTCAGTGTCGATAAAAACCGCAAACTGGCGCTGCACCGGGTTACCGTGGCGGCCGATGTCGGCCCCATTATTAATCTAAGTGGAGCCGAGAGCCAGGTACAGGGCTCTGTGATCGACGGTTTCAGCACCATGATGGGGCTGGAGTTGAGCATTGAAGGCGGTCGCATTCAGGAGAGCAACTTCCATCAGTATCGCCCTCTGCGAATGCCAGATGCACCTCAAATTGACGTCCATTTTCTCGACTCGGATTATCCACCCACGGGTTTGGGTGAGCCCGCCCTGCCACCACTGGCCCCGGCGGTGGGCAATGCCATATTCAGCGCGACTGGCATCCGGGTACGGGAGTTGCCCCTTGCCAAGAGTGGTTTTAGTTTGGTTTAGCGCCCGAATTTAGAAGCCAGATCGTGCCGGCGACGACTCACTCTGTGCTGGAGTAGAGGGGAAAATAATGGTGTCGGTCGCCGTGCAGCGCTTGCGAATGAGCGTAAGGTTGCTCGGCTTAGTTTGCTCAAAGCCCGTCAAGCCAAATACCCTGAAATATTCCGGTGCCTCGGGTTGCGTGGAGAAGCCGATTAGCGCGCGTCGCATCGACCCAATAATCTCCGCAGATGTTGTCGGTGTGGCAACCAACAATGCATCCTCGCTGATTTGGCTTACCGCAATCACGTACAGCGTGTCGAGCAGGGCCTCGGCCAATGTGCGATAAAAACTCTCTCGAACAAATCCGGCATCACTCCGTTTACCCAGTACTTCAAGAACCACCCCTTCTTGGCGTTCGTGGTATTGAAAGCGGGTATTCTCTAGCGCTGGATCAAATTCATGACGCTTGAATATCTGCATGGCGGGTGATCCCGCCAGGTCGCGCCCACGAAGAGAGGCAGACACCACCTTCCCGGTAAGGTCCTGAACCCGCCGGACTTCCGATGTCTTGTAGGTAAAAAGTACAGTTGTGGGAGAGGTGTTATGAGTGACTATCTGAAAACCGAACTCGTCGACCAGTTTCAAGCCCTCACAGGCATCGACAAATGCTAAATCAAACCTGTCATTACGCAGTTGATGAAGGAAGCCTTCTCCCACTGCTCCTATTTCATGTTCAACAGGGAAGTCCAGCGTGCGATTCAGGTAGTCGGTCAAGGGTCGCATTCGATTTACAAGGAGCTGGGGGTTGGTGTAGCGCGGTATACCAATGGAGAGCGCCGCCTGGCTCTTCGTCCCGGCGGCCAGGGTATCTTCAGCGAGTACAAATCCTAAGACCAGTAATACAACAACAATATTACGCCTGATACCCGGGCCGCTTGAGCGAACACTGGGGGGACTTTGAATAGACATATTCAGAGCATAGTTTATGAATGTGTGGCTCGCAAGCTGGAAACCTCGACCAGGGTACATTGCCACTCAAACTCGCATTGAAGATGTGTCAGAATAAGGCAACCGTAATCTCAAGGATGGCAGTTAATGGATTTCACTTTCTCGGATAAAACAATCGAATTACAGCAGGCCGTTCACCATTTCATGCAGGAATACGTGATACCCCATGAGCATCGTTTCCACGAGGATGTGTCCAGCGGGGTTTACCCACCGCAGGTGGTCGAAGACTTGAAGGCGCTGGCCAAAGATGAAGGCCTGTGGAATTTCTTTTTGCCGGATTTACCCAAGGGAGCGCCTGGCACAGGCCTCACTAACCTGGACTACGCGCCACTGGCCGAAATAATGGGGCGGGTGTACTGGGCCTCTGAAGTGTTTAACTGCAGTGCGCCGGACTCCGGCAATATGGAGCTTTTGCATTTGTCTGCCACGCCACAGCAAAAGGAGCAGTGGCTCAAGCCCCTGTTTGAGGGCGATATTCGCTCCTGCTTCATGATGACCGAACCCGATGTGGCCTCGTCGGATGCGACCAATATTCAATTCTCGATTCGAGGCGATGGGAAGAGCTATATCCTCAATGGCCGCAAGTGGTTTATCACCGGTGCTCTGGACCCCCGGGCAAGACTGGGTATTGTCCTGGGCGTAACCGACCCCGATGCGCCGCCTCACCAGCGCCACTCTCAGGTTTTGTTCCCAATGGACGCTCCGGGCCTAACGGTCGAGCGCAATATCAGCTATATGAACCACCTCGCACCCGAGGGGACTTGCGA